>JBKJLX010000827.1:0-13625 GCA_046596645.1 Polyangiaceae bacterium
GACATGCAGCTCCATCGACGCTGCCCGCTGAATGAACACCAACGACCTCGTGGTGATGGACGAGCTCGGGTACGTGAACATCGTCGGCCGCATCAAGGACATGATCATCCGCGGCGGGGAGAACGTGTACCCGCGCGAGGTGGAGGAATTTCTCCACACCCACCCCGCGATCGCCGAGGCGCAGGTCATCGGCGTCCCCAGTGAGCGCTACGGCGAGGAGATCATGGCCTGGGTGCGGCTGCGCGCCGGCGCTGCGCTCGACGCGGATGCGGCGCGGGCGTTCTGCGCCGGCACCATCGCCACCTTCAAGATCCCTCGCTACTGGAAATTCGTGGACGCGTTCCCCATGACCGTCACCGGCAAGATCCAGAAGTTTCGCATGAGGGAGATGGCCGTCGAGGAGCTGGGCCTCGGCGCCGCCGCCTCGGTGCAGACCGCCTGACTCGATGGGGGAGAGGGGACGCTCTCAGCTCCCGGGCGAGGCCAGGAGCAGTCGATTCTTGGGCGTCACGTCGGCCGGCACCTGCAGGGTGTGCACGACGTAGCCCGACGCGCGCAGCCGCGCAGCGCGCGTCACGTCGATGGCGAGCGCGGCGTCGAGCCACCCCTCCAGACCGCCGGTGTCGCAGGTCGACGCGTCGTGGCAGCAGGGGAGGACGGCGATGCGCGCGCCCGCCGCGCGCGCTCGCTCGATCACTCGATCGGTGAGGGCCCCGCAGGCGTGCGCCGACACCACGAGGTCGCCGGCCTCGAGCTCGACGTCCTCCAGCGCTCGCGCGGTGAGCTCGACCCGCCGCGCGATGCGCGGCCACTCCTTCGACATCGCTTCCGCCACCAGGGCAGCGCTCGGCGGCAGGCGCGCGTCGACGGCGACCGCCGAGGGTGACGTGTCGTCGAGCACCAGGAGGAGGTGGGCGATCAGGCCGTGGCCACAGGCGAGGTCGACCACCCGTCCGCCGCGGAACCGACGCCGCACACGGCGCGCCACCTCCCACGACTCGAAGAGCTCCTTGCGGGGCAGACAATCGGCGCCGCAGAGCGCGCGCGCCACGCGGTGAAGCAGCGTGGAGTCTGGGAATCTCGGGACGTCGCGCGGGCTCAGCCGCGCGCGAGACCCACGGTCGAAGGAGGACGAGCTCACCGGCCGGGCGACGACGCCGCGTCGGCGACCGCCGCGACGAGGTCGACGATCGCGGCGAGACGTGTCCGGGGGTCACGCGCGTCGACGATGCGCCCCGGGTGCTCGGCCCGGGTCTCCCTCTTGCCGATGCGGAGACGCGCGATCCGCAGCATCCGCATGTCGGACGCGACGCGCTTCTGGACGGGATCGGGGAGCGCGCGGAACTGGGCGGCCGCACGTCCGCCCTCGATGAACACGCCGGGCGCGATGAAGGTGCGCCGTTCCCCCGGTTCTTCCCCCTCCGCGTCGGACGACGGCGCGCCCTCGCCTCGGGCACCCCGCCGATGATGGACCTCGACGGTGCCGCGTCGCCAGCCCACCGAGGAGGCGACGACCACCTGCGATGGCGAGAGCGGGTCGAGGGCCACGCGGATGGGGACGCCGCGCTTCATCCCCCGCGCCTCGATGCGGCGCGGCGTGTCGCTGCGGACCACCTCGACGCCGTCGATCCGAAGGCCCTGGAGGAGCTCCTCGACCTTCGCCCAGCGGCCGGCGTCGTCGACGGTGTCAAAGGTCCCGAGGGAGGAGTCCAGCTCGATGGCCTGGGTGCGCACGATCTCGCGGAGCTCACCCGGCATCGTGCGGGTGCTGGAGTGGCGCTGCGCCAGGGCGACGTTGATCGCCCGCGCCGCGAGGTCGGCGTCCTCCGGCCTGCCGCGGATCACCTCGCAGCTCGATCCGCCGCGGGCGTGGAGCACGACCGCCTGCAGCGTGGACGCGTCGACCTCGGCGACCTTCGCAGCGACGACGCCCTCGAGCGCGAAGGTCCTCGCACCGACGCGCACGACGTGTGCGTCGCGATCGACGAGCAGCCGCCTCGGGCGCAGGGCATAGGCCATGACGCCCGCAACGACCGCGCCGGCCCCCCCCGCGAAGATCCCCAGGAACGCCGTCGAGCGGCCCGACTGCCAGCGAAGCTCCTGCGGCGACTCCAGGAAGCGAATCGCAGCCGTGACGGTCTCCCGCGCGAACCTCGCGTCGACGCCGGCGCGAAGCGGTCCGCCCGGAGTGCCGAGCCAGGTGCTGCTCGCGTCATCGGACACGCTCTCGACGACGTGCAGCGCGGACCCGGTCAGCTGGAATGGCGCGACCGGCGCTGCCGACCACCCGCGGGCCTCGACGTTGCAGCGCGGCACTGCGCCGGCGGTCTCGCGGGCGCACGTGATGGAGCAGGCTCCGTAGGCGAGAACCGCGAAGACCTGGAGCGCCAGGAGCCCGCCGACCACAGACGCGACCGAGCCGACCGTGTGCCGCCGCAGCGTGTGGCGATCCACGCGCGCCGGTTCAGACGGCGAAGCCTGTGCCCGCGTGCGGTACACCATCGGAGCGTCATCCTAGACCTCCGCCTCGGCAGTCGGCGTCCAGCTGGGGTGCGACGCGCTCGCGACGCACCGCGCTCCGGGCCGCCTGCGGGTCGTCTCCAGCGCTGCAAACCCGCCGCGCAGGCCCACGGGATGCACTGGGCGTTCTTTTGCCCAGGTCGACGGCCCCACCCGTGCACGCCGGAGCGTCCTCGTGAGCAGGTGGCCTGATGTGGGCAGGGTACGGAGACACCCCGCCACTCGGCCGACATCGACCACGATTTCAGTGACATGCAGTGGCCCAGGCCTTGCTTTGCGGGGAGCATGCTCGTCGAGACGCTCCTCCGCCGTGGCCAGCTCTTCCTGACTGCGGCACTCCTCTCGCTGGCGGCCTGTGTGCCGGCCGGCGTCGACGACGACGAGGTGGACGAGGACGCCGCCGAGGAGGAATCCGCCCTCACGGACGTGCAGGCCGGCGCTGCCCTGCGCATCACCGCGGACGCGCTGAACCTGCGCAAGTCGGCCTCGACCAGCGCGGAGATCCTCGACGTGCTCGACGAAGGCGCGATCGTGACCTGCGTCGAGACGACCGGCAGCACCGGCTGGGTCCGGGTCGAGAGCGCTGATGGCACCCGCGGCTGGGTCTCGCGGGAGTACGTCGAGATCGTCACCGCAGCTGGCGGCGGCAGCGGCAGTGGCGAGACCTGTGAACCGGCCCGGGCCGAGGGCGCGGTGAGCCGCTACCAGAAGGCGCTGCACGACTCGATCGCCTGGGCCGAGGGCACGCGCGACTACTCCGAGGACGGCTACGACGTGATGTTCTCGTTCAAGATCATGGACCGCTGCAACGTGCACCCGAACCGGTGCCTCTCATACGGCAGCTCGTGCTCCACCGCCGCCGGCCGCTACCAGTTCCTGAAGGGCACCTGGGACTCGGTGAAGAGCGCCAATGACCTGCCGAACTTCGAGCCGGAGAGCCAGGAGATCGGTGCGAAGTACCTCATGAACACCGTCCGTCACGCGACGGTTCCGCAGAACCGCCCGATGACGGCGTCCGAGTTCTCGAACGCGATGTCGAAGCTGTCGTACGAGTGGGCTTCGCTGCCGCCCGGCCGCTACGGCCAGCCCGTGAAGACCGCGTCGCAGATGCGAAACATGTACTGCAGCCTGGCTGGATGCTGACACCCGATGCGCGCGGGCCTGGGCCGTCGCGCCCACCCGCGCCACGCGGGACACCCGTAGCGAAGTCGCGTGTCACCGGCGCACGGATCGGGCTCGGGATCCTGGTCGTCCTCGCGGCGCTGTTCTTCGCGCTGCGCGGCGCGGATTCCGAGCCCGCGCCCCGCGGGTCGCAGCCGTCGGCCCGGGGGGGGCGAGAGCGGCCCTCGACTCTCGCGCAAGGCGACGTGCCGCGTGGGCCGCGCGTCACTGCCAGGGAGTCGGATCGAAGTCCGCGCGCGCGCGTGAGCGCAGGGGTCGCCGACGCGAAGCCACCGCAGCTCCAGCCGGACGCCGTGAGCGACCCGGCGCTGAAGATGGTGCTCGCGGCCCGCGACGATCGCTCCGACGAGGGCACACGCACGCTGACCGACAACCTGACGAGCCGCGACCCCATCGTGGTTGCGGAGGCGGCCAGAGCGCTGGTCGCCCGACAGGCGACGGAGGCGATCACGCAGCTCGCCGCGATCCGCCTCGACGAGGCGGCGGGCAGCGGGCTCAGCGTGATCGCTGCGCTCGGCAAGCTGGGCGCGGTCGCCAACGAGGACGAGAAGAGCACCGCCGTCGACCGCCTCCTCTCGATGCTGCGCACGGAAAAGCGCCGCGACGCTCGTGAGAGCCCCGGTAACCTCCTGCAGATCTACGAAGCGCTGGGAGACACGCGGGACCCCGGCGCCGCGCCGGCGCTGGAGGCGGAGCTGCTCGACGCGACGGTGCCGCGCGCACCCAAGGTCGTCATCGTCCACGCCCTTTTGGAGATCGGCATGCCTTCCAGCAAGGATGCGCTGAGGGCGGCGCACGGTGAGCAGTCCGCGCAGCGGGGCTCCGACGCGTTCGAGGAGGAGATCCGCCAGGAGCTCGTCGCGGCGCTCGAGGAAGCGCTCGAGACGCTGTAGCTCCAAGCAGCGCGTCGCTGCGATCAAGACGCCGCGACGCCCGCGCGCTGTCCCGCTGTTCCAGGAGGACAGGACCGGGAGGGCCCGATGGCACACGCCGCGCGCCGCGACGCCGATGTCCTGGGAGCGAAAGGGGAGTGTGTCCGCGCCGTCGACTGCGTCCGCGAATGCGGCGGCGACGTCGTGCAATCGGGGTGCTGCCCCTGTCCCGACGGCTTCACCGCGAGCGGCGCCGACGAGGTCGGTCGGCGCGTCTGCGGTTCGGGTGCAGACGCCTGAAGCTGGGTCACCCGAAATGGACCGCGCTGATGCGCAGGCCCATGACCGTTCCGCTGAAGGGAACGGTCGCGGGGTCGGCGCCGGCGGCGCCGGCGCTCACCATGAGCGGGATCAGGTGCTCCTCGCGCGGGTGCGCATCGCGGGCAGACGGCGCAGCAGCCCACGTCGCGAGCCGCGCCTCGCGCTCGGCGGCGGGCATCAGCGCGGTCTCGCGCAGCCAGGCGTCGAACGCCTCTGCCACCGGTTTTTGCCGCGGATCGCGGAAGCCGCGCATGTTGTGGTACGTCATCCCGCTGCCGACGATGAAGACGCCCTCGTCGCGGAGCGGCGCCAGCGCACGCCCCATGGCGACGTGCTCGGCGGGGTCGAGTCCCACCTTGAGCGATAGCTGCACCGTGGGCACTTCGGCGTCGGGGTAGGTCAGCTTCATCGGCACGAAGGTGCCGTGATCGAACCCGCGCTCGGCGTCCTCCGCGGTCTCGAACCCGGCGGCGCCCAGCAGCTCGCGCACGCGAGCGGCCACCCGCGGCTCGCCCGGCGCCGGCCATTGCACGTCGTACGAGGCAGGCGGGAAGCCGAAGTAGTCGTAGAGCATCGGCGGGCGCTGCGAGGTGGTGACCGTCGGCACGTGCTCCTCCCAGTGGGCGGAGATGACGAGCAGCGCCTTTACCGGCATGCGCGGCACCTCGCGCACCGAGCGCAGGTAGGCGGCGAGCGCGTCGAGCTCGACCGGGTCGCCGAGGCCCGGCACGAACGGCCATGGACCGCCACCGTGCGGGACGAAGACGACCGGCATGCGACCCGAGGTGCGCGCCGCGGAGTCTTCGCGCCCAGCCGCCGCCGCGCCGGGCGACGCCGCGTCGGCGGCGCACCCGGCGGACCCGGCGGACGCGAGCACCGCGGCACCGGCGATCCCTGCGGCCAGTGCCTCGCGGCGGGTGATGTTCTCGTCGGTGAGCTTCGTCGTCGCGGGCATGGCATCAGGATGCGTCGTTCGCTCCACGCTCGGTAGACCCGGCCTCGGGGCGAACCGTTGCTGGTGGGGCATCAATTGCCGCGCCGGCGGCGCGGCGCGATGTCCCCCGGCCGATCGCCGTGCGGCCGGCCGGGAGCGCCCGGACGACCGCCGGGGGGCGGCGCATGGCCCTGATCGCCGGGGGTCGCAGGATCGGTCGGCTTGCGACGCACGATCACCTCGGGCATCAGGGGCCGCCGCGGCTCCCGGCCCTGTTGCTGGGGCGGCCCGTCGCCGCGGGGCTCCCGCGGAGGCGGCGGCTCACGGCGCGGCTGCTGGGTCGGCGCGTCACGGCGCGGCTGCTGCGGCGGCACGTCGCGGCGCTGCTGCGGAGGCGCATCCCGTCGCTGCGGGTACGGAGGCGCATCCTGTTTCGGCTGCTGCGGAAATGCATCCCGTCGCGGCTGCTGCGGAATTGCATCCCGTCGCGGCTGCTGCGGAAATGCGTCCCGTCGCGGCTGCTGCGGAGATGCATCCCCGCGCTGCTGCTGCGGAAAAGAATCCCGACGCGGCTGCTGCGGAGGCCTGTCGCGGCGCTGTTGCTCCGGAGCCGAATCCCGCCGCTGTTGCTGCGGAGGTCCCTCGTGGCGCGGCGGCCCGTCGACCCTCGGGCGCGCGTCGCGACGTGGACGATCGGCCGGTCCCTGGTGGTGGCGGTCGCGCTGGAACGCCTCGCGCGGCCGCTCGTGCTGGGGCGCCTCGTGCGGGCTGTCCTGCTGAGGCGGCTCCTGCTGCACCACTGCGCGCGGCGGCTGCTGCCCCACCTCGCGCGGCGGCTCCTGCCCCACCTCGCGCGGCGGCTCCTGCTGCGCCGGCATCGGACCTTGTTCCTCCGCCCCCTGAGGGGCGACCGGCGGCGGCGGCTGATGCCTCACCGGCCGCGGCGCCTCGTGCATCGGGGGGCGGCGGTCCATCGGCCGCGGCGCCATTCGCATCATCGGCCGCCCGCGGGGAAGGAAGTCCGGGGACAGCTCGCGCCGGGTGTACGCGCGCCAGATCTCGGCGGCGTCACCGACGCGCCCGTCCAGGCTCCGATCGATGCGCGCGAAGTGCCCCAGGATGTTGTGCGCGTCGCGGATGAAGAAGAACTCGGCGCGGCTGTTGCCGGGGGCCGACACCGCCTGCGGAAAGTCGATGATCGTCGGGCCGTTCACGCCCCACAGCACGTTGTACGGCGAGAGATCGCCGTGGATCAGATCGCAGCAGAGGATGCGGACCAGCTGGCCCAGCATGTCGTGGTAGGCCTTGTTCGCGTCCTCCGCCGTGAGGGGGGAGTCGATGACGCGCGGGGCGGCGCCGCCCTCGGGGTCGAGCACCAGCTCCATGAGGAGCACGCCCTCGTAGTAGAGGACCGGCGTCGGCACGCGGACGCCACCGGCGTGCAGCTTGTACAGGGCGTCGACCTCGGCCGACTTCCACGCGTCCTCCGCCGCGTCGCGGCCGAAGCGGGAGCCGCGCTCGATCGCCCGCGCCGACCGGGTGTTGCGGACGCTGCGCCCCTCCTTGTAGCCGGAGTTGTTCTTGAAGGACCGCATCGCGTGGTCCTTGTAGACCTTCGCGGCGACGTACCTCCCCCCGTAGGCGACGATCCAGACGTCGGCTTCCTTGCCGCTCTTCAGCCGCGCGCCGACTTCCGTGATGATGCCCTCTGCGAGGAGGGTCTCGAGATCTCCAGACATGCCGTGTGGATCCGAGGGGCGACCCTAGCTCAGAGGTCCTCGGGCCGCACCTTTGCGTAGCTGTCCTCGCCCGACCGGATGAGCGCCGCCAGCTGGGTCAGCCTGGGGATCTCGGTCCGGATCCAGTAGGCCGCAGCCAGCGTCTTTCCCCGCGCAAAGGCCTCGTCCTCGGGGGTCGGGGCGCCACGGCGCCGGGCCGCCGCGGCCAGGGCCAGGTGCTGCCAGGCGACCACCAGGATGCCGGCCAGCTCCAGGTAGTCGGTCGCGTGGAGGAGCATCCCGTCGACGTCGCCGGCGAGGCCCCTGGCCCCCAGCTCCAGGGTGAGCTCGGTCACGTCGTCGACCGCGTCGGCGACCGATGCCACCAGCGCCTCCTCCACGCCCGCCTCGCGCGCCCCGGCCAGGGTGACGCGGATCTCCTCCACCAGGACCCCGAAGGCGGCGCCCCCGCCCGCCACCACCTTGCGACCGAGGAGGTCGAGCGCCTGGATGCCCGTCGTGCCCTCGTGGATCGAGTTCAGCTTCTGCTCGCGGAGCCACGCCTCCGGCAGGTACTCGCTGGAGTAGCCGTAGCCGCCGAGCACCTGCACCGCGAGCACGTTGGCCTCGAAGCCGCGTTCGGCGGGGAAGGACTTGGCGATCGGCGTGAGCAGATCGAGCAGCAGCCGCCAGCGGGTGCGCGCTGCCTCGTCCTCGGCGTGCGCCGCCAGGTCGGCGACCAGCGCGGTGCGGGCCACCAGCGCGAGCGCGCCGTCGACGATCGCCTTCTGGCGCAGCAGCATGCGCCGCACGTCGGCGTGCTCGACGATCGGCACCTGGCGCGTCGTCGGGTCCTTCGCCGTCACCGGGCGGCCTTGCGGGCGCTCGCGCGCGTACGCCAGCGCCTCGTGGTACGCGACCGATGCCGTGGCGACCCCGTTGAGGCCGACCATGATGCGCGCCTCGTTCATCATCTGGAACATCGCGGCGAGCCCGCGGTTCGGCGCGCCCACCAGCCAGCCGCGGCAGTCGCCGCGCTCGCCGAACGAGAGCACCATGCTGGGGAGGCCGCGCCAGCCGATCTTGTGGATCATCCCGGCGGAGGCGACGTCGTTGTCGACCAGCGCGCCGCCCTCCGGCCGCAGGCGGGGGACGCAGAACAGCGAGACGCCCCGCGTCCCCGGCGGCGCGCCGTCGATCCGCGCCAGCGTCATGTGGACGATGTTCTCGGTGAGATCGTGGTCGCCGCCGGAGATGAAGATCTTGGCGCCGGCGATCGCGTAGCTCCCGTCCTCGCGCGGAGTGGCCCGCGTCGCCACGTCGGACAGGCTGGAGCCGGCCTGTGGCTCGGTGAGGGCCATGGTCCCGGTCCAGCGACCGTCGAGTAGCGGCTCCATATAGGTCGCGCGCAGCGCCTCGTCCCCGAACGTCTCGAGCAGGTGCGCCGCGCCCGCCGTCAGGCCCAGGTACCCGTAGGCGCTGGCGTTGCCCGCCATCAGGTACGCGGTGGCGAGCGCGGAGACGACCAGCGGCAGCTGCTGGCCGCCCGCCGCGGCAGGGCGGGTCGCGTTGGCGATGCCCAGCTCCACCAGGCGCGGATAGAGCGCGTGCATCCGCGGGTGGACGCGCACCCGGCCGTCCGCGAGGACCGGCGGCTCCTGGTCCATGATCCGGTAGGCGGGGAACAGCGCCTCCCGCGCGAGGCGGCGCGCGCCGGCGAGGAACATGTCGAAGGTCTCGCGGTCGTGCTCCGCGAAGGCCGGCAGGCGCGTCAGCGCCTCGACGTCGAGCACATCGTGGAGGAGGAAGTCGACGTCGCGGTCGCGCAGCAGCGGGTTGGACGAGGAGGCCACCCGCCTCGATCGCACCGCAGGCGCGCGGACGGAACCTTCGCCGACCGCCCCGGTCCCCCAGAGCTCGCTCTCGACGTCGTCAGGTCCGGCCTGCGACCCTCGTCGCTCCGCCCATGGTCACCGCTCCGCCGCTCCCTCCCGTCGCCAGCGCGGCCGAGCTCGACGCCCTGCGCGGAGCGCCGGAGCGCTGGCGGCCGCCCATCGCGGCGCTAGCCCGCGAGCTCGATCTCGAGGCGGGATCGCTCCGGGATCTGGGCGGCGGCAACCTGGTGCTGGCGGTGGGCGCCGTCGCCGGGGCCGAGCGCCACGTTCTCAAGCTGACGCCCCCGCGCTTCGCGGCCGAGGTGCGCGCGGAGGAGGCGGCGCTGGAAGCGCTGGCGGGGCGCGAGTGGCCTGCCGGCATCGCGGCGCCGGAGCTGGAGGCGCGCGGCCACCTCGATGGCTGGAGCTGGGTGCTGATCACCCGCCTGCCCGGTCGCACCCTGCTCTCGCTCGCCGGTGAGGTGCCCGCGGTGGAGCGGGTGGCGATCGCACGCTCGCTCGGCGCCTGGCTGGCCACCCTCCACGCCGGGCCGCGCCCCGACGCCGGCGCCCTCACCGGGAGCTGGAGGACCTACGTCGAGCTCGAGCGCTCGCGCTGCATCGCGCGCCAGGCGCGCTGGGGTGTCCCTCCGTCGCTCTGCGCGGAGCTGGAGGCCCTCCTCGGCGACGTCGGCGACCTGGCGTCGCTGCCCTCGACGCTGCTCCACGCCGATCTCCACGACGACAACGTGATGGTGGAGCTGCAGCGCGGCGCCTTCGTGGCGTCCGGCGTCATCGACTTCGGCGATGCCTTCGAGGGCGACCCGCTCTTCGATCTGGTGACGCCGGTGGGGCTGGTCGCCCGCGGTGATGGAGCGCAGGTGCGCGCGCTCTTCGAGGGCGCAGGCATGGCCGCCGCGCTCGACGACCCGGAGCTGGTCGATCGCTTCCTCGCCTACACCACGCTCCACCGCTGGAACGATCTCACCCGGGTGCGCGCCTGGGCGCCCGACGCGTTCTCCTCGCTCGACGTGCTGTGCGTCGCCCTGCTCGGGGTCAGTCGTCCTCGGGGCCGCCGCCGCTCCGCGCCAGGTCCTCGACCCTGACCCCTCCACCGCAACCGTGGGTCACGGCCAGCCGAGGACCTGCATGCCCTCGCGCGAGGCGGCGTCCGCCAGTCGGCGGGCAAGGCAAACGAACTCCAGCGATGCCGGCTCGGGATCGGACACCACCAGGGCCGCCGCGAGCTGCGCAGCGTCCGCCGCCCGCAGCGGGTAGCGCGCGAGCAAGGGCAAGGCGCGCTTCCGGACGGCGAGCAGATCGGTCACCTCGTGCAGATGGGACATCAGGACGGCCACCTGGCGGAGGACGTTCTGCCGCATCGCGCTCGAGAGACGATCCTCCCGGGAGCGCCGCTCGATGGCCGAGGCCAGCTCGACGTGGGTCCAGCCCCACGTGCACACCTCGCCGTCCTCCTCGAGCCAGCCGCGGACGAGAGCCGTCCCCGGCTCCTCGACGAGGAGCGGGAGGAGCGCCGAGGCGTCCCAGTACCTCAACCGCGGTCCTCGCGATCGTCCGCGAGCGCGGCCGAGAGGTCGGCGGCGAGCGCCAGTGGAGGTCGTGAGAGCAGGACCCGCGCGTCTCCGCTGCCGGGCGTCAGGACGCCGGCACCGACCAGCCGCGCGACGCGCTCGCCGTCCGCCGAGGCCGCGGGCATCCCGACGAGCCGTGCGATCGGGACGCCCCGCTCGAGGATCTGCACCTCGCCACCACGGCGGACGGCGCGCAGGTAGCGCGAGAGCTCGGCCTTCAGCTCCGAGACCGACACGGCGCTCATCAGACCAGAGTGGTCTTCGATACATGACCTGTCAAGTCACTGGCGACCTCAGCCCTGCGCGCCGTCGCCCTTTCCCGGCTCGATCACGCAGCGCACGCCGCCGAAGCCGCAGCGGTAGGCGGGCTTGAAGCCGCCGGGGCGACCGTTCCACAGGAGCGAGCCGACGCCGTCGCGCCAGCTGCCGCCGCGGACGACGAACATGTTCTGGGTGCCGTCGGCCGAGGTGCTGGTCCACTCGAAGACGTTGCCGGTCACGTCGAGCAGGCCGTCCTTGCTGGCGCCGGCGGGAAACGCGCCGCGCGCGCAGGGGCCCTTGCGCGCGCCCTCGCCGCTGCCCGACCAGCACGCCTGCTCCTTGGGCTCGTCGTTGCCCCAGGCGAACTTGCGGTTCTCCTCGTGGCCGCGCGCCGCCCACTCCCACTCGTTCTCGGTGGGCAGGCGCATGCCGCGCCACTCGCAGACCGCCTTGGCCTGCGGGAAGTCGATGCACACCACCGGGTGGTTCTCCTTCCCCGGCACCTGGTAGGTCGCGGCCTCCGCGCACTTGAGCTGGAAGTCGCTGCACTTGCCGGCCTTCACGCACTGCTCGTAGGTGCCGGCAGCGACCTCGGCCTTGTCCATGCAGACAGAGGCGGTCGTGACCTCGCGCTTCAGCGGGCCGATCTTGAAGGTGCCGCCCTTCACCAGGATCGTCTCCGCCGGGCAAGGGGACGGCGGCGGCTGCGGCGCGGGGGGCGGCGTCGCGGCGGTGGCGGCCGGGGGCGGTGCGGCGGGCGCAGGGGCGGGCGGCGGCGGCGTGGGCGAGGCCGCCGCGGCGAGCGGAGGAGGCGGCGCCGTCGACGCCCCGCCCGGCGACCCACCGCACGAGGCCAGGAGCAGGGGCGCGAGCCGCGCGGCGCGAGACCAGACGAGACGCATGGGGAGACTCCTCGGAGCGGTGCTCAATGCAGGACGATCACGGGCGCAGCGGTGCCCTCGAGCCACGACTCCTGGACGACCAGGGCGGGCAGCTGCGTGAACGGGCCCTCGTAGCCGGGCCCGAAGGAGAGGAACTGCACCACGCGGCGATCGCCGGGGCGGACGGGGAACAGCACCTCGCCGCCGGCGGGCAGCTTGCCGTCCTGCCCCTCGCGCACGGGGTCGATCCAGAAGGCCATGCCGTGCACGTTGCCGCCGAGCATGGCGACCGACGACGTCACCAGATCGGGACAGCTCACGCGCACCCACTCGCGCACCCGCCACACGTGGCACTTCGCGCCGCGCGGCCCGCGCCGCGTGGGCTCGACCTCGGGCGCCGTCTTCCACTCCTCGGCGGTGGGCTTCTTCGATTCCTCTTTCGCGAACGGCGCCTCGGCGAAGCCCTTGCTCGAGGGCGCGCTCCCGATCGCCGGCTCCTCCGCCTGGGCGGGTCGCAACACCGGGCCGAGGACGAGTGCCGCGCCCAGGGCCGACGCGGCGGCCGCGAGCCCGATGGCGCGCCGGCTCACAGCGACCTCAGGTAGGCCACGAGATCGGCGCGCTGCTCGGGCGACAGGTGGCTGGTCTTCCCCATGCGGTCCCCGTTCTGATCGATGAGGAGCTCGAGCGTCGTTGCGCTCCCGTCGTGGAAGTAGGGCGCCGTCCCCCCGACGAAGCGGAGGCTCGGCGTCTTCAGCTCGACGTCGGGCGGGTCGGCGTCGAAGCCCGCGCGCGTCGGCAGCTGGCGCAGCGGGTACGCGACGCGATCGGTGAAGTCGCTCTGCGATCGGTGGCAGGTGCCGCACGCGGTCTCGGGGCTGTCGAAGACCGCCTTGCCGCGCAGCTCCTGCTCGCTGGGCGCGCGCGCCTCCAGCGCCGGGGCGACCAGCCCGCGGCGGAGGAAGGTGACGAGGCGGCCAGCGCGCGCGTCGACGTTCTCCTTCGCGTGCTTCGGCAGGCCGCCCCACCGGTGCAGCCCGAAGCTGGCGCCGATGCGATCGGGTAGCGTCTTGCTCTCGGCGAGCCAGCCGTACGGCCCGCTGGCGAAGACGCGGGCGGCGAGCATCGGCGTCTGCCGCGCGACGCCCTTCTTCTTGGCCAGATCCGGCACCTGCTCCGGCGAGCCGACGAAGTTGACGCTGGTGCCGCCGTCGGCGGTGTCGAACGTCGCCTCGTGCCAGGTGAAGCCGTCGTCGCGCCCCTCGGGATGGCAGCCGGCGCAGGCGAGGCCCCCGCTGGTGAGGGGGTCGCGCGCGACGTGGAAGATGCGACGGCCGATCGAGCCCTCCTCCGCCAGCGGGTCGGTCGCGATCCTGGTGTAGCGCGCGGGTACGACCTTCGGATCGAGGGTGCCTCGCGGCGCCACCTTCGCCAGCGGGACGATCGCGAGGTCGTAGGTGCTGCGGCAGA
>JBKJLX010000072.1:0-7507 GCA_046596645.1 Polyangiaceae bacterium
TGTACGCCCAGGAGTCGGACCTCACGATCACGCAGACCGAGGAGGGCGGCGGCGCCCTGGCGGTGACCGCCTTCGACTCGACGGACCCGAAGTCGAAGGAGATCAAGGCTTCCCGCGACGCCGCGGTGGAGAGCCTGGCGCGCGCGGTCGGGCTGACGCTCCCCGAGAAGAACCGGAAGAAGGTCAGCCCCAACTGGGACAAGCCCGACGGAGACGTCAAGGTTGGAGAGATGACGCTCCAGATGTGGCAGTTCGAGGGAGCGAGCCGCGGCAGCAAGCAGGGCCCGGTCCTCTTCTTCGCCGCGCGCAACGGGGAGACGCAGCTGATCGGCATCGGCTTCGCTCCCTCCGGCGACAAGTCGGATCAGGAGATCATGAAGGCGCTCGAGACGATCGGCCCCGCGCCGGTGGATGATGGCGGAGGGAGCAAGAAGTGACGGCACCGCAGCTCGGAGTCGGCGCTGTCGTCGCCGGCAAGTACTCGATCCGAGCTCTCCTCGGCCACGGCGGCGCCGTGGCCACGTTCCATGCGGCGAGCGCGACGGGGCAGGACGTCGCGCTCAAGATCTACGACCCGGCCGTCGGGCAGCACGCGAACATCATGCAGGCCATGGAGCAGGCCTATGCGGCGGTTAATGCGCTGCCGGCCAACTCCACTGCCCCCATCCTCGATGCCGGCTACGACCAGGCGACGGGCGCGCCATTCAGCGTGGTCGAGCTCCTGCGTATGCCCTCGGTGGCGCGGCAGAACCGCCGCTTCGCGGCGGAGGAGGTGGTGCTCCTCCTCCAGGGCATGGCGCGCAGCCTGGACCTCGTGCACCTGCGGAAGGTCGTCCACGGCGCGCTGAAGCCGAGCAACGTGTTCACGGGCCCCAACATCAACCCGGTCCTCGTGATCGACTTCGCGGCGAACCTTGCCAAGGGCGTCGCACCGACCCAGGAGGGCTACGCCCTCATGGCGCCGTGGATCGCCCCCGAGCAGATCCAGGGCGGCGCCATCGGCCCCCCGGCGGACGTGTTCAGCGCCGGGCTGATCGCCTTCTACGCGCTCACCGGCCGCAGCTACTGGCGCTCGTGCCAGGGCCAGCAGCCCGACCTGGCGGCCTGGCAGCAGGAGATCGGCGGCAGCCGCGCCCCCGCCTCGGCGCGCGCGGCCGAGTTCGGCGCCGCGCTCTCGCCCAGTGCCGACGCCGCGCTGTGGAAGGCTCTGGCGGTCGACCCCAACGAGCGCTTCCGCAGCGTGAGCGAGCTGGCCTCGGTGCTGGAGGACGCGCTCAAGAAGGACGGCCAGGGCAGCGCGGCGACCATGGCCCTGCCCGCGTTCGACGAGGGCGGCCGCCCCGGCCCGCGCCCCGCCGCCGGTGGCGGCGGTCACGACAACGGCCCCGAATCGAGCCCGCCGACCATGGCGCTCATGCAGTCGCCGGTGGGCATCCCTGGCACGCCCGGCATGCCGCAGGGTTACGGGCCGCCCAGCAACCCCCTTGCGGGGACGATGGCGCTCCCCGCTTCCGCGTTCGAGCCGCCGCCCGGCATGGGCGGGCCCAGCGGCCAGGGCTTCGCGCAGATGTCCTCGGGCCCCGGGGGCTTTCCTGCCGCCAACATGAGCATGGGCGGCGGTGGCGCCGGCTACGGCGTGGACCCGATGCAAGGTGGCCAGGGCATGGGCTACGGCCAGCAGGGCGGCCCCGGCGGCTACCAGCAGGGGCGAGGCCCGGGCGATCAGTACCCGCCGCCGCCAGCGGTCATGTCGCCGGCGCAGGCCATCCCCCCGCAGCAAGGCGGCCCGAAGAAGAAGGTGCTCGCCATCGTCGGCGGCGTGGTCGGCGTGGCGCTGCTCGCCGCGGTGCTCACGGTGCTGCTGGTCCACAAGCGGCCGGAGGAGCCGACGGGGCCCGTCGCCATCGGGGGCACCAGCATCGCCTCCGGCACCGGGACGGGGGCGAGCGCCGCACCGCCGCCGCGCCCGACGACGCCCGCCGAGCCGACCGCAGACAGCGCCGAGCCGGCGAAGACCGCCGAGCCGGCGGCGACGCAGGAGCCGGAGGTCCCCGCCGGGCCGACGCCGGTCGCGGTGAGGGTGGTCTGCAAGCCGGGCTGCGACACCGTCCGCATCGACGGCAAGAACGTCGATCAGTCGAAGCCGGTGGACCTGATGCCCGGCAACCACTCGCTGGAGGCCGCGAAGATCGGCTACCTGGCGCGGGTCGACAAGTTCGAGGTCAAGGCCGGGGAGTCGACGATGGAGAAGGTCATCGAGCTGTCGCCGGCGCCCAAGAGCACCGGTGGGGGCGGCGGCAACCGGCCCCCGCCGTGCACGCCGGGCCAGTTCATCAAGAAATGCCGGTGACCCGCTGCGGCTTGCACCAGCGGTTCCGCGCTCGATGTCTGGCGTGATGCGAGCCCTCACGGGGTCGGCGCTGGCGGCGTCGGTCCTCGCGACAGGCTGCGGCGCCGAGGATCCGGCTCGCGAGGGCGGCGCCGCACCGGCGCCGAGCGCGTCGGCCGAGTCGGCCGCAGCCGGTGGGCCGGCGGCGTCCGCCTCGGGGTGGCCCTCGGCGACCGCAGCGGGGTCTGTGAGCGCGGTGGCGCCGCCCCCGCCGCCGCCGCTCCCGCTGGAGGACGTCTACCCGGAGACGCTGGAGGAGCAGCATGCCGCGATGTTCACGCGCATGCGCGCGGTGCTGGGCGTGACCGAGCCGCAGGTCGACGCGATGAAGGCGATCCTCGCGAAGAACGCGTGGACGGGGCAGGGCAACCCCGAGGTCACCGAGTACGCGCTGACCCGAAAGGAGTGTCGCGAGCGACGGGCGGCGGCCGGCGTGGTCGACGCGCCGTCGCACGTGTGCGGCGCGCCGAACATGGTGCCGGTGCCGGGGCCCGACGGGGCGCCGAAGGTGTGCATCGATCGCTACGAGTTCCCGGACGTCGCCTGCGACTACCCGGTGACGTGGGTGTCGGCGAAGCACGCCCACCAGCTGTGCGGGGCGCTCGGCAAGCGCCTGTGCGACGCCCACGAGTGGGAGGGCGCCTGCGCGGGGACGGTGCTTCCGGTCGAGGTCGAGTACGAGTTCCGCCGCGGCTCGCGGAAGGACATGAAGCACTTTCACAACGCGAGCCGCGAGATTCGCTGGGCGTACGGGCCGAGCCAGGATCACGCGAAGTGCGCGACCAACAGCGCCAAGACCGAGAAGTGCACCACCCAGGGGATAGGGTGGAAGCGCTGCGGCTCGAACACCTACCCGGCCGGCTCGTTCCCCGCGTGCAGGAGCCCGCTCGGGGTCTACGACCAGCACGGCAACGCCGCCGAGCACATGAACCTGCCGCTCAAGCCCGACCAGCTGGCGAGCACCCCCGACGGCAAGCTCGGCGAGACCGAGATGAAGGGCAGCTGGTTCATCTTCCAGAAATACCAGGCCCACGACGACGACTGCCGGTGGCGCGCGCCCGACTGGCACGCGAGCCGCGTGATGGTCGAGGAGAGCCACGCGAACTATCACCTGGGTTTTCGCTGCTGCAAGGACCTGCCGGGTGCCCCGGCGGAGCCGACGCAATAGCGATCTGACGGGGCTCATCGCCCGGTGACCTGTCTGCCACGGGGCCAACAGCCCCGCCGTGGCAAGTCGGATCGCGGAAACCCACCGAAATCGTGGTGGATGTCGGAGGCACGCGACTTGCCGATGGTGCGCGTCCCCGCACGGCACCGCGTTCGGCGCGGCGCCGCGCCGTGTCCTCGTTCCGGCGGCCCCGGTGTCGCCTCGGAAGGATCGCCGATGACGACGCCCTCGCCGCGCCGCGGATCGTTCGTGCTCCTCGTCCTCGCCGCGCTGCTCGCCGCGCTGGCCGCCCCCGGGTGCGCCGAGGAGCGCCCGGCCATCAACCGCGTGCAGCCGAACGCGCTCGCCAAGACCTTCTTCGTCGGCCCCGACCTGGTCGCCGTGGAGGACGACCCGGAGTTCTACTACCGCGCCACCATCGTCGACGTCGGCTATGGCGCCGGGCAGGACGGGCTCTTCACCTCGACGTACGCGCAGCCGGTATCCCGCGTGAAGTGGGAGGTCAGCGAGGACCTGCTCAACGCGCGGCTCGCCTACGAGCGGATCGAGGGCACCGACGGCAAGGGCGCGGAGGGCACGGGCGGCTTCCGGAAGACCTCGAACGACGGGCAGATCGTCGCGGCGTTCCGCATCGAGAGCCACTTCGACATCCGCCGCGATTACAACCCGACGACGGGTGAGGAGTCGAACGTCGTCGTCGAAAACACGTCGGACCGGGCGTGGAACGAGCGCGAGTTCATGCGGGTCGACTGGTCGCGCAACCTCCTCACCACCGCCTACGACTTCGACACCCTGAGCCAGATCGGCCTCTACGGCAGCGTCGAGTACGAGACGCTCGCCTACACGGTCGAGGATCCGAACGACCCGGACGCGCCGCACTTCGACGTGAAGGCGGGCTACTTCGACGTCACCACCAAGGTCTACGCGTCCCCCAAGCTCATCGACCTCTCGAGCCTCGGCTGGGGCATCGATAAGTTCCCCGCCTGCATGTTGCCCGGCGAGTTCCAGGGCGGCACCGAGCCGTTCGGCAACTGCAACTCGCAGGAGGTGACGCTGCGCCAGAGCTGGAAGCGGGTCGACGACGGCGACTACGCGGCGGTCGACTTCGACGGCAGCCGCTTCGAGGCGTTCGGCATCTTCAACTTCGACTACCGCCGCGCCTACGAGCGCAACTACGGCCTGGTCGACGACAAGTGGTACCGCTTCGGCGCGCGCTACAACGTCTTCGATCGCAGCCACCACTTCGAGGATGCGGACGAGCGCACCGGGGAGACGGCGTGCGCCACCGTGGAGACCACCGAGGAGCCGACCGGCGACCCCGCCGCCGACCCCAACCGCGACCTCCTCGACGAGGGCGGCAACCCGGTGGAGGGCGGCAACGGCACCGCCGACGAGTGCGAGAGCGTCGGCCCCGGCTCGCGCTGCGACGTGTTCAAGAAGCGCTGCACGCTGCCCTTCATGAAGCGGAAGACCAGGGTCATCCCCTGGTACATCGGCGGGGACACCAACGAGGACCTCTTCGAGGCCACCAGCTGGGCGGTCGAGGAGTGGGACCTCGCCATGAAGACCGCGGTGCAGACGGCCAAGCTGGTCGAGTGCAAGCGCACCGCTCAGGACGACTGCGACGGCCGCTTCCCCATGTGGCGCGGGCAGCAGGACGACCTGGACGACGCGGTCGAGATCGTCCGCGATCAGACGGCATGTCTGCGCAAGAACGGCTGGGACGCGGAGGCGTGCGAGGACCTGATCGACGAGCGCACCGCCGCGCTCGCCGCCCTCCGCGGTGACCCCGAGGACTGGAACGCGCATGCCATCGGCGAGATCCTGAAGATGCGCAACATCTTCGTCCTCTGCCACAACCCGGTCGAGGAGGGCGACCACCCCGCCTGCGGCACCGATGTGAGCCCGCGCCTCGGTGACCTTCGCTACAACAGCGTCCTCATCATCGACAAGCCGCAGACGCCGTCGTCCTGGGGCATCATGGTCGACGCCGACGATCCGCTCTCCGGCGAGAAGGTCGCGGCGAGCATCAACATCTGGAGCAGCGTCACCGACGTGGCTGCCCAGAGCCTGGTCGACATCGTCCGCTACACCAACGGCGAGCTGTCCACCACCGAGGTGACCGACGGCAAGTACGTCCGCGACTGGGTCCGCGGCGAGCGGCTGGAGTCGCCCGCGGCCGGCTCTGGCCCCCGCATGACGCGCGAGGAGGTCGACGCCCGGCTCGCCAGCGCGACGCGCCTGACCAGGGACCAGATGGCGGAGCTCGACGGCGAGGCCGCGCTTCCCCAGCTGAAGGAGCTGATGCGGCTGCAGAACCGCGAGCTCGGCGACGTGGCGTCACGGCGTGACGTGCCCTCCACCCAGCAGACCGAGGTGGCGGCTCGGCTCCGCTCCGCGCGGGGTAGCTCGATGGAAGCCGCGCTGATGAACGAGCCGATGATGAAGCTCGCGGGCGTCGTCGACGCGCCGTCCGAGGTCACCGGCCCGCTCGCCGATCGCGTCTCCCCCCTCGCGCTGAACAACGCCAAGGTGCAGGCCGACATCCGCCGGCGGCATGACGCGGCGCTGGCCGCGCGCGGCGCCTGCATCCTCCACGAGGCGCCGGAGGCGACGGGCATGACCGGCCTCGCCGACGCGATGACGCGCAAGTTCCCCCGGCCGGAGGGGGAGACCCCGGCGATGGAGAAGGACCGGACCGAGCGGATGTTCCGCTACGTCCGCCGTCGGTTCCAGTACGCGGTCATCGCCCACGAGATGGGGCACTCCGTCGGGCTTCGCCACAACTTCGTGTCGAGCTACGCGTCGCTCCATTTCCGCCCGCAGTACTGGCAGCTCCGCACCCGCAACGGGGCGGTCACCCAGGTGTGCGACGGCTCGCCGGGCGAGGACCCCGCGGGCTGCGTCGGGCCGCGCTACTACGACTCGGTCACGCCCGAGGAGCAGTCGCAGATGATCTGGATGTACCAGCACTCCACGGTCATGGATTACCCGGGCGACATCTCGCAGGACCTGCTCGGGCTCGGCGTGTACGACCTCGCCGCGACGCGCTTCTTCTACGGCGACGTGGTGAGCGTCTACAACAACCCGGACCCGCGCTACCGCGTGGGCGGCGACGTCGCGACCGGCCTGATCGCGGCGACCGACAACTTCGGTGGTCTCACCGGCATCAAGTACTCGGTGGGCCGCGGCAACGCCACGCGGGAGATGCACTACTCGGAGCTGCAGAACGAGTACCAGGTGCTCACCGGCTGCCACGACGTCCCGGTGGTCGCGCCCCGCACCTGGCGCGACGACGTCGACGGCTACTGGGACCCGACCACCGACGGAAAGCTCGTCACCATCGACGGCGTCACCCGGAAGTGCCGCCAGCAGGAGGTCGACTACGTCGGGTGGGAGGAGCTGAGCAAGCCCAACCCCATCGAGGCGGACGGGGCCTACTTCGGCGGTCCCGCGGTGCACCGGAAGACCGGCCGCGTGCGCGTGCCCTACTCCTTCGCCACCGATCACTGGGCCGACACCGGCAACGTCTCGGTCTTCCGCCACGACAACGGCGCCGACCCCTACGAGCAGATGATGTTCCTGGTCGGCACCTACGAGAACCGCCACATCTTCGACAACTACCGTCGCAACCGCAGCACCTTCAACGTGCGGGGAGCGATGAGCCGCTCCTACGAGCGGTACAGCGAGAAGATGCAGAACATCGCCGGGGGCATCGGCTTCTACGGCACGATCTACCAGGACCTGGCGACCAACCAGGGCCTCTCCTTCGACACGCTGTGGCCGCTCCTGGTGCGCGGCTCGCTGCACGACAACGTGATCTCGGCGACGGTCGCCTTTGACCACTTCACGCGCCAGCTCTCGCGACCGCAGCCCGGGCCGCACTACCTGCGCGCGGCGGCCTACGACGACCCTGTCCTCCACTCCGTAGTCGTCCGGGTCGTCGTCGG
>JBKJLX010000092.1:0-3904 GCA_046596645.1 Polyangiaceae bacterium
CCGGAGGCAGGCGACCGGAGCTGCGAGCTCCAGTCAGACGCGGGCAACCGGGAAGGGCGGAACCACCAGCTCTCATGCGAAGCGAGCCAAGAGGTAGGCCTGACGCCGGATGGCCTCGTCCAGCGCATCCAGCTCGAGCTCAACAACCCGGTCTTTCAGCGGCAGCTCTTCGCCCTGGAGCTGGGGGAGGTCCGCCTCGTCCGGGCACTCGCGTTCCGGGACGGCGACTTCATGCGGCTGCTCTCTCTGCATCTCGATCACGACGGCGCGTATCGTTGAGGTGCTGCGGTCGACCACGCGGTCAGGCGTCGTCGTCGGCCTCGTCGTCCCCCGTGGGAGCAGCATCGTCGCCGGGATCGTCGGCCTCCTGCTTCGCCGCCTTGCGCTCGCGGCGGATGCGCTCCTTCTCGCGGAGGGCCTCGGCGTCGATGCGGTGGTCGCGGAGGAAGGCGGCGCGGAAGTCGCCTCCGCCTTCCTCGTCGATGGTGAAGTCGGGGCGGATCTCGTCCTGGAGGCGGAGCTCCCAGGCGAAGGCCTTGGCGGGGTGGTACTTCCAGAAGCAGCCGTGGGCGACGCCGAGGCTGGGGTCGACCTGGCACTTGGCGTCGACGCGCTCGGGGAAATAGCGCTTCGCGAGGTGGGACCAGTCGTAGTCCTTCTTGCCCTGGGCCTCGCAGAGCTGCTTCCACCATTTCTTCGGGTCGGCCCACTGCGGCTGGAGCAAGGGCCAGAGCGCGGCGCTGTGGATCATGACGCCGTCGTCGAGGTCCATGCGGAAGGTCGCGTCGACGTCGCGGCCCTTGCCGCCGGCCGCGGCGGGCGGCGCGCCGCGCTCGGCGATCTCGCGCACCGTCCTGATGAACGCAGCCAGCTCGTCGAGCAGGCCCTTCGCCTTCGCGTACCGCTTCTCGGCGGCGCCCGCGGCCTTCCTGTCGGTGGTCGAGGCGCGCGCGGTGTTGAGATCGGCGATCTCGCCCTCGAGCTGGCGCTGCACCGGGAGCAGGTGGTCGGCGAGCAGGACCTGCAGCGTCGGGTCCGTCCACCGGTGGATGCTGACCCAGGCGACGAAGCTCCTCTTCTCGCTGGAGAGCGGGAAATAGATGGGGCGGTTCTCGTAGACGGCCTTGTGGTGGGCGAAGAAGTCCTTGCGCAGCCAGTCGCGGAGCGGCGTCGTCGCCCCCTCCGCGATCGCCGCGCCGTGCTGGCTCCACGCGTCGGCGATGCGAGACGCGGCGGGGTGGCGCAGGCTGTCGGGCAGGGCGTCGTCGGGGCCGATCAGGAGGATGCCGGCGGGGAGGACGGCGGCGGGGTCAGCGCCCGACGAGGTGGTGTCGGACGGCACGAGGCGACCCTCGTGGCTGTCGGCTGGTGCGTGGTCGAGGATGCCCTCGCCGGCGGCTCCGAAGCGGCCGAGGGCGATGCCGATGGCGAAGGAGACGTGCGCCTCGGGGGCGGGGTCGTCGAAGACGGGGTCGTAGGGCGGGAGGGGCGCGCCCTCGGGGCGGTCCACGGCGCGCTGGGCCCAGTCCTGGGCGTAGACCCACGGGGACGGGCCAGGGCGGACGAACTCGACGGATGGCTCCCGGTGGGATTCGTGGGTGGTGAAGGCAGACTCGATGCCGGCCAGGATCTCGGTCGCTCCGATAACCGGAAAGATCGGCAGCCGGGTGATGTCGCCGACGGTGAAACTAACGGTGGGGTTCAAAGCTTCCAGGGCTCGCCGGCAAACGCTCCGATTCATGAAGCAAACGGCGGCCGCGACGTCGTCGACGAACGCGGACGAGCCCTTATCCTGGAAGATGCTTTCGTAGCGGTGGACGCGCGCACCAAACTCAGCGCCGAGCATCGAAACTGCAACTCCCTTTCGGAAGTAGAATCCTTCGTTCTGAGGTCGCGACCCGATCCTCCCGTTGACGGTTAGCGCCTTTATCTCGAGGCCGCCGCAATTCCAGCGGACCCTGGACTCCAGGGGCTCCACCCAGACACGCCCCTCACTGCCCTTAATGAACGGCGGCCACGCCGAGCCCGAGACCTCCCAGGGAGACCTCACGAAGCGAGTGTTATCGCCGGTGATAAGTCCCTGTCGAACCGGCGCCACTTCCCCCAGCTTCGGCGCGGCCGCGTAGCGGGCGAGGAACTCCTTCGTCCACCAGTAGACGATGGGCTCGCCCTCGATGACCGCGAAGCCCTTCGGGTCGAACTCGTGGCGTCCGACCTGCGCGAGGAGCCCGGCGCGCTTGCGGGCCGTTCTGCCGGAGTCGCGCGTTCGATCATCCAGCGGTGACGGCTGAACGGCGACCGCGGTGCCGTCGGGTGCGCCGCGGCGGAGGACTGACATCACGGTCGCGAGCACCTCGTCGGGGACGTCCTCGAAGGCGCCGCGATCGACGTCGCCGAGCGCGCGAATGTCGCGCTCGTGGATGATGCTCTTGCGCAGCTCGGTGAACTGCCCGAGGAACATCCACCCGCGCATGGTGAGGAGCGCCGACAGGCCACCCTCCCGCACCAGCTCCAGCCCCCGCTCCAGGAACGCCGCATAGAGGTCGGCCTTCCCCCGCGGGTAGTTCCTGGTCACGTACTCGAACCCGGCCGACTTGCTGAGACCCTGGTACGGCGGGTTGCCGACGACGACGTCGTACGTCCCCTCCTTGACCAGCTTCACGAACCGCAGCCCCGCCGCGAGCTGCTCCGCCCCGAGACGCAGCCCCAGGTCGGACTCCGCGGCGTGCGCATCGAGGAACGCCGCGAGCCCCGTCTCCAGCGCCGCCCGCTTTTGCTGCGCGCCATGCGCGAACAGCGGCCCGGTGTGGGCCACCGTCTCCTCGTGGAGGAGCCGCGCGATCTCGCGATCGACGCGCAGCAGCGTCCCCAGGTGACCGACGCCTTCCAGGCATTGCACCAGCCGCAGCGTCAGCTCGTCCGGCACGCCCAGCTGACCCAGCTCGCGCAGCAGCGCCGCCAGCGCGGGATCGTCCGCGGTCAGCCCCGCCAGCTGGAAGGTCGGCGCGACCAGGTTCATCCGCCCCAGCACCGCGTCGGGCGCGGCGAGCTTCGCCTCCAGCCACAGCGCCGCGCTGGCGATCTGCACCGCGCGGGGATCGATGTCGATGCCGTGCAGGTTGTTCGCGAGGATGCGGGTCGCGATCTCCGCGTCGGACCACGCGTCGCCACCCTCCTGGCCGCGGTGCCGCGCCTCCTCCTGGTACATCGACCGCAAGAGGCCGAATGCGATGACCAGGAAGTGCCCGGAGCCGCACGCCGGATCGAGCAGCTTCACCTCGCGGATCGACGCCGGCGCCTGGGCCACCGCGTCCTCGGGGATGGGCTGGGGCACCCAGTACTTCCATTCCGACTCGAGCCCCGGCGCGATGGGCATCAGCGCGTCGAGGGCGACCTCGCCCGCCTCGCGTTTCGCCCGCCACGCGGCGCGCCGCTGGGCCAACGCGGGGAGCACGCTCTCTGCCTCGGCGGACCAGCCGCTCTTCTTGCAGATCGCCATCCAGGTGAGCCCAAGGCTGTTCTGCAGCAGCCACTCGACCATGTAGCGCTCGGTGAACATCTGCGTCTTCGACGCGATCTCATGCGGCTCGATCTTGCCGCCGCCCGCGATCTTGGCGTCGAGCGCCTCGCGCTCCGGGTCGTTCCAGTACTGGTAGACCCAGCCCAGCGTCATGTCGTCGCGCCAGGCCTCAGCGGGCACTTCGTCCAGCGCTTCGATGACCGCGCGCAAGGCCGAAGGGGAGGGCGGGAAGAGCGAGGTGAGCCCGACATCGCCGAAAAGACCCGGCAGCGCCGAGGCCAGCTCGTCGAAGAGCAGCTTCAGCAGCACCGCATAGCACTGCGTTTCGTGGTGGATGAGCGCGGGCGCGAACTGTCGGAACTCCTGATACCCGAGGCTTTTGAA
>JBKJLX010000213.1:0-20172 GCA_046596645.1 Polyangiaceae bacterium
CGTGGCGCACCGCGAGCAGGTGCGGAATGCGCCCCACCCAGACGCGGCGATCGCGGTAGCGCTCGGGGAGCGGCAGCTCGAGGTCGCGCGCGGTGCGCGACCGGCCGCCGAACGCCTCGTCCAGCGCCTGGTCGAACGGGGTCTCGTAGGGGCCCATGGGCCGATCGCGCAGGGTCGAGGCGACGGTCACCGTCCCCTCCACCCAGGTCTCCAGATCGGAGAAGACCTGCGCCACCTGGGGGTGTCGGTCGAGCAGCGCCGCGTGCGCCGGGAGGCGCCAGGGGTGCTGCACATCGTCCGCGTCGCAGATGGCGACGTACTCGCCCTTGGCGGCGCGGATGCCGGTGTTCAGCGCGCTCGCCACCCCGGCGTTCGGTTTGCGCAGCACACGCACCCGCGCGTCCCCCGCGTATCTCGCCAGTGCGCCCTCGAAGTCGTCGGTCGACCCGTCGTCGACGACGACCACCTCCAGCTCGAGACCCGAGGCGGCCTGCACCATGACGCTGTCGATGGCCTCGCCGACGTAGGGCGCCAGATTGTAGACGGCGATCACGACCGAGACCTGCGGACGCGCCATGCGCAGCCGAGGCTACCAGGCCGTGGCGGCTCGGGCCGCCTCGTGGCACCCTCTCCGCGTGATCGTCCGCAGCCTAGAGGAGATCGTCGGCACCGATCGGGACGTGGCGTGGAGCAACGGCCGCAGTCGCCGCTTCCTCCTCGCGAAGGACGGGATGGGCTTCACGCTCACCGACACCGTCGTCCACGCTGGCACGGAGTCGGTCCTCGTTTACCCCAGCCACCTGGAGGCTTGCTACTGCATCGAGGGCGAGGGCGAGATCGAGGACACCGCGGGCAACAGGTTCCCGCTGGTGCCGGGGACGATGTACGCGCTCGACAAGCACGACGAGCACCGGGTGCGCGCGGCGACGACGATGCGCCTCGTCTGCGTCTTCTCTCCCGCGCTCGAGGGCGCCGAGGCACCACCCCCGAGCTCCAGGGGCCCGGGCTCCGTGACGAGCGCGGGGACGTAGCCGGGTCGGACGAAGCGGGGCCCGAAGTCCGGTCGGGGCGCGGCTTGGTGTCGTCCCGCGACGCCGAGCTCGCGTGCGCGCGGCGCCGACCTCGATCGGGCGCGGCGCGGAGGTCTCCTCATCGACGTCGACGACTGCTGGCGCGGCAGCGCGCCGGACTCGAAGCGATGAAGGGCGAGGTCACGCCTACCCTGGTCCTGGGGCGTGCGTGCGATACCGCCTCTACCGTGGCGTTCTGGACGCACTGCGTAACATTCCGTCGGAGCCCTTCGTGCGCAAGAGATTCGTGAATCTGGTGGCCCGGAAACTGCCAATGCCCGCCGCGGAGGATTCAACGAAATGAAGATCGGGTTCCACGTCCTTCTCCTGTCGTCCGCGTTGAGCATCGGCTGCGACAGCACGAGCAACGCCGGCGCGTCGAGCGCGAAGCCCGCCGACACGACCAAGGTGGACAACACGAAGAAGAACGAACGCGACTCGGCGGACGCGGCGAAGACCCCCGGGGATCAGGCCGAGAACTCTGCCGACATCACGATCACCGCCGACATCCGCAAGGCCGTGGTCGGCGCCGACGGCATGTCGATGAACGCGAAGAACGTGAAGATCATCACCAAGGATGGCGTCGTGACCCTGCGTGGTCCGGTCGCGAGCGCTGCCGAGAAGGACTCGATTGGTCAGCTGGCGACCAAGACGTCCGGCGTTAAGAGAGTCGACAACCAACTCGAAGTGAAGACGGATTGACCGTCGGAGGCCACATCATGGGATCGAAAGCCGTCATCGGAATGGCACGCAACCGCGTGCAAGCAGAGACCACCGTCGACCAGCTGAAGGTAGCTGGCTTCAACCTGAGCGACATCTCCGTCCTGTTCCCGGACAAGGAGGGGACGCGCGACTTCGCGCACGAGCAGAACACCAAGGCGCCCGAGGGCGCGATCGCCGGCGTGGGCGCCGGGGCGACCATCGGCGGCACGCTGGGGCTCCTCGCGGGCATCGGCGCCCTCGCGATCCCGGGCCTGGGTCCGTTCATCGCAGCCGGACCGATCCTGGCGGCCATGAGCGGCGCCGCGGCGGGCGGCGCGCTCGGTGGCGTCACCGGCGCGCTCATCGGCATGGGCATCCCCGAGCTCGAGGCGAAGCAGTACGAGGGAAAGCTGAAGGGCGGGAACATCCTGCTCTCCGTGCACACCGAGAGCTCGGCCGAGATCGATCGGGCCAAGCAGGTCCTCAAGGCGAGCGGGCTGGAGGACGTCGTCTCCACCGGCGAGTCTAGCGTCCCCGGCAGCCAGAAGGTCTGATCGACGCGCGCCCGGGCGGCCATGGTGCCGCCCCGGGCGCTCTCTTCAGTACGGACCCTCGGAGTCGCCGTAGACGTGGTGCCAGCTGGTCACCTCACGGAGGACGCGCGGCCGCGGGTAGAGCGCGCCGTTGGCGTAGAAGAAGGGGAGCTTGTCCCCGCGGCGGAGAAAGCCGATGCGCGCCAGGTGCCGCGCCATGCGGGGGTCGGTCGACACCGCCTCGATCGAGCCCACCTGCCGCTGTGCGTAGAAGCGGAGTACCCGGCCGAGCAGGGCGTCGACGGTGCGGGTGTCGTCGGGCTGGGCACAGAGGTCGAGGATGGTGCCGATGGCGCGCGGGCCGCTGTCCTCGCGCAGGACCACGAAGCCCACCAGGCGGTCGGGCGCGCTCTCCGCGGCGAAGATGCGCGTCTCCAGCCCGGGCCGGCCGACATACTTGTAGCGGAGGTACGCGGCGTCCTTCACCGGAGCGATGCCCATGGTGGGGCCGATGCGCTCGGTGAGATCGTCGAAGCGCGCGTCGAGCATGCGCACCTCGAGCGTCGGCCGATCGCCGCCGCTGGCGCGGAGCGCGGTGTCTGCGACGCGCAGGAGCGCGTTGCCGGCGCGGGTCGCCACGCTCTCCAGCGCCGGGCGAACGCGGCGCAGCACGTCGAGCTTGCCGTCGACGCGCATGGGGCGAACCAGGCGGTCGACCCACAGCTGGTCGTACTTGCGCGTCTGCTGCAGCCGCACGTTGATGTCGTTGGTCCAGCACATGGCCACGAAGCTCCTCGAGGCCTTCTCCACCGCCTGATAGAGCCGCATCGTCGCGAAGAAGGCCTGTCCGCTGGTCTGCAGATCGGGGTGGATGAAGAGGTCGTGGGCGAAGGTGGCGAGGTGGCGCCGGCCCTCGATCCAGTACCAGGTGGGCATCCTGCCCATGTGGCCGAGCAGGCGACCGCCGCCCTCCACCACGAAGTAGGTCGGCGCCCCGTCGGAGGTCGGGTTGCGGAAGGCCAGGTGCTGCACCAGGCGCGCGCGCTCGGCGGCGCTCTCCGGCGTCTGCCGGGGGCGCGCGGCGACCAGGGCGGCGTAGGCGGCCTCGTCGTCGGACCGCAGCTCGCGGACGATGAACTTCACGTCGCGCCCGCAGGCGTCAGCTGCGCGGCCAGCGCCTTGCGATCGATCTTCTGGGTGCTGGTGCGGGGGAACGCGTCGCGCAGGTGGAGCGCGCTCGGCACCATGTAGGCGGGGAGGCGGGCGCCCACGTGGGCCAGCGCCTCACGCGGGTCGAGCGTCGCCCCCTCGGCGGCGACGGCGAACGCGATCAGCTCGTTGCCGATGGTGTCGCTGGGTATGGCGATGACCGCCGCCTCGGCCACGCCGGGCGCGCTCCTGACCGCCAGCTCCACCTCGCCCAGCTCGACGCGGTAGCCGCGGGTCTTGATCAGATCGTCGGCGCGACCGACAAAGGTCCAGCTGCCGTCCTCGCCCAGTCGCACCCGGTCGCCGGTGCGGTAGACGCGCCGGCGCGTGTCGGGGAGCAGCGGATCGATCACGAACTTCTCCGCGGTCCGCGCGTCGTCGCGCAGGTAGCCGCCCGAGGCGGGGGTGCCGCCGCGGACGTGCAGCTCGCCCTCGTCTCCGGCGCGGGTGACCGGCGCGCCGTCGTCGCCCAGGGCGAACACCTCGAAGCCGGGGAGCGCCTTGCCGATGGGGAGGCGGGCTCCGTCGTCCTCCGGGATGTCGACCACCTCGTGGAACATCGACGTGTTGGCCTCGGTCTGGCCGTACACGTTCCACAGGCGCGCGCCGCCGAACGCCGCACGCACCTTGCGCAGGACGCGCATCGGCATGACCTCGCCGCTGAAGATCACGTGGCGCACGCTCGCCAGCGAGAGGGACTGCGACGCCTTGGAGAGGTCGACCTTATCGACCATCAGCGTCAGCGCCGAGACCACGGAGTTCCAGATCGTGATGTCGTGGGCGTCGATCGCCTCGACCATCTTCTTCGGGAACGCCGAGTAGAACTCGGGGAGGAGGACGACCCGCGCGCCCGCGCGAAAGGCGACGAAGAGGTCGAAGACCGTGAGATCGAAGTGCAGCGGCGCGTGGCAGGCCAAGGCGTCGGTCTCGCGAACTTCCCAGAAGTCCGCCGCGCGCTCCACGAAGGCCAGCGCGTCGTCGTGGGTGATGGCGACGCCCTTGGGCGCACCGGTGGAGCCCGAGGTGTGGAGGACGTACGCGAGGTAGCCGCCGGTGACGGTGGGGTGCGCGAACGCGCGATCGGGAGGGCGCCCTTCCCAGCCCATCAGCTCGACGCCCGGCACCTCGAAGGGCGCTTCGAAGCGCGCGACGACGCTGCGGAGCGCCGGCAGGGGCTCCGCCGCGAGGAGCTCCAGGGTGCGCGCCTGCGCCTTGTCGCCGGTGGTGACCAGCGTGGCGAGGCCGACGTGCGCCGCGATCCGCGCCACGCGCGCGGCGGGCGCCATGGGGTCGAGGGGCACGTAGCAGGCGCCGCGCGCCATGATCGCGAGGAGCGCGACCACGGCCTCCGGCGTCTTCTCCATCCACAGTCCGACCAGGTCGCCGCGCCGCACACCGGCGTCGGTCAGCGCCACCGTCGCCCGAGCCACCTCGTCGCCCAGCTCGGCGTAGCTCATCACGCGTGCGGGGCCGCTCCCGGTCCTCGGCAGCACCAGCGCCGGTCGCTCCGGGAAGCGCAGCGCCGCCGCCTCGACGAGCCCGTGGATCGTGTGCGCGCGCCGCATCTCGATCCCGCTCAGAGGCCCAGGAGGCTCGCGATGATGTTGCGCTGGATCTCGCTGGTGCCCGAGTAGAGGCGGCCGCCGATGGCGTCGCGCAGATCGCGCTCCACCTCGACCTCGGACATGAAGCCGTAGCCGCCGTGCACCTGGATCGCGTCCAGGCTCGAGGCGACGTAGGCCTCGCTCACCACCAGCTTGGCGATCGCGCTCTCCATCCCCGCGCGCTGCCCCTTGGCCTTGAGCCAGGCCACCTTGTGGAGGAGCAGCTCACCCACCTCGATGCGCACCCGCATCTCGGCGATCTTGTGGGACACGGCCTGGAAGCTGCCGATGCTCTGCCCGAACTGCTTGCGGTCCTTCGCGTAGCGGACGCACGTCTCCAGCTGTCGCTGCATGGCGCCCAGGTGCCCGGCGAAGAGGCAGCTGCGCTCCCACTCCATCTCCGCGTTGAAGATGGCGGAGCCGCCGCCCACCTTGCCCAGCACCGCGTCGTCGGGGACGAAGCAGTCCTCCAGGTGAAGCTCGCCGGTGGGCGAGGTCTTGAGGCCCATCTTCTCCAGCGGCTTGCCGACGGTCAGGCCGGGGTTGCCCTTGTCGACCAGGAAGCCGGTGACGCCGGCCCAGCCCTTCTTCCGGTTCACGGTGACGAACACCAGGAAGACGTCGGCGATGGGCGCGTTGGAGATGAAGGTCTTGGAGCCTGCGAGCTTCCACCCGCCGTCGACCTTGGTGGCGCTGGCGGTGAGGCTGAAGGCGTCGGAGCCGCTCTCCGGCTCGGTCATGGCGTGGCAGCCGATGAGCTCGCCGGCGACCATGCGCGGCAGGTAGCGGGCCTTCTGAGCGGCGGTGCCGAAGAGGAGGACCGGGAGCTCGCATGTCCACATGTGCGAGTTCAGCGCGAAGATCAGGCCCGAGTCGGCGCACGCGTATCCGAGCGCCTGCATCGCGATCATGCACTCGACGATGGTGTGGCCGGTGCCGCCCACCTCGACCGGCATGGGCAGGCCCTGGATGCCGAACTCGGCGCACTTCTCCCAGCCGTCGCGGAAGAACTCGCCCGCCTTCTCGCGGGCGCGGACATCGCCGCCCAGCTCCTTCTTGGCGAAGTCGATGATCGACTTCTTGAGCTGGATCTGCGGCTCGGTCAGCGAGAAATCCACGACGACGCCATCCCGTCCCGGGCGAGCCCCAGTACCTGATCAGAGCGAGCGCTTGCGCTCGACCAGACCCTCGATCGCCTTGAACGTCTCGAAGTTGTCGGGGTCGAACTCGTCGTCGGTCAGCGTGACGCCGAAGCGCTCTTCCAGGAAGGAGATGAGCTTCACGATCGCCATCGAGTCGAGGATTCCGGCCTCGAGCAGCGAATCCGTCTCGGAAAGCTCGCGGACCTTGCCCTTGAGCTCGGTCGCCATCCACTCGCGGAGGGTCTCGATCGTCGTCATGCGCGCTGGCCGGACCCTACTCCTCTCCGCCCCCGTCCGGAAGGTCGCCGCCCCTTCGCGGGGGCGCGAGCGGGCGGCGCAGGGGGCGGCGCTTGACAGGGCGGGCCCCTGGTGTAGAACGCCGGCCCTCCCCTCGCGAAGGTGGCGGAATTGGCAGACGCACTAGCTTGAGGTGCTAGCGGGTAACACCGTAGGGGTTCAAGTCCCCTCCTTCGCACTCCGGCCTTTCCGCTCACGCGGCGGGGCCGGTGCCTTTTTGTGCCCCCGTTTTGCCCCCGCGACCGCTCCCAGGACGTCGAAGGCGGCCCGCCGGTGGGGCCGGACGTAGCGGGCGGTGGTGGTGATCTTCTTGTGCCCGAAGAGGAAGGCCACCCCGGGCAGGTTGCCGGTCGCCTCGACCAGCTGGACGCCCCGGCTGTGCTTCAGCGCGTAGGCGTAGAACCCGGTCGGGAGGCTCGCCACCTTGGCCGCCGCGGTCACGAAGTCCCGGTAGTCGTGGGCCCCGAAGATCAGGCCCTTGTTGCGCCCGTCCAGCGCGGCGTCGAGGGCGATGGTCGTCTCCTCGGTGATCGGGATGGTCCGCTCGAAGTAGCCCTTGTCGATGTCGAGCGCGATGAAGAGCTCGCTCGCGCCGGGGCGGTAGTGCTTCGGCACCTCGAGCGCGGCGATGGTGCTCGGGCGCAGGCCGGTCTCCCAGGAGACGGCGAAGTAGCTGCGCACGGCGAAGCGGCGCGACCCGCCCTTCTTGCCGGGGCTCCACTCGGGCAGCGCCGAGAGGAACGCCGCGACCTGGGCCGGCTCAACGTGCACGGCCTCGGCGAGGCGCTTCACGGCGCGGGTGCCCGGCGCGCGTTTCGGCAGCTTCGGCCACTCCGGCAGGGCGTCGAGGAGCCCCCGCTCCTTGCACCAGGCGAGGAAGGTCGCGAGCGTGTTGCGCTCCTTGATCACGGTCGAGCGCAGGACCAGGCCCAGGCGGTCGCGACCGTAGTCGGCGATCTTCGCCGTGGTGATCCCGCCGAGGGTCCGGAAGAACGGGATCAGGTGGGTGGTGAGGTGGAGCTCGTAGAGGCGCACCGTCCGCGGGGCGTGCGTGTTCTCCAGGCTCTCGATCCAGTCGATGCCCAGCTCTCCTAGGGGCTCGCGCGCGACGTCGACGGATCGACCGCTGTGCTTGCGGCGTCGGCCGGCGACGACGTCGGCATAGATTTCCGCAGCGCGCGCTCGAACCTCGCCGCGATCTCTTGTCCCCGTGGACTCCTCGTACCGCGTGCCTTCGTGCCGGAAGCGGACGTGCCCGACCTCCTCGCCCGGCTTGCCGCGCCACCGGAGGGTCCAACCTTGTGATCGTTGACCCATGCGTCGAGATCCTCCGGGTCATACCTGAAGATGCGACCGATTCTCACCCGGGGGATCGTGCGCATCACGTGCCGCTCGAAGTGATCGCGCGAGACGTTCAGCCGCTTGATCGCTTCCTCGGTGGTGAGCAGGTCGCTCATCGCTTCCGTCCTCCCGTGACCTCGGCCAGGGCGGCCGGTCCGTCGCAACAGGGCGAGAGCTTCACCGCGCACCCGCCGCCGTCAGCAGCCACTTGGCGACCTCGCGCGCGATGACGTCGAAATCGAGCGACAAGCCCTCGGACAGATCGACGCCGGCGCCAGCGGCGATCGACGAGGGGTCTCCCTTCGGCGGGTCCGGTGGCCCCGCGTTCTCCCACCCGATGCTCGCCAGCGTCCCCGTCTCGATCGCGTGGTGCTCACCGCGATGCCCGGGCGCACCCTCGCAGGCGTAGGCGCCAGCGGTGGAGCCGCACGCGCCGCGCTTCTCCTTCACCACCGGCGCCACGGTGCCGAGGGCGGCCTCGGCGGCGGGGAGGGCGTAGAGCACTGGCATAACGAGCGCGTGGTTCCGACCATCGGGCGTCCGTAGCCACTCCGACACATCGCCGCGAGGGCCCCACCGCGTGTCCCGAAGGGCGCCAGCGCTTTCGACCAACGGCCGCACCTTCTCCAGCCGCTCGACGAGGCCCCCGATCTCTCGTCGCCGCCGCAGGTCGAGGTCGTTCCGCTCCCGCTCCAGCGCCTCCGCCCGCGCGATGGCGGCGTCGCGGTCGGCTGCGAGCATGCGCACACGCTCGCCGTCTGGGATCTCCTCGTTCTTCTTCGCGCCATCGCCGTAGGCAGCAACGCCGGCGCGCTCCAGCTCGCCGCGCACGGTGCCGGCATCGGACTCGCAGTTGCGGCAGTGGGCACCGGCCACCGGAGCCGCAGCGGGGCCGGCGTCGACCAGCCGACGGGCGGCGTTGATGACGGCGGAGAATCGCGGCACCGCCGTGCGGTAGTCGCCGACGGCGTCCACCGCCCGCCGCAGGTCGTCGAGGGCACCAGCGGACGGGGTCGCAGCGGGGGCGGCGTCGACGAGGGCGCGGGCGGCGTCGACGACGGCACGCGAACCTGTCGTTAGCCCGGCGTCGTCATGGTCGCGCACTGCCCGCCGCAGCCCGTCGAGCGCCCGCTCCCCCGCCGCGGCTCGGGCCTCGGCGGCCTCGGCGCGGGCCTGCATGGCGTCGAAGGAGTCGATGACGTCACCCACGAGGGCGGCCGGCGGGACCTCGCCGCCGTAGAACCGGCCGAAGTCGGCGCAGTCACGGTGGACCATCTTGCGCAACCGCTCCACAGCCGACGCACACCCAGCGCACGTGCCGCGCCGGTCCTCCTCGTCGCTCGTGAGAAGGTCGCCACATCCGACCGCAAGACAGCGCACGTTGCTCATCGCCCCGCCCCCTCCCCGCCCGTGGGCGGCTCATCTGCCATCCGCTCCAACCGTGCGGCCGCGCCAGCGCCGGTGCAGAAGCCGCGGCCGCGGAACACCTCGGCCGCGGCCCGCAGCGCGTCCACCCGCCCCGCTTCACGCGCGGCGGCGAGGGCGGTGGTGATGGCGGCGAGGAGAGCGGCGCGTGCGTGGCTGCGTTGCTCTCTGCCAGTGATACCGGCGACCGGACACGCGTCGTCCCAAGTGGCGCAGATAAGCGCGTCGATTGCCTCGGCGACGTCAGCCGGTAGCGTCATCGGTCGGCTCCTGCGCAGCACGGCCCCGGCATCTGCCGATCGTCGGCGACCACGCGCGACCCGTCGTCCCGCACGCGCCAGAGGCACGCGCAGACGTCGCACCGGAGGCGGAGGGCGCCGGCGCCCGTGACCTCGGCGACGGCTTCGGGGCCGGTGAGCGGGCGCGCGGCGATGGGGCGGGTGGTTGTGGTCACGGCGCCCCACCACCAGCAGCCTGCTCGAACGCGGCGTCCTTCGCCCGCGCCTCGGCTGCCTGCTCGTCGCTCTCGAACCCGTCGCCCCGCTCGATGAACGTCTTCCGTTGGACGTACCGATCCTGCAGGCCGCGCCACTCGCTCGTGTTGATGGTCCTCCCCTCCTTCGCCGCCTTCACCATCGGGACCGCCTGGGTGAGCTCGTCGAGCGTGGTCGCCGCCTCCATTGCGTCGAGGATCTGCTCGAACACGGTCACCGGGCCGCCGAGCGACCAGCGCGCCATGCTCTCGCCCAGCTCCTCGGAGAGCTGCTCGCCCTGGTTGAAGAGGGCGCGAAACTGCTTCGGGATGGGCTTCATCCCCGACCGCTCGCCCGGCTTGTTGCCCCACGCCGCGCAGCCGTCCGCGTCCGGGGGGAGCATGCACATCGCGTCCAGCTCGAAGAAGATCTCGCGCCCGCCGATCGGGCACCAACCGAGCTTGACGGGGAACTCCTTGAGCTGGGCCCGGAAGCAGTAGATGACGACGACGGGCAGCTGGATGATCCCGTTGATCATCGCGCGCCGCTGCCGCTTGGCCTCGCTCCACGCGGCTGCCGATTGCTTCTCCGCGGTCGAGTTGGGGTACCGCTCCAGGAGCCGCTGCACCTCGGCGGCGTGGATCTCGCGCACGCCCCCGACCCCCTCGTGTTCGTGGGTCTGCGAGTCGATGATGACGACGGAGGCGCCAGCGCTGGCGCAGTGCTGGACCGCGGCCAGGTAGTCGAGCGGTCCGTGCGGGGCGGCGAAGGGGACGTGGCGGAACTTGAAGTACTTCTGGTACTTCAGCGCCCGGCCAGCCTCGGTGTCGATGACGAAGGTCTCACCCCCGAACACGCGGCGCATTCCCTCGCCGATGCGGAGGGCGGAAAATGTCTTGCCTGACCCGGTCGCGCCCGCGACCCCGAACGAGAAGGGGACGCGGCCCCGCGTGGCCGCGTTGTCCTCGAACACCCTCGGCTTCAGTGCTGCGCTCACGCTGCCTCGCTTTCATCGGCGCCCGCGGCCCCGCTGCTCTCGACCGCCATCCGCTCGAGCTCCCGGTTCAGCGCCCACGGGGGCAGCCCGACGACCTGCCGGCCGTAGCCCGGCCACCGCCCCTCGCGGAGGCACCGCGCCCAGGCGTTCACGGCGCGCCGCCACTTCGCGAGGCCCGCCGCGACCGTCTCCTCGTTCAGCGTGATCGGAGAGACGTCGTGCGGCGCACCCCGCTCCAGGAACAGGAACTCGAAGGAGACCCGTCCCGTCAGCGGCGGGCGGACGTGCTCGAACGCGCTCGTGTAGGCGGCCTGCTGGATGTCGTACCCGAAGCCGTCCACCGAGCGCTGGATGGCGTCGCCGTGCGCGCTCTCGCAGGTCTTCAGGTCGACGATGCGGCCGGTCGTGAAGTCGACCAGGTCCAGCATCGCCTTGCACTGGACCGGGGTGCCGTCGTCCGAGTGCTCCACCCAGAGGAGGACCTGCTCGACCTCGCCCGAGAGGTCGACCTGGAGCTCGCGCAGGTTCTGGCGGAGCGCCGAGGCGGCCTTCACGATGCGGTCGAAGTCCTTGGCGAGCAGCGGGATCCCGCCCTCGGCCTGGATGGCTTCACGCCTCGCCTTCGCCGCGTTGGTCCGGTAGTCGCCGGGTTTCACCACCTCGACGCGAGCCGGCGTCTTCGCGTCGCCGCGGCCCTTGGCCTTCTCGACCTCCATCTCGCACTCGACGAGCACGACGTCCCGGCCGGCACCGAGCAGCATCGAGTGGAGGGCGGTGCCCTCGAGCGTCGCGTCCGTCGCCCCGTGGGAGACGCCGCCGAGCTTCGGGTGCCGGGCGTGCGCGTGACGGGGGGTCTGCTGGGTGAGGATCTTGGCGATCGAGGACGAGAGGGTGGGGGCGTCGCAGCCCACGTTGTCAGCGAAGTAGTCCTCGGTGGCGATCTCGTAGACGCCGGTGCGGCCGGCGCTCACGCTGCCACCGCCGGGTAGGAGTCGACGATCTTCCGGATGCGACGCTCGAGCGACCGGCGGCGGAAGTCGGCCATCTCGCAGGCGAGGGAGCAGCTGCAGCCAGCCATGTGCGCGCGCTTCCGCCTCTCGGCGCGCGCGGCCGACTTGGCGAGCTTTACTTCGATCGACCGCTGGGACCTCATCGCTCGCTCCTCTCGACGCAAACAGGGCAGGTCGCCTCGCCCAGCGTCAGCCGCCAACCGCTCTCCTTCAGGGAGACGAGCAGCCGCTCCCGCAGCCGAACGACGAGCGACGGGGCCGCCTTCAGGCACGAGCCGCAGACGATGCGGGTCCAGCGGACGGCGGGGTGCTGGTGGACGGTCGCGCCCATCACGCTGCCGCCTTCCTCGCGCCCACGCGCATCGCCTCGGCCACGTTCGCCGACCAGCCCGGGTAGCCCCAGACCTCGACCGCCTCAGCCTCCGGCATCGTCAGGTCCCACAGCGCCGCCCCGATGAGCCGCGCCAGGAGGACGCGCGCGGTCCGGCGCATGTCGGCCGGGTAGCGGCGAGCGTCCCGCAGCGCCCACACGCGAAGAGCGCGCAGGCCGCCGACGTCGTGAGCGGCCACCAGCGCCCGCGCGCTCGACCACCCGTTGTTGATCGAGACCGGCGTCGCCATCGACGCGCCCGCGGACAGCAAGGCCAGCGCCTCGGGCGTCCTCACGCTGCCCTCCTGACGCGCCCCATGAGCACGCCCCCGATGCGGATGACCTCAAGCTTCAGCGCGCAGCACAGGGCCACGAACTGCTCGTCGCCCAGGTAGAAGGCGTCGCGGAGCCGGAAGGTGGTGGAGAGGGAGACGACCTCCTCGACCGTCAGGTCCTCGGCCGCGACGTAGCCGCGCTCGGTGAGGTAGACGGCGCCGTCGAGGCGGGTCATGACCGCACCTGCTTCGTGGCCATGCCCTCGTGGGCGCCCTGCGCGAGGGTCTTGCGCGCCGACCGGATGGCGGACCGCATCGCGTCGGCCTCGCCGCGGCCGTACGCGCCGGCGGCCCGGAAGAAGGCGTCAGGGCACGCCGCGGCGTCGTCCAGGAACGCGAGCACGTCGGCCCGCTCCTGCTCGGCCGTGCGGCTCACTTCGCACCGTCCGTGGCGCGCAGGGCGGCGACCCAACGCCCGAAGGCCTCCAGCACCTCGGGCTCCAGGAAGATGGTGTTGGTGTCCGCGATGCCGTCGCTGGTCGTCAGCTTGACCATGTCGCCCTCGACCTCGACGTAGACGCCGTCCCCGAGGTACCGCTTCGGCCCGCCGCTCACGACGTCGCCCCGAGCAGGTTCCCCACCAGCGCCGCGCCGCGGTCGGCAGCGGCCTCCCGCTCCGGGAAGAACTGCGCGTCCTCCGACGTGAGGGAGCCGCCGAGCCAGACGCGCGCCTGCGCGCACCACCCGCGGGCCGTCGTCTCGTAGACACGCACCTCGGCGAGGCGGTGCCCGGGCCCGTCGACGCGGGCCGCGGTGAGCGACGCGTCGTGGCTGGCCAGGAGGTCGAGAGCGATCACGCCGCCACCTGCCCCGCCAGCACGTCGAGCCGCACCACCGACCGCTCCTCGCGGCCGGCCAGAAGACGCACGCGCCCGGTGGCGGCCACCGTGACGAGCGCAGCCCACCCGCCGCAGGGACCTTCGAGGTCGACCATCCAGCCGGCCGGCGCGTGGGGCGACGCGGGCGCCACGCGGGTGACCGTGAAGGTGCGCTCGGTCACGCGGCCCGCCCCGCTCGCGCGGAGGGAGACGACGGTGATTCGCTGGCCGGGGAGGAGGGAGGCGGGGTTGGTCGCGACGTCGTTCGGCATGCGTCAACGTATACGCATGCGCATGACGTCGGTCAAGGAGGATGTCGCGGGCGTCGGACATTGACGGTCGCTGGCGACGTGCCGTCCGATGCGACGGTGCAGCCGCTTCCGTCCCCGCAGCCTGGCCAGGCCTGCCCCACGTGCCTGCGCCCGCTCGCGCAGCCGATGGTGCCGACGCCGCGCGGGTGGGCTCACGCCGGGTGCGCGCCCCAGCAGCAGACCCACGCGGCGGGGCGCCAGCAGCCAAACACCCTGAAGATCGTCCTCGCCATCCTGGGCGGCGTGGGCCTGGTTTCGGTGCTCTCCGCGAGCCGCGCCTGCGGGCGCAAGGCGCCGGTGACGCAGACCACGGTGGAGCACGTAGCGCCGCCGCAGCCGGCTGCCGCCCCAGAGCCGCCGCGCCCCTCCCCGCGCACCATGCAGCCGACACCGCAACCAAGGCCCACGACGCAACGCCCAGCCCCGACGGCGCCCACGCCGGCGCCGAAGCCCACCGCCAGTGCCCCGGCGTCGTCGTCCGGGACGGCGAAGCCCCGACCGGCGCCCCTTCAACCTCGACGCCCAGGGACCGAGAGGCGCTGATGGGCGCCTTCGATGCGACGGGCGCCTTCGTCCACTCGGCCCAGGCGCAGCATGACCCGCGGGCCATGCTGCAGCTCTGCGTCCAGCGCTTCGTCTCCGGCGGCTATACGCTCACCGGGCAGGGCCCAGGCTGGGTGGCAGCCATGCGCGCTCAGACGGGGCACATCTTTGGACATCAGCCCTCGGCGCTCGCGCAAGGTCATTCGATCACGGTCCGGTGCGACGGCTGGAATGTGACCTTCGAGATCCGCGGACAGCACGGCTTCGGCTTCCTGTTCCTCGGCGAGTTGCAGGCTGCCGTGAACGCGACGCTCGCCGCCTACGACTCGTGGATGGTGCAGCACGCGATCATGGGGCCGCCGCCGTCGCAGCATGGCGGCGGCTACCCGGCGCCGCCGAGCTACGACCAGGTTCCGTACAGCCGCGGACCGACGCACGTCGTCGAGCGCCAGGTGGTCGTGGTCCGCTGCAAGTTCTGCCAGGCTCACACGCCGCTCGACGCTGGTACGTGCCAGGCGTGCGGCGCCGCGAAGTTCACCTGACCGGAATCCGGACACAGGTTTTCAACAGCCCCCAGAGAATGTCCGACGAGGTGTCTCACCACCTTGGCGCCGCGTCAGGACGTCCGATGCTGCTCGCATGCTGACGGAGGAGGAGTTGATCGAGATCGAGGCTTTCGCAGATCTGGCGCTGCGCAACGCCGGCGCCGTCGACGACGACGCACCGGATCTGAACCTGGTGTGCGTCGACCTGACCGGGGCGCCGTACCGCTACGGGTACCTCGGCGGGACCGAGGGGACGTACGACGGTCGCCGCATCGACATCGCTCTCGCCCTCGCCGACACGCCTCGCGAGCGACAAGTGCTCGGGCACGAGTGCGGTCACGCCTTCGGAAAGAGGGTCCTTCGACGGAAGGTCTCCGAGGAGTGGTGCGACGCGTTCGGCGCCGTGCTCTCCGCGCCGCGGCGCGCCGTGCGCAGGGCGATCGCGCTCGTGGGTGAGCGACCGTCGCTCCTTGCTCCGGTGCTCCTGGTGGAGGCACCGGTCGCCCTCCTTCGCATCGGGGAGGTGACTGGCCGGCCGGTCGCTCTGCTCCGCCGCCCTGGTGTCGTGATCGTCCGGGGCGAGGCGTTTCCGTGGCCGCCGCCGAGCGAGATGTTCAGGACTCGCCGGCCTGGCATGCACCCCGTCAAAGTCGCGGGCCGGCCTGGGGCGATGGCGGACCGCGCCGCCTAGCGCCGCTTCGGCTTCGAGGCCGCGAGCGCGGATGCCGCGCGCTCAGCCATGGTGCCCTTCGGCGCGGCAGGTGGCGGGGTAGGAGCTGGCGCCCTCGCTGGCGCCGGCTCGTCGCGGAAGTCGGCCTCAGCGTCGGCGTAGAGGGCGCGCACCTCGTCGCGCGTGAGGCTCCCCGGCTCGCGTCCGCTGTAGTGCTCAGGAACGTTGTCGCTCGCCATGTCGAGGATCGCCTCGACCTCGCGCAGTTCATCCTCCGTCTTCGTCCTGGCCCGCACCTTCGTGGCGTGCCGGCGAAACTGGGGCTCGGCGCCGGCGAGCACCTGCCAGCGCCCGTCGCCCTGCGGCAGCGCCGCAACAGAGCCACCTGGCCTCGTGGTCCCGACGCCCTTCGTCCCCGGCTTCTCCGAGCCGTGGTCGAGGGCGGCGAGGAAGTCTTCGCCCTTCCCGAGCGCTCGCGCCGCCGCCATCGCGACGTCCACCGTGGTCCCGGCGCCGTCGAGGATGCGGTTCACCACCGGCTGGCTCCGCCCGACGATGACCGCCACCTCGGTCTCGGTCTTCCCCTGCCGGATCAGTTCCTGGAGCCAGCCGCGCGCGAGGGCGTTCATTTCCGGGCTGAGCGCTTTCACCCTCGGAGCCTCCCATGCGCTGCCGCATGGGTTGACAGGGGCGACGCATGCGCATACGTTGGCGCAAGCGTATGACCACCACCGGGCAGGAACACCTCACGTCGTGGATGCGAGAAGTCGGCTGGCTGCAGCCGAAGCTCGCGGGGGCGCTGAACGTCTCGCAGACGACCGTGTCGCGGTGGCTCGCCGAGGACGGCAGCGTGCCGGAGCAGCCGCAGCGCGTGGCGCTCGCCACGCTGACGCGTCTCCCGATCGACCGCGTGCCCTGGAACGTCGACGAGGCCGAGAAGACCAGCGCCGTCGTCGCCTCGGCGCGCGAGGCCCGCCCCCGCATCCGTCGCGCGGTCGGAGCCTGACGTGGACGCCCTCACCATCGCCGCCTCGGGCGTCGTCGCTGCGGTCTGCGGCATCCTCGGCGGCAAGCTCGCCGTCCGCGAGGAGCACCACCGGCTCCGCCGCCGGGCGGATTGGTCGATCTTCGGGCCCTGGTTCCAGGTCGATCGGCGCATTGCCGAGCGCGAGGCGCGGGAGAAGCGGCGACACGAGGACGACATCGCCCTCGCACAGCGCGCCGCCGCGAAGCGGGGGAAGGCCTGTTCCCGGGAGCAGGCCGAGCGCCTGCTCGCCGAGGTCAGTCGTCGTCGGGAGGCTGGTCCAGCAGTCGGTCCAGCTCCTCGCCGCGACGCTCCGCCGCCCGCGTCTGCACCTCCCCAAGACCAGGGAGGTACTTCGCGATGATGGTCGCCGAGTCGCGGGCGGTCGTCTCGGTCGCCACCTCCACGATCCTGTCCGTCCTCTCCACCCCCACGTGCGCGGCGAGGCTGACGAACCGCTCCAGCATCCGCTGCTCCAACTCCAGGAGCGCGCGACCGATGCGCCACTCCAGGGACGCAGCCGGGTCGGTCGGCTCCTTCTCGAACACCAGGACGCGTTCCTCCTCGCTCATCCCCCGATCCTTTCTGCCGTCCAGCCAGAAGGCCAAGTAGATGCCCCTCGACGGCAGCATCCCCCCGCCGCGCGAGAGCGGCCCTGGCCTGTGCCGCGTGCGCAAGACGGCGCTCGCCGAGCGGCACCCTGAGCTGCTGGCGGAGCGGCTGAGCGCGGCTTCGATCTTCGACGCCTACTGCCGTCGCAAGAGCATCTCCACCGCCGAGCTGGCCGAGGTGTGGAAGTGCACCGAGGCCACCGTGCGCGACCTGCGCACCGGCGAGCGTGACCTGCGCCTGGCGCACATCCGCGTGATGCCTCGGCGCCACGCGCGCGCCCTCTTCGATCTGCTCGGCGACTCGCTCGACGCGACCGCTGCGGCCTAACCACCTCATCCACGGAGCGTCGCCCATGACGACTCGACGAAGCATCTCCCGTGCATCTGTTCAGAGCGGCGTTCAGAGCGGCGTTCAGGTCGGACCGAAGGAGTGGCCCATGCGCGGCCGTGACCTGGGCCCGGTGCGCGACGGCGATCGCCCGGTGCCGTTCTTCGTCACCGACGCGCCGATCCCGCTGAGCGTCGACGACCTCGCCGACCTGCCGCCTTCCGCCTGGGTGCCGTAGGTGACCGCCCCCAAGAGCCGCCGCGACGGCCTCCGCAAGACGGCCTCCCTGAACGTGACCAGCACGGGCAGCTACGTGGTCACCCGGGGGACCGGCCGCAGGCAGCTGCGCGCCGAGTTCGGCTGCGCCCTCTGTCCCATCACCGTGGCGCTGCCCGGCTGCGCCTGCCGGTCGGACGCGGTCGCGTACGCGCGGCTGCTCGGCGACGGCGCCGAGGTGTCGCGCGCTGGCGTGGTCATCGAGCGGATCGCCGGCGAGCGCCTCGCGGGCTGAAGAGACTTCGCCCCGAGGGGCGGGAAGGAGATCGAGATGGGTAAGAAGACCAAGGGGGAGGGCGTGCGCGACTTCGGCGTCGTGCTCTCGCAGATCGACCACGGGGGGCTCGTCATCGAGTTGTCCGAGGCGCAGCAGCAGCTCACCGACGACCTCTTCGAGCACGCGCAGCACAACGCGAAGGCGAAGGGGCGCCTCACCCTCACCATCGACTACGAGCACGACAACACCGGCAAGGTGCTCGTCCGCTCGAAGGTCGCGACCAAGGCCCCGCAGCGGGTGACCGCCGCCTCGGTCTTCTGGACCGACAAGGCCGGCAACCTGGTGAACAAGGATCCCCGCCAGGGCGAGCTGGCCTTCCGCGACGTGAACGCGGGGACCAGCGAGGCGGCGCGTGACGCCTTCGCCGAGAGCGGTCTCGGTGTCGCGCGCGAGGTGCGGTCGTGACCACCACGAACCTGGTGAGCAAGCCCGAGGCGCAGGCGGTCGCGGAGATCGCCCAGCGGGCTGTCACCCCGTCGCCCTTCCGCGTCGCGACGCCTGGGCCCACCGCAGACGGCGGCACCGACATCGGCCTGATCGCCGTTCCTCAGGGCGTGAACCTCGTCTCGGCGAAGAAGTACCTCGACGAGTACCTCGACGCGCCGGAGCGTCGCGAGGGCACGGCCCACCTCGGGGACCTCGACTCGTTCATCGCGCACGCCGAGCGCTTCAAGGACAAGGACTCGGTGATCTTCGCCTCGCCGAACCCGCAGCACCCGAGCCTGATCTCGGTCCTCGACTACCACCGCCAGGGCGGCGACGGCGCCCCCCGCTTCGGGCGGCACCGCGGCGTCTACGACTTCCCCCTCTCCGAGGAGTGGACGCGGTGGACCAAGGCGCAGCACGCGCCCATGCAGCAGCGGACGTTCGCGGAGTTCATCGAGTCGAACATCCTCAACGTCGCCGATCCCGAGACAGCCGGCGGCGGAGCGAAGACCTTCGCGACCGCGCTCGCCTGCGAGTTCGCCTCCCCGGCTCGCCTGATGGAGCTGTCCCGCGGCCTCTCGGTGCGGGTCAACTCCAAGGTCGCTAACGCGATCAACCTCTCGTCCGGCGAGGGCCAGCTCGTCTACGGGAACGAGCACACCGACGAGCGCGGCCAGCCGCTGAAGGTGCCGGGCGCCTTCCTGCTGGCGCTGCGCGTCTTCCGCGGCGGTGCCGTCTACCAGGTGCCCGCGCGCCTCCGGTACCGGGTGAAGGAGGGCGAGGTCACCTGGTCCTTCGAGCTCTGGCGCACCGACCGAGTCTTCGAGGACGCGTTCCTAGAGGCGCGCGACAAGGTGGCCGCCGCAACCGGTCTCCCCGTCTTCGTCGGAACCCCGGAGGCCTGACGGATGGACACCATCCTGATGCCCCGCGCCGTCCTCCGGCTCATCGATCCCGCGAAGCTCATCGGTCTGTGCGACCCGGGGAAGCTCGGGCGGCTCCTCTCCGAGCTGGACGAGGACGACCTCGAGGAGCTGCTCAAGCGCGAGGACGCGGTCGACCAGGGGAAGGTCGTCGGCGTGCTGACCGCAGCGAAGAAGCCACTCGCGGGGATCGACATCGCCCACGCCCTGAAGGCCGAGTGGAACGACGTCGCGGGGGTGCTCCAGCAGATGGAGAAGCACGGCCGGGCGAAGCGCCAGGGCGTCATGTGGCAGCTGCTCGGGATGGGCGCCCCCAAGGCGGCCCGCGCCGAGGCTGCCCCAGCCACCCGCAAGCGCGAGAAGGCGGTCGTCGACGACGGCGTCCTCGCCCAGGTCCGCGCCACCTTCGGGACCGAGGCCCGAACCGAGGCCGACGTGATCAGGGCGACCAAGCTCCGGGCCGCCGTCGTCACCAAGACGGTCGCCGCGCTGGTCCGGACCGGCGACCTCGCCGTCGATGGGAAGAAGGGGCGGAGCGTGAGCTACCGGCTGCGCGCGGCCGTCGTCGAGAAGCCGGACGGGGCGGCGAAGCCGGACCTCTTCGAAGGCGCCGAGGCCTGACATGAGCACCGACGCTCCCGCCGACTTCGTCCAGGCCGTCACCGAGATGCGCGAGCTTCAGCGCGCCTGGTTCGGTGGCGTCGACCACCTGCTTGCCGATCTGAAGCGCGGTCAGGGGAGCCTGTTCCAGTGAGCGCGACCCCGCTTCAGATCGGCAAGCAGGTGGTCGACGCGACGCTCGGCCTTGCGTGAGGCCTCGAGCACGGACGAGCGCTTGTCGCCACCGAACCAGGCGCGCTGAAGCTCGCGCATCTAGGTGACGGCCTGGACGAAGTCGGCGGGAGCGTCGGT
>JBKJLX010000445.1:0-5351 GCA_046596645.1 Polyangiaceae bacterium
CGCGGCGCGCGCGAGGTGGGGCGGGGGGGGGCGGTGAGCCGGAACCGGCCTCAGCCCTTCAGCGCACGGCGCAGCTCGTCGGGCACCGGCATCGGCCGGAAGGTCGCCGTGTCGACGACGACGTGAGCGGTCTGCCCGATGGCGAGGACGCGCTCGCCCTGGGCCGCGCGGAGCCGGTAGCCGACGGCGAAGGAGGTCGAGCCGACCTGCGTCGCCACCACCTCGGCGAAGAAGGCGTCGCCGAAGCGCATGGGGGCGAGGAAGTCGCCCTCGGCGTGGACGATGGGCACCACCCAGCCGCCCTCGCGCAGGCGCGCCGGGAGATCGAGCCCGCCCGCCTCCAGCATCCCCAGGTAGGTGTCGGCGAACGTCTCGATGACGCGGGGGAAGAAGACGGTGCCGGCGGCGTCGACGTCCTGGAAGCGGACGCGGAGCGATCGCGCGAAGAGGGCGGTCGTCGCGCCCTCCAGCGTGGCGCGGTCGAAGGCGGGGGGCCGGCTCATCGCTGGCCCGTCTAGCATGCGCGGCGTGGTGCGCGGCGTCCTCGTCGGGATCGCGGTCGCAGGGGCGATCGGCGTCTCCGCTTGCGACAGCTGCGGGCGGCCCGGCGAGGAGGTGCTGACCACCGGCACCAGCAGCACCGGCACGGGAGAGGGCGTCGATGACGCCGCGCCTTCGCTCTCCGGCGGTCCGTCGCCGACCGCCTCCGCGCCCGAACCGGCGCCGCGCCTCGAGCACCGCTGCCCGGCGGGGATGGCCCTGGTGGCTCCTGCGGACGAGCCGTCGATGCGCTTCTGCATCGACCGCTGGGAGGCGACCGTGCTCGACGATCGGACGAGCGCGCTGCTCTCGCCGTACTGGGCCCCGAACGGCAAGCGTGCCCGCTACCTGTTCGGCGTCTGGACCGAGCGGGTGAGCCAGCAGGCAGGGGAGGGGGGCGAGGGCACCGAGCTCGCGAAGAAGATGCCCATCCCCGATCTGCCGGCGTGGCAGCGCTCCCCCTCGCTGGTGCCGCGCGCTGCCGAGCCGCGCTCGGCCGTGGTGCCGCAGGGCTACGTCTCGGGCGAGGACGCGCGCCTCGCCTGCGAGCGCGCGCAGAAGCGGCTCTGCCTGGAGGCGGAGTGGCGGCGGGCCTGCCGCGGCGAGGAGAACCGCGATTTCCCCTACGGGGACGCGTACGTGCAGGGCGCGTGCAACGTGCACCGGGAGACACACCCCGGCGTCCTCCTCTATGAGAACCCGAGCATCAACCACACCGATCCACGCTTCAACCGGGTGGTCGCCAGGGGCGCGCCGCTCCTCCGCCGGACCGGCGCCAGCCCCGGGTGCAGCAGCCGCTGGGGCGATCTCGAGGTCTGGGACATGGTCGGCAACCTCGACGAGTGGGTCGACGACCCGGAGGGCACCTTCGTCGGCGGCTTCTACGCACGCGCGCGGAAGGACGGCTGCGCAGCCTCGGTGCGCAGCCACGGCTTCGACTACGCCGACTACTCCACCGGCTTCCGCTGCTGCGCCGCGCCGGAGCTGGTCGCCGTGCCGTGATGATGCCGGCGGGGCGTTGCCCCGCCCTGGTCGCGTCAGGGGGCGCCGCGCGGGGCGCGCCTGGGCGGCTTCAACGAGAGCATGCTCGCCGAGCCCGCCGGCTTGCCGCGGTCGGCCAGCATGAGGATCGCGGGGAGGACCAGCACGGCGGCGAGGAGGCAGCACAGCTCGCCCACCACCGCGGCGACGCCCAGGCTCCGCACGGCGAAGTTCGCCGAGCCCACCAGCGCCAGGTACCCGAGCGTGGTGGTCATGCTGCAGAGCACGACCGCGCCGCCGGTCTCGCGCACCGCGCGCAGCGCCCCGCCCGCGCCCTCGTTCACGTAGCGCTCCACGATGTTGACCGCGTAGTCGACGCCGATCCCGAAGGTGAGCGGCAGGGCGATGAAGTTGAGGAAGTTGAGCTTCAGCCCGAGGAGGACCATGGCGCCGGCGAACCAGGCGATGCCGACGAAGAGCGCGCCGATGATGCCGAGCGTCGCGCGGCCGAATCGGAACGCCACCGCGACCACCAGGCACGTGAGCACCAGCGAGACGCAGATCGCCGGCGGGATGTCGGAGAGCACCGCCGTCCAGATGTCGGCGTAGATGACCGCACGGCCGGAGCCGAGGACGGTGCTCCCGTCGGGCAGCTTGGTCTCGCGGAAGCTGTCGGCCCAGCGGAAGAGGTAGTGCGCGTCGTCGACCAGCACCGGATCGGTCGGGCTGATGTAGACGATGCGGCCGCGCGTCCCGTCGGTCTCGGTGAAGGCGCGCGCGACCTCGTCGGGCAGCTCCTCCATCCCGAAGGGCTTCAGCTCGTCCGGAGGGACCATCGGCTCGAGGCGCTTCCAGTCCGCTTCCGGGATCAGACCGCGCTTCTGCGCGCGGAGGATGCGGTCCTTGATCAGGAGCAGCGAGGGGATCTTCTCAGCCTGCTCGGTGGGGACGAAGTCCTGGAGCGCGTGGACATCCTTGAAGGGCTTCGCGCCCTCGGGCGCCGCGTCGCGCCGGTCGCGGAGGGCCTTCTGGAGAAGGGGCACCTGCTCCTGGCGGTCGACGACGATGGCCATGCCGTCGGCGCCGACGTGGCCGGTGATCGTGTCGGCCAGCTCGGAGAGCCGGACCCGCGCCATGCGCTTGGATAGATCGGACCGGAGGTTCTTGAGATCGTACTCCAGGGGGTCGGAGCGGACGTACTGCACCATCGCGCCCAGCCCCATCAGGGCGGTGATCAAGCCGGCAAAGGCGACGGTGCGGGGCGACCACGCGACGAGCGTCGCGAAGGGCTTGCCGAACGCGACGCCGCCCTGGGTGTAGTAGCGGAGCTTGGCGAACCACGTCGTCTCTCCGGCCCGGGCGATGCCGATGGGGGCGACGCGCTCGGTGACCGCGAGGATGGCGGGCAGCGTCCAGTAGGTCCCGACCCAGCAGATGATCATGCCGGCTCCGCCGATCAGGCCGAAGTCGCGGAAGCCGCGGAACTCGGTCACGAGGAGCGAGCCGAACGCGACGCTCGCCGCGGCGGCGGCGGTGAGGGTCGGCAGCCAGGTCTCCTCGTGGGCGATGCGGATGGCACGCGCCAGCGAGTCCCCGTGGCGGCGGCACTCCAGGTACCGCGCCATGAAGATGATCCCTGCGTTGATCCCGTTGCCGGCGACGATCGTGAAGAGGAAGCCGGTCGCCAGGTTGAGGTGACCGATGGTCGCGGTGGTGAGGCCGAACGTCCACGAGACGCCCACCACGATGGTCAGCACCATCGCCAGGAGCGTGCGCAGGCGCAGGTAGTAAAGGAGGACGACGCCCACGATCATGAGCGCGCCGAGGAGGCCCACGTCCTGGAGGTCCTCGTTGATGGCGCTGTACTCGTCGATCGCCGTGATGAGGTCGCCGGTGTAGCCGACGTCGATGTCGGCGCTGTACCTGGCCACGTCGACGTCGCGCACCACCTGCTCGATCCTGGCGATGGCGTTGTTGCCGGCGGCGAGATCGCTCCCGTGGACCTTGGAGCGGATGGCGACGACGACGTGGCGGCCGTCGCGGCTCTGGTAGTAGCCGCCGGGGTAGCGCTCCTCGGTGACCTCGTCGGTCAGGCCGAGGATCTTGCGGACCCGCTCGCCGCTGATCTCCGGAGGTGCATCCTCGACGCCGAGGTCGCCGCCGGTGGCCTTGCGGACCTCGTATTTGTAGCGAGCGTCGATCTCGTCCCGGAGCTGCTCGAGCTTCGCCCGGTCGGCGAAGAGGCCGGCGCGCGGCGCCAGGAACTCGATCGCGCCGTGGACGCCGCTCTCGGCGCTACCCACCCAGGGCGGGCCCACCGCCAGGGCGCGGGGGACGATCGCGTCTGCCGCCTTGCGCATGGCCTCGGTCGGCGGCGGGTTCACGCCCTCCTTCGCGGAGAGGACGACGAACATCATCGAGACACCGCTGGTCTTCGCCGCCACGCGGCTCAGCTCCTGCACGCTCGGCCGCGACTCCGGCAGCAGGTTCTCGAAGCCAGCGAGGATCTTGAGCTTCCACGCCGTGAAGCCGATGGCGAGGACCGTCAGCGCGATCGACAGGGCGAGGAAGACCCAGGGCCTGCGCGTCTGCCAGTCGGCGAGCCTCCAGAGGAAGCGGCCGGTGCGGGTCGAGGGCGGGCCGGCGGACTCCGGATCGCGCGAGCTGGGCGGCGGTCCCGGGTCGGGCCCGAAGCTGTCCGCGCTGAAGCTGTCGAAGCCCTTGGGGACGCCGGGCGGCCTCGGGATGCGGAGCGGCGGCTCGTCTTGGCTCACGGACGGGGTCCTGCGGAGCGCCCGGACGAGCGCTCGCTCGCGCCCTGGTTAGTCCAAGGGCGGTCGGATGGCCACCCCTGGACGCGCGGCACGGGGAGTGCACGGCGCCGCGACCATGCGTGCCAAAATGCACATACCGGCCCGGACTGCGCAGAATCCCTCGTCGCCGCCGTCCTCGACGGCTACCGCGCCGCACGCCTGAAGATCCACGGCGACGGCACCGCCCCAGGCGCCCGCGCCCCCGTCGTCGCCCGCGAAATCCTCCTCCCGCTCGTCTCGGAGCTTGCGCTTCTGCACTGCGGCGAGGTTTCCGCCGAGTCCGTCCAGCTCGTCACCACGATCGCCTGCGAGGGGTGGATGGTCACCGCGACGCACCCCAAGCTCGTGAAAGCCGCGCACGCGATCGGCTTCCTCGGCGCTGACGCCCTCGGCACCGATGAGACCGCCATGCGCGCCGCCGTGGCGGCGCACTTCGCCAGGGCCGCCGCCCCCGGCCTCGTCGCGTTGAACAGCCTCGACGCCGAGCGCGAGGCCCGCAGCATCGAGCGCGCAGCGCAACTAGCGGTGCTCGAGGCGTGGAGGCGGCCCGCCGCCGAGCCGCCGGCCCCCCCCGGCCGCAGCCACACCAACCTTTCCGACGCCGAGATCGAGCAGCTGATCCACGGCGGCCATGGCCACCTCGCCAACCTCCCCGCGGGCTGGGACTTCGACGATCGGCCGCTGGAAACCGCCCCTAGGAAGAAGCGCGCCGCCGGGGGCTCGCGATGAGCCGCGCCTCATGGTCCCCGCAACCTGACGCGCCGCCGCGCTCCGAGCGCTGTCCCGCCTGCCGAGGCGCCGGCGCAGTCCTCCCCGGCCGCCGGTGCGGCGTGTGTGGCGGCGCCGGCGAAGTGCCCGTGGGCGTCGAAGTGCCCGATCCCCACGCCTACGCATTCGACGCGAGCGGGCGGCTCTCGTGAAGCCCGCCGACCTGCTGCCCGCTGACGTCCGGTCCGAAGAGCTGGACGCCCTGGACGCCGAGTGGCGCGCCGGCGCCTGCCGCGAGTGCCTCGGCTG
>JBKJLX010000627.1:0-4698 GCA_046596645.1 Polyangiaceae bacterium
CGCCGGCCGTCGATCCCTTCAACGACTCGACCCTCCGCGGCGCGCAGCTCGCCGAGCACGTCGCCACCGTCCTCGCCGAGACCGGCGCCGACAAGGTCGTCCTCATCGGTCACTCCCAGGGCGGGCTCGATGCGCGCGTCGTCGCCCACGACCACCCCGATCAGGTGGCCGCCGTGATCACCGTCGCCACGCCGCACCAGGGCACACCGATCGCCGACGTTCTCCTCGGCCTGGTCGACGACGACCGCTTCGGCGACCTGCTCGACGACTTCGTCCGCCTTGTCGGCGGCCCGCTCTACGACGAGGTCGGCGACGAGACGAGCATCGCCGCGCCCCTCCGCCTCCTCTCGCAGGAGGGCATCGCGGCCTTCAACGCCGCGTACCCCGACACTCCGTCCGTGTTCTACGCCTCGATCTCCGGGCGCAGCGGCGGCCACGGCGTGGGCGGAGACTGCTCGCCCGACGTGCAGCTCGACTGGATCAGCCGCTGGACCGATCAGACCGATCCCGTCGACCCGCTGCTGCTGGTGTCGGAGGCGATCGTCTCCGGCGGCTTCGACGACGTCGTCAACGACGGGCTCATCCGCGCGCGCGACGCGAAGCGCGGCGAGTTCTGGGGTTGCGTCCCCGCCGACCACCTCGACGAGATCGGCCACCTGTTCGGCGATGGCCCGGGGACGAACAATTCGTTCCGACACCAGGTGTTCTGGAAGGACGTCGTGAGCGAGGTTCGCGTTCGCGGCTTCTGAGCCCCGCCGCGGAAGCGCGGCCCGCCGGGACTCAGCGCGCCAGCGTGTAGGCGCCCGCCTCGATCTCGACGATCGCCGCCGGGCGCTCGCCGCGCGGAAACAAGTACAGGCCGCCGTCCGCATGGTCATGGCGGAAGAACGCCGCCTCGACCTCGGTCTGCGTGCCGTCCGCCGCCTCCGCCACGAGGCGCCTCTGCTCGCCGAAGGGCGGCCGCTCGATGGTCGCGGGCTCGAGCCACCTCGCGCCGTTGGGACCCACCAGGACGCGCTCATAGGCGAGGTTGCGCGCCGCCTCCGGCACGACGTAGCTGGCTCCGTTCACCGCCTGGATGCGGTCGAAGAGCGCCGTGTACGTGTAGTCCGAGACCCAGGTCGGGCTGCAGTAGCTCATGAAGTCGACGTGGGTCGACGGGTTCTTCATCCGCCGCTGGACCAGGTCGTATCCCCACTCGCCGAGCGCCGCTCCGGGGTGAGGAAACGCGCCGTCGGGGTCGCTGACGCCGCAGGGCGCATGCTCGCGGCCGTGGTTGTGACCGACCTCGTGGACGGCGATGCCCGTCGAGAAATCGCCGCCGAAGCCGAGGCCGATCGATGCGCGGCTGTAGTCGTCCCCCGAGGAGCCGACGTACCCGAGGCCGGCGATGCAGCCGCCGCCGCAGTACGCCTGCGGGGACGAGGCGGGGTCGAAGATGCCGAAGTAGTACTCGTCGTAGCCGGCGCCGTCGTCGGCGCGGAACTGGGCGAAGGCGGCGAGGAACTGCGCCCAGCTGTCGATGTCGCCGGCGCCCACCGCCTGGTCCCAGCTGGCGCCGCCGTGCACGCGCACCTCGAGCTGCGACGTGGGGTAGATCGCCCGGAACAGATCCTCGTAGGCGGCGACCTGCGCGGCGCTGGTGTCGGGCGCTCGGTTCGATCCGTCGGCGCCGTACGCGATCGGCACCAGCGTGACGCGGAGCGGGCCGGTGGTCTGCGCGCCCGTCGAGGCGAAGCTCCCATCCGACGGGTAGGAGGCGGAGGGCACCGCCGCGCCGGCCTCGACCTGCCTCCGCTTGATCTCGACGCGGAAGCGCGCGCCGCTGGCGATCATGGTTCCCGGGACGTCGAAGTTCACCGTCGAGGAGATGTTGCTCTCCGACCCGGCGCCCAGCGTGGTGTCCACCTCGAGCGGCGCCTGACCCTCGAGCAGGAGGCGCACCACCACGGGGCCGCCGTCGTAGCCGGACACGTCGGGGAACACCCGGACCAGCGCGTCCCTCCCGGCCACGACCGACACGGTGGGTGAGGTCGGCGCTCCACCGGCGACGAGCCGCGCCTTCACGCCCTGGTAGAACGAGACGTCGACGAATCCGACCCCCGCGACGTCGACGAGCTGCTGGGGCTGGCCGGACGAGGTCGAGCTGGTCGCCGACGTCGAGGACCCGTCGCCCGACGTGCCGCCGTCGCCCCCACCGGCGTCGGTCCCATCGTCGGTCCCGTCGTCGTCGTCGTCGTCGGTCTGGCCGCCGGTCTTGCCCGGATCACCGACGACCAGCTCGTCGGTGCCGGTGATGGAGTTGCACGCCGCGCTCGTCGCCAGGGTGACGAGCAGCGCTGCCAGCGTTCGGTGGTGAAGCATCCGCTCGCGCCAGGATAGCGGCTCGGGAGCGGGTGGAAGCGCCCTTCTGGGCTACTTGTTCTCGAGCGCCTTGAGGGCCGCCTGCGCCGCAGCGCGGCACGAGCGGTTGTTGAGCTGGGTGCAAAGCCCGCGGAGCAGCCGCAGCTCCTGCTCGGATGCCGTTCCCGACTGCATCTTTCGGATGAGCGCGTTCATCGTCCCTTCGGGGTCGGTGAGCGCGCCGTCGCGCGGGTCGCCGGTCGAGGGCGTCGGCTCCGACGTCTTGCCCGGGGGGGGCGTCGTCGTCGTCGTCGGCGGCGGCGGCGGCGTGGGGTCCCCGGGCTGGCGGGGCGGGGTGGGTGCCGTGGGCTCCGCGCTGGCCGACGTCGACGCCATCGGATCGGGCGCCGTGGGATCGATCTCCTGGATCATTCCCGCCGCCTTCTTGCGACGTGCGGCGTCCACCGTCTCGGTGCGCGCGACGAGGTGGAGGAGGGCACGTTTCTCCGCGACGTCCTCGGTCGCTGCCACGCGCTCGAACATCGAGTCGGCCCACCTCGCCTCGATGTCAGCGAAGGCGGGATCGCTGCGGGCCGGCGAGCTCTCGGGGATGGTGAGGACCTTCTCGTGGGCCTCGGCGAGCTTGCCCTCCTCGGCGAGGACGACCGCCTCCTTCAGGGTGGCGGTGCCGGGGTCCTCGACCTTTGGCGTCTCGGTCGGTGTCGGCTTGGGACGGACGGCGTTGAAGCCGTCCTTCAGGACGAACACGGCGGTCGCGACGCCGATGAGGCCGAGGACGACGCCAAAACCGATCCACTTGCCGAGGCCGCTCGACGACTTCGACGCGGTCTGAGGCCGCAGCGAGGCCGGGGCGACGCTGTCGTAGCCCTTCACCGCCGAGAGCTGCTGGCTGCGATCGAAGCCGGCGCGGAAGATCTTCCCGGCGCCGACGAAGCGCAGGCGCACGTCGCCCAGCTCGATCGCGTCGCCGGCCTCGAAGATGCCGCGCTTGAGATCGTGGCCGTTGACGCGGATGCCGTTGGCGCTGCCCTTGTCGATGATCTCGTAGCGGCCGTTGCCGAGCGCGAAGATCTCGGCGTGGAAGCGGCTCACCGAGCTGTGGTTGATGGAGATGCTCGCGTCCTCCGCGCGCCCCATCGTGAAGTGCTCGCCGACCAGCGGGAACTCCTGCCCCGGGGTCGGACCGACGACGACGACCAGGCGGTCGGGGCGCTGGTGGGGGGGGCGATGGGCGTAGTCGCCGGCGCGCGCCGCCTCGGCGTCAGTGCTCTTCTGCTCGTCCGCGAACTCCAGCCGGTAGTCACCCAGCTGGACGACGTCCCCGTGGGCGATCTTCGCCTCGCCGGCGACGCGCAGCCCGTTGACGTAGGTGCCGTTGTAGCTGTCGAGGTCCTTGACGATCCAGCCGGGGGGGCCCCCGCCGTTCTGCGCGTTACGGCGGATGACGGCGTGTTTTCGCGAGACGTTCCGGTCGGTGAGCCGGATGACGTTCCCCTCGGCGCGACCTATCGCGTACTCCTCGTGGACGAGCGGGAGCGACGTCTGCTTCTGCTCGTCGTCCTCGATCGTAAGCTTCCACATGAAGTTCGCTCGGCGGATCGCCCTCGGCGGGCGCCCCGTGTCGCCGGCTACTCTAGCGAGGGCCAGCGCGGCTTTGCAACGAGCCTCCCCCGCAAGGCGGATCCAGCGGCCTCAGTCGGCGCGCGACCCGCCCACACCGCGGAAAGGATGCAGGAAGGCGGCGAGAGCCGACGGCTTGCGCGTCTGGAGCCAGACCCGGCCGTGGCCGGAAAGCTCCACCACCCGCCCGCCGCCCGAGGGACCGGCCAGCGCCTCGATCTGGCGCACGACGTGGGTCAGGCCGTGCGTGAACGCGACCACGTGCGCCGTCTCGCAAACCATGGGGGCGTTGGCGGTGCCGATGTCAAGCACATGAAAGCCCCCGTAGGCCCCGAACCACACCTCGCCCTCGCCCCACGCGCGGAGCAGCAGCTGCCCGGTGCGGGCGCCGGCGTCGGGCCGGTCGCTCGACCCCTGGCCGCCCGCATTCTCGAAGAAGCGACGCGCACCCTGCCAGCGCCCGTCCAGGGAGACGCCCGGCGTCGAGGCGAGCCACGCGCGCGCGTCGAGGTAGAGCTCCGCTCCCGGGAGGAGAGGGACCCCCTCGACGGCGCCGTCGCACGGCGGGGCGAGCCACAGCGACTGTCCAGGCGCCGTGGCGGTGAAGGTCGTCGTGGCGCCCCCGCGCGCCGAGCCCCCGGTCCGCTCCCCGTCACCGTCGGTGTGCGTCGTCTTCGCGTCCATGGCGCCGTCGCGCGCCACCAGCGACGTCGC
>JBKJLX010000638.1:0-16472 GCA_046596645.1 Polyangiaceae bacterium
CGCATGAGGCGCAGCGCGTTGGACGTATCGACCACACCCTCGCGGAGACGGTAATCGAAGCTCATCGTGTCGCCCTCCACCGTCTCCCGGAAGTGGACGTTGCGCACGCGCCCCGCCGTGCGCTGCTCCAGGTCGGCGAGGCCGAGGTCGTGAGAGGACACGGCCCCGATCGCCCCGTGCTCCACCAGCGAAGCCACGACGGTGCGGGCGCCGACCACGCGCTCGCGCGAGTTGGTGCCGTGGAGGATCTCGTCGAGGAGGAACAGCACGTCAGGTCCCGCCTTGGTGGCGTCGACGACCTCCTTGAGGCGACGGAGCTCGGCATAAAAGTGCGAGACACCGTCGGCGAGATCGTCGCGGATGCGCATGCTCGTCCACGTGCGCAGCGGCGAGAGCGAGGCGCGGCGCGCGCACACCGGGCCGCCTGCGAGCGCGAGCACCGCGCAGAGGCCGATCGAGCGCAGGTACGTGCTCTTGCCGCTCATGTTGCTGCCGGTGACCAGCAGGCCGTGCCCGGGCGGCGTGGGCGCGACGCCTGGCGTCGCGACGAGGGAGACGTCGTTCTCCACCCGCTTGTCGGGGGCGATCAGGGGATGACCGAGGCCGGTCGCCTCGAGGCGGGGCGGGCCGTCGGTGACGACCGGCAGCGACCAGGTCGGCCGCTCGCGCGTCAGCGTCGCCAGGCTGGCCAGCGCCTCGATCTCGCCGAGCGCGGCCAGCCACTTCAGCACCTGTCCGCCGCACCGATCGCGCCAGCGCTCGAGCGCGATCGCGCACCACAGGTCCCAGAGGAGGACGATGTTGGCGACCAGGTGGACCACGGTGTTGTGGCGGAGATCGGCGAAGCCGACGATCCGCTCCAGCGCGGCGATCTCCTCCGAGGCGGGGCGGCCGGCGGCGCCGCCCTGGCGGAGGATCGCGGCGCGCGCCTCGAGCTCCGGCGACTCCCACGTCGTCGACTCCACCAGCTGGAAGAGCGCGCGGTAGCGACCGAACGGCTGCTCGCGCGAGGACACGGCGTGCACCAGGCGCGACACCGGCCCGTAGAGCGCGGCGAGGCAGACGCTCTGCAACACCAGCGGGACAACCCAGAGCGACGCCAGCACCGGCCAGCGGGCCGCGAGCAGCCGGCTCGCGCCGAACGCGAGCAGCGTGACGGGCACGAGGACGGGACCGACGCGGACCAGGGTGCGCCGCAGGCCGGGCGGCCCCGGTCGGCGCGCGCCGGGGACGTCGATGCTGGGCGCCTCGCCGGCCCACACCACGAGCGGCTCGGCGTCGCGGCCATGGGCGTCGGCGCGCAGCGCAGCGACTGCCAGCTCTTCCAGGAGTGGCGGGCGACCCGACAGCTCGCGCACCGCCGCCTGCCGCGCGGTGATCTCGCTCGAGCTGGCAGGGGCCAGCAGCCAGCGCGCGAGCGTCGACTGGCCGAGGCCGGTGCGGGCGCGGCACACCATGCGGAACAGCGAACGCGACCCGAAGAGATCGAGATCGTCGGCGTAGGGGTGCGACGCGGGACGGAAGCGGTCGCCGGGCTCGGCGTCCGCCTCCACGTCACCGTCGAGGCGGAGGAGGCCCCCCTCGACCACCTTCAGGCGCTCGGTCGCGTGGAGCTCGTCGGTCGCGACGAAGGCGTGGCGCACCACCAGGGCGATGAACGCGAGCACGATCCCGCCGAAGACCGCCCAGCCCCAGGTGGGGAGCCCGCGCATGGCGCCGGCGGCGCCCACCCCGGCGGCGACCAGGAAGAGGAGGCCGCGCGCCCTGGAGAGCTTCGCCGAGCGCTCCTTCAGGGCGGCGAGCGTGCGCTCGACCTCGGCCTTCCGGGCGAGGACCGCCTCGCGCACGGGGGTCACAGCGGGCTCGGACACGCCGCCCTCGTAGCACGCCCGACCGCCACTCGGGCGGTGTCAGCTACGGCACCCTCGGCGCGGAGCAGCGGGAAGGCGCGTGGATCGCGCCGCCGGCCGGTCGGCACGTCGTCGAGCCGCTGGCAGATGCGTGCGAATCACGCCGCGCGCGAGCGCTGGCTGTTGGGGCTCGGCTGCTCGACGGGGAGCAGGCGCCAGCGGTTGTCGCCGCGCTTCTCGAGGCGGCCCTCGGCGGTGCTGATGGCGAGCAGCCGCCCGGTGGCGTCGAGCTCGAGGTGGTGACGCATCAGGACCCGGCCTGCGAGGACGCGTGTGCCGTCGCGAGCGACCACGTCGTCCCCTTCGCGGGCCGTCACCAGCTTGGCCGCGACCGGGCATCGCGCCGCATCGAGGACGGTCACCTCCGCGTCGCGCGCCTCGGACCAGCCGACGACGTAGTCGACCTCGGCGCCGTTCTCGAGGACGCGCACGTGGGTGAAGCCCGGAACCGCCCGGCCGGTCGCTTCGCGGGCGGCCTCGAGGACGCGCTCGGTGTCCTCAGCCAGCCAGAGCCACGCACCCTCGACCGGAGCGGGCAGACCCAGGGAACGGACCGAGGGGCGCTGGGAGAGGGGGGCAGTCATCATGGCGAGAAGACCCTCAGCAACTCGCGGGCCACCTGGAATGTCGCCCAATTGCCATCGGCCAGGTGGGGCGAAGCGCCCCGGAGGAGCCCTCGGTGCGCACGCCCCCCCGGGCGGGAGTCGGTGGCGGTACGTCAGCGCGCATGGCTGCAGGTGATGGGCGCGGGACGGGCGGCGCCACGGGGAGCAAGCCTCGCCGCCGGGGCGACGGAAGCCAGCGACGCCACCGCCAGGTGCCGCGCGAAGAGCGCCCCGAACGTGTAGTCCGACGTGCCCTGCGGATCGCAGTAGCCCATGAAGTCGGTGGTCGCGAAGGCGTCGAGCGGCGTCGCGTCCCGAGGGTCCCACCCCATCACGCCCAGCACGCCGTCCTCGTAGGGATAGTCCTCGTCGGAGTAGGTCACGTCGCACGGCGCGTGGTAGCGGCCGAACTGGTGGCCGATCTCGTGGACCATCGTCGCCGCGCCGTCCTCGGGGTTGAAGGCCACGCCAGCGCCGACCCGCAGGTAGTCCTCGTCCGCGTAGTCCGCGACGAAGCTCTGCCCGGTGGTGCAGGTTCCGTTGCAGTAGTCGTCGAACGAGTCGGCGGGCGCGAGCATCCCGTACCAGTACGTGTCGGGAGGCGGCGCCTCGCTCTCGCGCTGGTCGTAGAGGAAGTCGTTCACGTCATCGAAGTCGAGGTAGCCGACGTCCCACGGCACCACCTCGTGCAGCGTCAGCTCGACCTCCGCGACGGGGAAGCGTGCCACGAAGAGCGCGCGAATCGCGTCGAGCGCCGGCGGGCTGGTGTCGGGCAGGCGCCCCGTCCCGTCGCCGTCCCATCGGAAGGGCACCAGCGTGATGCGCAGCGGCTCCGCCACCTGCGCACCCAGCGCGACCAGCGACCCATCGCGCGGGAAGCGCGCGTCGCTCGGCGTTCCCGCGGCGACCTCGGCGGCGCCGTCGGCCACCACGCGCGCCGTCCACGTCGCGCCGGGCACCAGCGCCGCCGCCGGTACAGGGCAGATCGCCGTCGTCGCGACGTCGTCGTCGACCCCGTCGACCGGCGTCACCTCCGAGGACTGGAACACCTGCACCGGCGCTCCCGGGGTCGCTTGCACCAGTACCTCGAAGCGGATCCGCGCGGTCGCGCCGTCGACGGTGAGGAACGCGCGCAGCCACGCGTCGCGCCCGGCGACCAGCGGGACGCCCGACGGCGCGGCGACCCCGCCCTCGACCAGCGGCACCGACGTCGTCTGCATCGCGACCACGCGATCGAGTCGTACCCCCGTGGCCAGCGGCGCCTGCGCCAGCGGATCCTCGACGGGCGCTCCGCCTCCGGAGCCGGTGGTCGTCGCCGCCGCGTCGGTCGTCGAGCCCTGGCCGCCGGTGCCGCTCGCGTCCCGCGTCCCGCTGCCGTTCTCGCCGCCGCTGCCGGCGCCGTCGGTCGCGCTCCCACCGCTCCCGCTGGCGGTGTCGTCGCCACAGGCGACCAGCGTCATGGAGCCGATGGCGGCGAGCGCGAGCAGCGAGGCGGGATGGAGGCGCATTGCTTCCGCGACTACCGCCGCCGCGCGGCGGCGTCATGCCGCTCGCGCCGTCACTCGCCGTCCAGCTCGAAGACCCCCGCGTACACCGCGTCCACGTCGATGGTAGCGCCGTTCGCGAGCGCCAACTTCTCTCCCGGCCCCCACGCGCGGTAGCTCCACGCCTCCGGTCCGGTCCGCTGATATTGCTCGGTCCGCGCGGTCGCCTGGGAGACCAGGAGGTAGTCGGTCAGCGACGCGAGCCGCTGGTATCCGGTCCACTTCGCGCCGCGGTCGTAGGCCTCGGTCCTCGCCGACAGCACCTCGACGATCGCGGTGGGGTTCTCGAGGACGTCGGTCGTGCCTGGCTCGAGCTCCCGTGGCGCGCAGACGACGCTGGCATCGGGGTAGACGTAGTGAAGGTCCCTGCGCGCAGCGATCTTCAGATCCGACGAGAACACGCGGCACGGGCCGCCGCGCAGCGCGCTCGCGAGCTCGACGCAGATGGCACGGTGAGCGCCGCGTGACGCATGGTCCCGCCGGCCATGGCGAACACCTCGCCGTCGCACCAGTCGTGCTTCTCCTCCTGGGTCCGCTCCCAGGCCAGGTACTCCTGGGCCGACATGCGCGGCGAGCCGATGACCGACACCACGCGGCCATCGTAGCAGCCGACGTCGCCTCAGCGGCGTCGTCGCCGGGCCGCTGCGGTCGGCTCCGACGCGCGGCGCTCCGACCCCGGTGGCCACCGCCTTGCGCGGGCGGCCAGTCCCGCGACGCGATGGCGCTGACGGCTGTCTCGGCCGCCGCACGGCTCCTCGCCGACCTTGGAATTCTCAGGGACCCCCCGCCGCGGCCGCGCACATCGAGGCCGCCTCCTCGACGCCGTGGAGGACTCACGGGCGAGGCCTTTTAGGACGCCGCCGTCGGTGAACGCGGCGCGACCCGTGGGCTGGTCACCCGCTCGTCGGGCGCGGGGGCCTCCACCCCAGCAGGAGAGCCAGCACGGCGATGGCGGACCCTTCACGGCAGGATCCCGAGGGTACCACCCCCGTTGCGCGCCCCTGTGCCCGCGACTAGGGTCCCCATCCCCCGATCTACCGGGCCTTTCGGAGAAACAGGTCTCCGGGATGGTCTGGCACCCCTGGCGTGTTCCTCCTCCTCCTGGAGAAGGCTCGCCGGGTCCTGCGTTCGTCGCAGGCACGCCCGGGGCGAGGCGGCCGCACATGCTCAACTGGATCAAGAAGCTCTTCGGCACCTCCCACGAGAGGACGGTGCGACGCCTGCAGCCCAGGGTCGCGGCGATCGGCGCCCTCGAAGAGGAGATGAAGAAGCTCTCCGACGCGAAGCTCCAGGCGAGGACCGGCGAGCTGAAGCAGAAGCTGGAGAACGGCGCCAAGCTCGACGACCTCCTGGTCGAGTCCTTCGCGGTGTGCCGCGAGGCCAGCCGCCGCGTCCTGAAGATGCGGCACTACGACGTGCAGCTCATCGGCGGCATGGTGCTCCACCAGGGCTCCATCGCGGAGATGCGCACCGGCGAGGGCAAGACGCTGGTGGCGACGCTGCCTTGTTACCTCAACGCGCTCGAGGGCAAGGGCGTGCACGTCGTCACGGTGAACGACTACCTGGCCCGCCGCGATTCCGAGTGGATGGGCAAGCTCTACGGCTGGCTCGGCATGAGCACCGGCGTCGTCGTCAACCAGCAGAACGACGTCGAGAAGAAGCGCGCCTACCGCTCCGACATCACCTACGGCCAGAACAACGAGTTCGGGTTCGATTACCTGCGCGACAACATGAAGTTCAGCGCGCTGGAGTACATGCAGCGCCCGCTCCACTACGCGATCGTCGACGAGGTCGACTCGATCCTCATCGACGAGGCGAGAACGCCGCTGATCATCAGCGGGCAGGGCGAGCGCTCGAGCGACAAGTACAAGACCATCAACGAGCTCATCCCCCGGTTCCGGAACGAGGAGCACTACAACCTCGACGAGAAGGCGCACGCCGTCACGCTCACCGACGAGGGCACCGAGCTGGCGGAGGAGCTCCTCGGCAAGGCGGGGGCGATCTCGACCAAGAACCTCTACGACGCCGAGAACCTGGAGACCCTCCACATCCTCAACCAGTGCCTGCGCGCGCACACGCTCTACAAGCGCGACGTCAACTACCTGGTCCGCGAGGGCAAGGTCATGATCGTCGACGAGTTCACCGGGCGCGTGCTCGCCGGTCGAAGGTGGAGCGACGGCCTGCACCAGGCGGTCGAGGCCAAGGAGAACGTCCGCATCCAGGAGGAGTCGCGGACGATGGCCACCATCACGTTCCAGAACCTCTTCCGCATCTACAAGAAGCTGGGAGGGATGACGGGCACGGCGGAGACCGAGGCCTCCGAGTTTCACGCGACGTACAAGCTCGACGTCACGCTGATCCCCACCAACAAGACCATCCAGCGCATGGACGCGCAGGACACCGTCTACAAGACCGAGGCCGAGAAGTTCCGCGCCGTGGTCGCCGACATCATGGAGCACCACGAGGTGGGCATCCCCATCCTGGTCGGGACCACCAACGTCGAGAAGAGCCAGGCCCTCTCCAAGATGCTGAGCAAGGCCAAGATCAAGCACCAGGTGCTCAACGCCAAGCACCACGAGAACGAGGCTTTCGTCGTCGCCCAGGCCGGCTCCAAGGGCGCGGTCACGGTGTCCACCAACATGGCCGGCCGCGGCACCGACATCCTCCTCGGCGGCAACCCGGAGATGCTCGCCAAGATCAAATGGAAGGAGGACAACCGCCTCCCCGAGGCGGAGCCGGAGGAGTTCGAGAAGGCGGTCGAGGACATCAAGCGCAAGTGCGAGGCCGAGGGCGACGAGGTCCGCGAGGTCGGCGGGCTCTACATCATCGGCACCGAGCGCCACGAGTCGCGCCGCATCGACAACCAGCTGCGCGGCCGCGCCGGTCGCCAGGGGGACCCCGGCGCCAGCCGCTTCTACCTGTCGCTGGAAGACGACCTCATGCGCATCTTCGCGGGCGACCGCGTGAAGAACCTCATGGAGCGCATGGGCATGCCGGACGACGAGCCCATCGAGCACCCCTGGGTGACCAAGAGCGTCGAGAACGCCCAGAAGAAGGTCGAGGAGCGCAACTTCGACATTCGCAAGAACCTGCTCGAGTACGACGACGTCATGAACTCGCAGCGCAAGACGATCTACAGCTTGCGCCAGCAGCTGCTCGCCGGTCGCTACACGCCCGAGATCGTCGACGAGGACGGCAAGGCCACCGGGGAGATGCGGACGATCAAGGTCGACCCCCGCATCGAGGCGACGGTGCTGCCGCACGTCGGCAACTTCGTCGCCATGCACCTCGACAAGGAGAACCCCACCCCCGTCGACAAGAACGGCAAGGAGCGGGTTATCGGGAAGAAGCACATCGAGAAGGCGGTGCTGAAGGGCGCCAAGCTGATCGAGCTCGAGCAGCTGCAGAGGATGATCTACTCCGGCTGGCAGCAGTTCCCGGGCTGGGGCGTGAAGATCGAGATCGACGGCCGCGAGGACAAGGCGGTCGAGGTCTACGACGAGCTGGCCGAGGTCGTCCCTCAGGCGCTCAGCGAGCAGCGCGACCGCGTGTTCGACCTGACCGACCGCATCGTGGGCGCCATGGTCGAGGAGTCGTGCCCCCCGCGGAAGTCCCCGGAGGACTGGGACTGGGGCGGCGTGTTCGAGGGCTTCAAGGAGCACTTCGGCACCGACCTGCCGGACGAGATCGCGGAGTTCGGCGACCCCGAGCTCCTGGCGCGCGAGCTCTACTCCCGCGCCGAGAAGATCCTGCTCGCCAAGGAGGAAGAGGTCGGCACCGAGGTGCTGCTCCGCTTCTTCCGCATCACGTACCTGCAGGAGCTCGACGACGCCTGGGTCAACCACCTGACGGAGATGGAGCACCTGCGCGACGGCATCGGCCTCCGCGGCTACGGGCAAAAGGACCCGAAGCAGGAGTACAAGAAGGAGGGCTTCAACATCTTCGTCAACATGGTGGCGAAGGTCTCCTCCAACGTCGTCTCCAAGCTGTTCGGGATGCAGGTGCGCCCGGTGCAGGAGGAGCGCGAGGACGAGGAGCAGGATCTGCTCCGCCACGCCGAGGATCTGGCGCGCCTGGTCGCCCGCCACGAGCAGGCGCTGCCCCCCGGGGCCGCCCACGACTCCCCCGCGCGGGAGGGTCTCCTCTCCGGCGAGCAGGAGTGCCCGTGCGGCAGCGGTAGACCCTTCAGCGTCTGCCACGGGGTGGAGGAGCTGGTCGACGCCGGCGGCGAGCCGCAACCGACCCAGCTGGCCTCTGACCCCGACGGCGACGCCATCGCGGCCTCGACGCCGGACGCCGGAGGCCCCGCCGACGCCGAGCAGGAGTGCATCTGCGGGAGCGGCCGGGCGTTCAAGCTCTGCCACGGCAAGGTCGACGAGGACGAGGGCTCCTCGGAGGCCGGCGGGCAGGAAGCTCGCCTGTGAAGCGAGCCGCCAAGCGGCCGGCGAAGCGTCCCCTCCCGCGGGCGGCCGTGCCTCGCCAGGTGGCCAACCTGGTCCGGGTCTCGATCGCGCGTGGCGCGGCCGCGCCGGGGCTCACCGGGGCCACGCTGAAGAAGCGCGCCGAGCGCATGCTCGCAGCGCTCGACCTCGGCGGCGTGGAGATCTCGATCGCGCTGGTCGACGACGCCGCGATCCGCGTGCTCAACAAGCAGTGGCGGAAGAAGAACGAGGCGACCGACGTGCTTTCGTTCCCGATGATGGCCTTCCCCATGATGGACGACGCGTCGGCGGCGACGCCGCCGTCCACCGGCCTCACGCTGATCGGTGACGTCATCGTGTCCACGCAGACGGCGGTGCGCCAGGCCGCAGCACGGAAGATCTCCCCGGCGGACGAGGTGACCGTCCTCCTCGCCCACGGCGTCCTCCACCTGCTCGGCTTCGATCACGGCAGCGACGAGGAGGAGAGCGAGATGGACGCGTACGCCGCCGTGCTCCAGGCCGCGGCGAGGAGCCGCCTGCCCATGCGGCTCAAGCTGGTGCCGGTTCGCCCGCGGGGCTGAGCTGCGACACGGCCGCCATGCCTGGCGCCTCGTTTCACGGGTAATTCAAGAGTCTACGGGCTGGACCAACAGTTGCTCTGTCGGTCCCCGTATGGCTTTGGTGCTTCATCGCGCTGCGCTGCTGCTCGCTCTCGCTGCTCCGCTGTGCTCTCTGCTGGCCGTCTCGGGCTGCACGATCGGCCTGGAGGACGCGCTCGACGACATCTCCGACGACGTCAGCTCGTCGCTCGCCTGCGGCTGGGACGATGCGTCCATCGCGTTCGCGCCCACCGCCGGCGAGGGCACGCTGCACAGCGCGCCGTTCTCCGCGGCCTCGCCGGAGATCGTCGCCCGCGGTGCCCACGTCACCGTGACGGTGGTCCTCGACGGACCGCGCCCGACGCTCGCGGCCGAGGGCGACGGCGGCGTCGACGTGCTGGGGGCGGTGCCGACCTACTGCGATCCGCCAGTCGGCGAGGAGGAGGTCGGCACCACGACCCACTGGCAGGTGGAGCTGGCGGTGGCCGACCGCGGCGACGTCATCCTCCAGGAGGGCGATGGCGAGGTGGTGACGCGGTGGGCGCCCGACGTGCGCCAGGCGACCTCCCTCTCGCTCACCCTCGACGACCCCGAGGCGTGCGCCGTCGACTCGACCTGTCTGATCCGGGCGGAGATCGTCGACCTGGACGGCGTCGTCCTCTACGCGGAAGAGGACTTCGGGTGGTCCTCCGACGGCCCCGCCGACGCCAGCCCCTTCGGCAGCTATCTCCAGATCGCGCCCACCGCCGCCGGCACCGTGCAGGTGGAGGCGGAGGCGCTCGGGCTGGTGGCGACGCTCGACGTCACCGTGGAGTGACCGCGGGCCCTCGAGACCTTCAGTTGCAGTTGGGGTCGCAGTCGTCCTCGCAGATGCCTCCGATGCAGACCCCGCCGGGGCAGCCGCCGCAGAACGTGCTGCTGCCGCACGCGTTGGACGCCTGGCCGCAATCCTGGCCGTCACAGGTGGCCGGGGGGCACTCGCAGACGTGGGAGCCGCTGCAGACCTCGTCCGCGCCGCAGGTCCCGCAGGGCAGGTTGTTGCCGCATCCGTCGGGCAGCATCCCGCACGCCCAGCCCTGCGCCGCGCAGGTCGTCGGCACGCAGCCACACTGCCCGGGGCCGCCGACCTCGCACGTCTCGGGGGCGGTGCAGGTGCCGCAGGGGATGATCGCGCCGCAGCCGTCGCTGGCGTCGCCGCACTCGCGGCCCAGCGCCTGGCAGGTCGTGGGCACACACTCGCCGGGCTCGCACCGGCCCGCCTGGCAGGTCTCCTCCCCCGTGCCCCCCTCGTTGCAGCCGCCGCAGGCGACCACGCCGCCGCAGCCGTCGGGGATGTCGCCGCACTCCGCGCCGGTGCTCCCGCAGGTCACCGGTGAGCACGAGCACTCCCTCGCTGCGTCGTCCTCGAGGCACTCCTCGCCTTCCGGGCACTGACCGCAGGAGAGGACGCTGCCGCAGCCGTCGGACGTCTCCCCGCAGGCCAGCCCTTGCTCCGCGCAGCGGGTGGGCACGCACGCCTTGGACCCGCAGACGTTGGGCGCGCCGTCTCCGCCGCAGAACGCCGCACCGGCGGGGCAAGTGCCGCAGCTGATGACCGCGCCGCAGCCGTCGGGCGCCTCGCCGCAGTCGAAGCCGGCGCTCTCGCAGGTGAGGGGACGGCAACCGCCGCCCGAGAGGACGCTCCCGCCCTCGCCGTCGCCACCGCCGGCCTCGGTGGAGGTGGTGGGCGCGGCGCCGCCGCCGCCGTCGGAGCGCACCGTCGCGTCGTCCATGCCGAACACCTGGGCGCATGCGCCGGCGGACAGAAGGGCGACCCCGGGGAGGAGAAGCAGGGCGGCAAATCGCCAGGTCCGGCGCGGCTCTGCGGCGGATCGTGCCCCCATGACTAGAAGCTCCCGTCGATGGCGAGCGACGCGGGGCCGACGCGCGCCGCGACGGTCGGCGCGGCGGACGAGGACGGCGCGAACAGGTAGAGCCCGCCCCCAGCGACGGTGAGCACGCCGCCGGCGACGAAGAGCGCGGTCCCCACGCCGGAGAGCGCGACCGCATCGTTGCGCATGGCGGCGGCCGCCGCCGTGCACGCGTTGGCCTCGTCGCAGTCGTCGTCGACGCCGTCGTAGTCGGCCTTGGCGACCACGGCGATCACCACGCCGGCGGCCAGCGTGCCCACGCCCACCGCGGCGCCGATCAGGCCGGTCGTCTTCCACGGGAAGCCATCGTCCTCAGGCGGCGGCGCCGGCTCCTCCTCCGCGTTCGCCGGCCCCTCCGGCCGCAGTTCGACCGCGAGATCCACCGAGCCGCGCTCCGGCGGGACCACCACCGTCCGGCTCCAGCCGCGGTCGCCCGAGGCCCGCACCACCACCTCGTGGCGGCCGCCGTCGATGGGGGTCGAGGTCGCCCACGATGAGCGCGGCCAGCCGACACCGTCGACCGTCACCACCAGATCGGGCGCGTCGCTGGACGGCGCGACGACCAGGCGCAGCCGGGAGAGGCGCGGCTCCAGCGCGTCGGCCCGGGCGCCCGCCTCGGCGGCCCGCTTCTCCCCGCGCGCGCGGGCCTTCTCTGCGACGTCACCGAACGTCCTCCACGCGGTGGCCAGCTTGCCAGAGATCTCCGCGCACTCCGCCACCGCGAAACCGGCGCCGAGCAGCGATCCGTCGAGCTGGTAGGCGCGCTCGAGGAGGGGGCAGCCCCCGGCGAGGTCGCCGCGGTCAAAGGCGACGCGGCCGCGGGTCGCCAGATCCAGCGCATCCTCTCCGCGCGACGGCGGGCCCGGCTGGGCCCCGACCGCGTGCGACCCCGCCCAGAGGGCGACGGTCAGGGCGACGGTTGCGGCACGACGCGGTCCTGACCGCGCGGGGTGGGCGGGAGGCGGAGACGACACGGAACCTCTCTGGATCCTACCTCGTCCAGCGGCGGGAGATACACTCGGCGCGGGAATGCTCGAGCCCGGAATCGTGCTTGCGGGCCGCTATCGGCTGGATCGGCGCCTCGCGGTGGGCGCCATGGGCGAGGTGTGGATCGCGACCCACACCAGGCTCGACAAGCTCGTCGCGGTGAAGCTCATGACGGCGGAAGCCCACGCGAGCGAGGTCCTCCGCGCGCGCTTCGAGCGTGAGGCGCGAGTGTGCGCGCAGATCCGCTCGCCGCACGTGGTGCAGGTCCACGACTACGGGATCGACCTCGAAGTGCCGTGGCTGGTCATGGATCTGCTCGAGGGCGAGGACCTCCACGCGTGGCGGCAGCGGCGGCCGGTGTTCCCGCTGGCCGAGGTCGCATCGATCGTCGCGCAGGCCGCCCAGGGGCTTGCCGCTGCGCACGCCATCGGGGTCATTCACCGCGACATCAAGCCGTCGAACCTCTTCATGACGCGGGGCGCGGGCGGCACCGTCCTCAAGATCCTCGATTTTGGCGTGGCCAAGGCCTTCGCCGAGAGCGCGCACCAGGTCACGCGCACCGACGTGGTTCTGGGCTCGCCGCGCTACATGAGCCCCGAGCAGATCGAGGGCGGGGACGTCGACGCACGATCCGACCTCTGGTCCCTCGCCGTGCTCGCGTTCCTGCTGCTCACGGGGAAGGCCCCCTTCCAGGGCGACGTCGGGGTCCCGGTCGCGGAGCGCATCCTCCTCGGCGAGCGCCTGCGTGTCAGCCAGGCGGCGCGCGCCTTGCCGGCGGCGCTGGAGGGCTTCTTCGACCGCGCGCTCTCGGCCGCGCCAGACGCCCGCTACCAGTCGGCGGAGGAGCTCGCCGCCGCGCTGGTCGCGATCGCCGTGGCCCATGGCGAGGCGCCGGCGGAGCCGCGACGACCGGCGCCCGACGCGCGGACCCGTCGGTCGTTCCCGGTGGTCGAGGCGGCCCCGCGTACGCCGCTCGATCCGCGCCCCGGCGATGTCCTGGGCGGAAAGTATCGCGTGGAGCGCGTCCTTGGTCGCGGCGGCATGGGCATCGTCCTCGAGGTCCGTCACCTCGGCCTGGACGAGGTCCGCGCGCTGAAGCTCATGCTCCCCAGGGGCGTCGAGCGGCCCGAGGCGCGCGAGCGGTTCTTCCGCGAGGCGCGGTCGGCGGTGAAGCTGCGCAGCGAACACGCTGTGCGCGTGCATGACGTCGGCATCCTCCCCGAGGGCGCGCCTTACATCGAGATGGAGCTGCTCCACGGCCACGATCTCGCCGCGATCCTGGCCGAGGCGGGTCGCATCTCGATCGTCGATGCCGTGCGGTGGATCCGCGAGGCCGCGTCGGCCGTCGACGAGGCGCACCGTGCCGGCATCGTCCACCGCGACATCAAGCCCGAGAACCTCTTCCTCGCCCGGTCGCCCACCGGCATCGACACCATCAAGGTGCTCGACTTCGGCATCGCCAAGGACGCCGCCACCGACGCCGATCCTGCGCTGACGGCGACGAACGCATCGTTCGGCTCGCCGTACTACATGTCGCCGGAGCAGATGCGCGGCGTGCGCCACGCGACGGCCCGGAGCGACGTCTGGGGCCTGGGGGTCGTCCTCCACGAGCTCCTGGTCGGGCAGCGCCCCTTCCAGGCGAAGTCGGTGACCGCGCTCGCGCTGGCGGTGGTGCGCGAGCCGGCCCCGCCGCCGTCGAGCCTGCGAGAGGAGGTACCTGCGTCGCTCGACGCCATCGTCGCGCGCTGCCTGGAGAAGGATCCCGAGCGTCGCTTCGCCTCGGCGGCGCAGCTCGCGACCGCGCTGCAGGCGGCGCTGTCCGAGGTGACGGGCGCGCCGCTGCCGCAGTCCCCACCGCCGAATGCCCTGCCACCGGGGGTCGACCCGCTGGAGGATCCGGAGACGCTGGCCGACGATCTCAGCACCCTCGACGGTGCCGCGCCGACCCTGGTGCTCGACATGCCTACACAGATGCTGGCCCCGGTGTCGCGGTCGCGGTCGCCGTCGCCGTCGGAGGTCCTCCGCGCGTCGCCGCGTGTCGTGATGACGGTCGCCGCGCTCCTCGCCGGGCTGGTCCTGTTCGCGCTGACCCTGGCCCTCATCCGGGCGCGACCGCAGACGACGGCGACGACCGGGATGCCGTCGACGCTTGCCCCCGGTGAAGTGCTCGGCGCGCCGCTCCGCGGCAACCCCGAGGGCCCGCCAGCGGAGTCGCCGCCCCCCAGCGCCACCACGGCCGAGGGGCCGGCGCCGCCGCCCGAAGCTCCGCCGGTCGTCGGCCCACTGGCGAGCGCCAGTGCGACGTCCGCCCCCACCACGCCGCCGAGAGGTCGCGGACGGCCGACGGGGCGCCCCCGACCCAGCAGCGGCTTCTCTGGCGTGAAGTGACGCCAGAGCAGGGGAGCGGGGCGGACGCGGCGCACGACGCGCCCCCGCTTCGGCTCAGCCAGCGAGCAGGCGGAGGCAAAGGCGCTCGGCGAAGTCGATCGATCGCGCCAGCTCCTCCGGGCTCAGGTTCGCGGCGGTGTCGCTGGGCCGGTGGTAGTGGCGCGGCGCGCCGATGGTGCGATCGATCGAGGTGAGGGCGCACGCATCCCAGCCGCGGCGCAGGAACGGGTAACAGTCGGTCGCGCCGGTGGGGACCACGTAGGTGTCGACCTTGACCATGCCGGGCTCGGCGCTGGTCTCCGCCACCGCGCGCGCCAGCCGCTCGGGGACGGGCGCGCGCGACAGCTCGCCCTCCTCCAGGAGGAAGAGGTCGCCGTTGGCGAGGGTGTCGATCGCGAGGATGGTCGTCGTGTCCTTGGGCCACATCCCGTCGCGATCGCGCTCCTGGGCCAGGCGGTCGGCGCCGCCGGTGCCCGCCTCCTCGCAGCCGGTGATGACGACGCAGAGCTCGGTCCCCACCTGCAAGCGGGGCGCGAGGCGTCGCGCCAGCTCGACACCGGCGACGCAGCCCGAGAGGTTGTCGGCGGCGCCAGGCACCACGTGGTTGCGCGCCACCACGTCGAGGTTCGCCGCCGTCACGATGGCGGGCGGCACGGTGAGCAGCGCGGTCGCGATGCCCTCCCACCGCGGCGCGGCGCCCACCGCGCGCAGCGCGCCCAGCGCGGCGAGCCCGATCATCGAGACCAGCGGCAGCACCATCTGCTTGCCGTGGTTCTTCCCCTCCGTGGGGAAGCCGACCACGTTGCGGATCACGTCGGGGTGGAAGATGAGCCCGGTGTACGCGCTGTCGGCGTGGGCCAGCAGCACCAGCCGGCGCTTCACCGGCCCGGTGTCGCCGGGCGCGCGGAACGTGGCGATGACGTTCTGCGACGCCACCGCCGGCCACAGGCGACGCAGCACCAGGCCACGGCGCGTCAGCTCGCTCCACGCGCTGTAGGCCGCGAGCGCGTGCAGGGCCGCGCCGAGGAGCGGCCGCTTGCGACCGATGAACGTCGCCGCCACGCCCACCCCGAAGTTCACCGCCAGCGCGCCGTAGAGGTGCGGCGGCCAGGTGAAGTGGTGGCGCTCCAGGCTCGCGCCCAGCGCGGCCAGGGCCTCGCCCAGGTGCTCCTGCGCCTCGCGCTCGGCGTCGGAGCCGGCGAGCCGCGCCGGCCAGCGCCGCTCGATGTCGGCCAGCATGGCGTAGGGATCGGTCGCGGGGGTCCCGCTGGACGAGCTCATGAAGCGCGACTCTAGCCTCGAGCGCAGCGCCGGTCAGGCCCGGCGAGGCGGAAGCTGGCGGGGCGGCTCGTCCACGACCTCGCCCTCGACCTCGCCCTCGGCGTCGACCACCTCGCGGACCCGGAAGCCGTCGTCCGGCGCGGGGCGAGCCGTGCCGCCGCCGCCGAAGCTCATCACCTGCATCCGCAGCGAGCCGCTCTGGCGGGCGTTCGCGATCTTCGCGTCGACGCGGCGGCGCACCAGCGGCGCGATCAGGCGCCGCGTCGCCGGCACCAGGAGGAGCAGGCCCACCACGTCGGTCAGGACGCCGGGCGCGGCGAGGAGGGCCGCGCCGACGACCACCAGGACGCCGGACACCAGGCCGTCCTCCGGCATGCGCAGGTCCTGCATCGCCTTGCGCCACTGGCCGAGGATCTTCTTGCCCTCGCGCTTCGCCAGCCAGGCGCCCAGCGCGGCGCTGGTGACGGTCATGGCGACGGTCGGCCAGAAGCCGAGCGCGCCGCCGATCTTCAGCAGCAGCCACAGGTCGACGATCGGCAGCAGCGTGAAGATCAGGAACAGCCAGCGCACCCGACCGTCGTAGCACCTCCCCGGAATCAGGCGCGTTCGAGGAGCGTCCGCGCGATCTGCGAGACCTGGATCTCGTCGGTGCCGCCGTAGATCTGCAGCACCCGCGCGTCGCGGAACAGCTGCTCCACCCGGTACTCGGCCATGTAGCCGTTGCCGCCGAAGAGCTGCACCGTCTCGTGGCAGACCTCCATCGCCGCTTGCGCGCAGTACAGCTTGCAGGCGCTGGCCTCGGCGAGGTCCATGCTCTTGCCCTGGGT
>JBKJLX010000721.1:0-5816 GCA_046596645.1 Polyangiaceae bacterium
GGGGGGGGTGGGGGGGGGGGGGCGGGTTCGGGGGGTTCGGGGGGCGGGCCCCCCCCGGAGAAGCTGGACGACCCGCGCCGTCCCCCGGTGCACTAGCCTCGGCCGACCTCACGAGGAGAGACCCCATGACGACCCACACCGAGCACAAGCACGGCACTTTCTCCTGGACCGATCTCGCGACGTCCAACGCGGCCGGGGCCAAGACCTTCTACGGCGCGCTGTTCGGCTGGACGTTCGACGACATGCCGGCGGGCCCCGGCATGACATACTCGATGTGCAAGCTGGGCTCGGAGACGGCATGCGCCCTCTACGGCAAGGGCCCGGAGATGAAGGACATCCCCGACCATTGGGCTGCCTACGTCACCGTCGACGACCTCGAGGCGGCGACCCAGCGGGCCGCCACGGTGGGGAAGGTCATCGCGGAGCCGTTCGATGTGATGGACGTCGGCCGCATGAGCGTGGTGCAGGACCCCTCGGGCGCGGTGCTCCAGCTGTGGAAGCCGATCAAGCACATCGGCGCGACCGTCACCAAGGTGCCCGGCGCCATCTGCTGGGTCGAGCTCTACACGACGAACCCCGACGCCGCCGGCAAGTTCTACACGCAGACCATCGGGTGGGACACGGAGTCCCACGACATGGGCCCGATGGGCACCTACACCCTGTTCTCGCGCAAGGGCGAGGGGAGGACCGGGCAGATCGGCGGGATGATGGCGATGCCCCCGACCATGAAGGGCGTCCCCTCGCACTGGCTGGTCTACTTCGACGCGACCGACGTCGACGCCTCGGCGAAGAAGGTCGTGTCCCTGGGCGGGAAGATCATCATGCCGCCGATGGACATCCCGAACATCGGCCGCTTCGCCATTGCGCAGGACACGACGGGCGCGACCTTCTCGCTCTACAAGAACGCCCACTGAGTCGATGGTGTTCGTCGTCCCCTGACCCGAATGCCAGCCGCGCGCGCCGCGCACCGTGGCGGCTCCGCGGTCGGAGTGCTGCCACCGCCGGGTCAGCGCCCCCAGCGGGCGCGAACACGCTCGAGCGCCACGACATCCGCGAGATCTTGCGGGCGCCCGGCTGCGCGCTTGTTCGTGATCAGGTCGTCGAGGGCGATCACCGGAACCCGCAACCCGTCGAGCTCGATCTCGACGGTCCGCTGGAGCACCTCGTCGGTGCTCACGCCGTCGACGGTGCGAAGGAGATCGCCCCGCAGCGGAGGTACGCCGAGAAAGGCGACCTCCGTCGGACCCAGAGGGCGGCCGTGGACGGCCACGGCATACCCGCCGATGACCGCGAATCTAGCCGCGGCGCGGACGAGCTCCCCCAACAGATCTCTGAAGTCGGGGTGCAGGTGCATCGTGCTCCTCGATGGCGATCATGTCCTCGACGCATGACCACACGGCGCGTACGCGTTCCTGGGGCGTCATCGAGAGCCACCAGTCGTCGTCGAGCTGCTCCGCCTCCGCCCAGGAGCGGGCGATTCCGCCGGTCCACGTCCGCCGGCGTTCCTCGGCGCGCTCCTCCGGGGTGCTCACGGAAGTAGCGTATCAGCCACCGGATGGCGTCGCGAGATCGCCCTGCCCGTGGTCAATCTCCTCCAGCCGAAGCTGCCGCGGCGACGACGGCGCCCTGGACTACTCTCGCCGCCGGATGCGCTCGAAGAAGATCCCCTCGTCCTCGCCGGTCGCTCTCGCGGCACTTCCTCCGCCGCTCGCCGCGCTGCTCGTCGTCGTGCTCGCCGCCCTCTCCGCCGGCGGATGTGCCTCGTCGGCCGGGACCCGTCATTGGGTGTCCGCGGAGGGAGCGCGCGCCTCCGTGCCCGCCGCCTCCGCCTCCGCCTCCGCCCCCGCCTCCGCTCCAGAGCCGCCCCGCCCCGACGCCACCGGCGCTCCCGGCGCGACCCCTCCCGCACCGGATGCCGCCGCCGCGGCGACGCGCCCCGCCATCGTGCAGGCCGGCGCGCCGGTCCTGCGCCAGCGCGCGAAGGAGGTGCCGCTCGCGATGATCCGCACGCCGGAGTTCCAGGTGCTCATCGGCCGCATGATCGAGACGATGCGCGCCGCGCCCGGCGTCGGCCTGGCCGGGCCCCAGATCGGCGTTCCGTGGCGCGTCATCGTGCTGGAGGACCGCGAGGAGCTCATGGCGCGCAGCACCCCGGCCGAGGTCGCCGAGCGCCGCCGTGTCAGCTTCGGGCCGCGGGTCTTCGTCAACCCGAAGCTGCGAGCCATCGGCACCGACCGCGCGACGTTCTTCGAGGGCTGCCTCAGCGTCGAGGGCTACGCCGGCGTCGTCGAGCGCGATCTCGAGGTCGAGGTCACCGGGCTCGACGAGCACGGCACCGCGTCGACGTGGCGCGTGCGCGGCTGGCCCGCGCGCATCCTCCAGCACGAGCTCGACCACCTCGACGGGCGCCTCTACGTCGACCGCATGCTCACCCGCTCGTTCTCGACCGGCGCCCAGGCGAAGGCTCTCTACGGCGGAAAGCCCATGAGCGAGATCCTGAAGATGATCGGCACCGGCGACGGCAAGTGAGCCCTGGCCAGCCGTTCTTGCGCCAGGCGGTCACGAGTGACACGCTCGTGACCATGAGCGCGAAGATCAGCGAGGTCTCGGCGGCGGAGTTCAAGGCCACCTGCCTCGCCCTCTTCGATGAGGTCGAGTCGAAGAGGCGGTCGTTCGTGATCACCAAGCGGGGCCGACCGGTCGCGCGCGTGGTGCCCTTGCCGAGGGGCTCGCACAGCTCTCTTCGCGGAAGCCTTCTCCATGAGGACGACCTCCTCGCGCCGTCCGGCGCGGTGTGGGACGCCCTCTCATGATCGTGCTCGACACCCATGCCTGGGTGTGGTGGTCGAGCAAGCCCGAGAAGCTGGGAAAGCGGGCCGCGCGTGCCATCGCCAAGGCTACCCGGATCGGCATTCCTGCGATCTGCGTCTGGGAGGTCGCGGTGAAGGCGGAGGCGAAGAAGCTCCGGTTCGATCGACCGTACGAGATCTGGATCGAAGCGGCCCTCGCCGAGGACCCGCGGGCCGAGCTGCTACCCCTGCTGCCGCGCATCGCCGTCGCAGCCGTGCAGCTCTCGTGGCAGCACGCCGACCCGGCGGATCGGTTCGTTGTGGCGAGCGCCCGAGCGCACGACGCTCCACTGGTGACGGCCGATGAAGCGATCAGGGCATCCGGGATGGTCCGCTGCATCTGGGACTGAGCCCGCTCATGGCCCTCTGCGCCGGAGCCGCAGCTCGTACTCCGTGACAAGATCCTCGCGAGCCACCCATTGCACCTGACGCTGCACACCGACGAGAGCGGAGAGTTCGAGGGCGACCTCCGGCAGACCCCGATCGTGTGCGGGCTGGTGCTGCCGCAGCTGGCCCGCGACCAGCTCGACCGCCTCCGATCGCGGCAGCGCGCCCTCATGCGCGAGGCGGGCGCCCATACGCTGCACGGCGGCGAGCTAGGACGCCTCTCCACCGAGCGCCGCGACGCGCTGGCGCGCTCGCTGGTCGCTGCCCTGTTCGAGACGCTCTCCCCGCGGCAGCGCGAGGCCGAAGGCCGGGGCGAGCCGTCGCGGCCGACACTGTTCGTGGTGCGGGCCGAGGATCTCACCGGCGAGAGCAGCGGGTTCACCGCCGACGGCTTCGGCGCCAACCGCTTCGTCCGCATGCTGCTCGAGCTGCTCCGGCAGGTGGTCGCCTACAACCGCTTCGGCGACGCCTCGATGGACCTCCACCTGGCGTCGCGCATCTTCCCGGTGCCCGCGGTCGAGCTGCCCCATCTGGTCGCGCTCGGCTACGTGCAGCAGGCGGAGTCCAACCGGGTCTACGTCGGTCGCGCCGACGTCATCCGCACCGCGCTGCAGGTCCTGCTCGGCGAGACCGAGCCCCGGAGCGTGGCAACCATCTCCTCGGTCGAGGTGGGTCCCATCCGCGACAGCGACGACCCAAGGTTCGTGCTCGTCGACCAGCTCGCCAACTACCTGCATCGCCATCGCCCGCTGCTCGAGGGCTCGCCCAGGGGCATCTCGGCGTCGCTCCAGGCGCCCGGGCTGCGGGTCGACGTCCGCGCGCGCGGGCCGCGGCTCGACGCGCTCACCGAGGCGCACGACGCCTACCGCGCCGGCGATCTGCTGGGCGCCTTCGAGGCGCTGATGGCGCACCCCCAGCCGAAGCACCACGCCCGCTACGTGAGCTACCTGCAGCGCCGGATCGTCGAGCAGGCACGCGAGGTCATCGGGGCGAGCCCCATCCTGTCCGAGAGGCTGCTGACGCGCGCCGAGGGCATCCTCGACCTCCGCGCGTTCGATCTCCTGGCCGACGCCAGCCTCGCCGCCGAGCTGGTCGCCACCCACGACACCGAGCCCGCCCGCCGCACCCGCGCCGAGATCGCGCTGGCGACCATCCGCAACCGGCAGGGCGACGTGCTCGGCGCGAGCGATGCGTGGAGCCGCGCGATCGCCTCGCTCGAGGCGGCGCCGCCGAGCCTCGCGTCATTCCTTCAGCGCGCCGATCTGACCCAGCGTCGCGCGGTCACGCGCATGAACACCTTCCAGTTCGCGCTGGCGGAGGAGGAGCTCGCGCCCTGGCTCGACCGGGTCGAGAAGGCCGCGCGCGCCGCACTCGGCCCCGACGCCCGCGAGCGTGTCGCGGGCGAGATCGCGGGCACCATGGCGCAGGCCGCGGCCCATCGGCTCGCCTGGGAGCGCGCCGCGGTGCTCTTCGCGCAGGCCACCCACCACCTGGGCGAGGACCACGTCCAGGCTGCGCTCCGCGCCCACGCAGCGATCTCGCGCGGAGATCGGCCGGCGGCCGAGCACGCCGCCGCCCAGGCGCTGGGGAGCACCAACGGGCGTCAGGGCTACGACATGGATCTTGGCGTCGGTCGCCTCGAGGATGCGGCCGCGCAACTGGCTGACGATGTGGCAGCCCGGCCGTTCGACGCCTGGCTGCTCCTGCGGCTGGCAGAGCGCGACTGGATCGCCGGGCGCGAGGCGCTCTGGCACGCCGCCGAGGGCGCGCTCGCCACCTCGGAGCGGGCGCATCACCCGATGATGCTGGTCCACCTCGCGCACGGGAGGCTGGCCCGCTCGATCGGCTGGGCCGAGGAAGCGGAGCGAGTCTGGTGCCGCGGCCAGCAGCGCTTCCCGGAGGCGACGACCACGCCCACGGTGCGCATGCAGCGCGTGCAGCTCGGCATCGAGCGCGCCCTCCTGGTCGCCGATGCCGGGCGGTTCATGGATCTGGCGCAGGAGGCGGCCCTCGATCTCGAGCGCGCCCTCGAGGCGGTCCCGCAGGCGCGTCCCTGGTTCGCCGCGGCGCTCGCGTCGGTGGCGGGCGCCGCGACGCCCGAGGCAGGACGCGCCGCGCTGCGCGCCCTCCTGGAGCGCTTCACGTTCACCTTCGGCTGACCGCACCCGACGCCGCTAGCGCTGCGCGCGCTCGGGCCACGTGCTCGGAGACGACGCGACGCAGGAGGACCTGGTCGAGCGGCTTCATCAGCTTGACGTTCGTGACCCTCTCCAGGAACGCCCTGGCGCGCGGGGTGAACGCGCCACCTGTGACGAAGATCATGCGCCTCGCCATCTCGGGATCATGCTCCTCGAGAGCCGCATGGAGCTCCTCCCCACCCAGGCCAGGCATCATCAGGTCGCACAGGATGACGTCGAAGGCGTCGCCCTCCATGAGCCGGGCCAGCGCTTCACGGGAATCCACCGACGTGACCACGTCGTGCTCGGCCCGGAGGAGGCGCTGCAACGCGCGGGTCATGGCCGGCTCGTCGTCGATCACCAGCACGCGTCCCCGCACCACCGGCAGGGCCGGCGCGGTCGT
>JBKJLX010000154.1:0-3073 GCA_046596645.1 Polyangiaceae bacterium
CTACCGCGCGCGCGACTCTCGGATCGGGCGTGACGTGGCGCTCAAGATCCTGAGCCCGGCGTACTCCGCGGATCCGGATCGCCTCCGGCGCTTCGAGCAGGAGGCGCGGGCCGCGGCGAAGCTGAGCTCGCTCCACGTGGTCGGCATCCACGACCACGGCGTCGCCGACGGCATCCCCTTCATCGTCCTCGAGCGGCTCGACGGCGAGGACCTGCACAAGCGACTGCGCCAGGTGGAGCGCATCCCGCTGGAGGCGTGCGACCGCATCTTCACCCAGGCCTGCAAGGCGCTGCGCGCCGCTCACGACGCGGGCATCGTCCACCGCGACATCAAGCCGCAGAACCTGTTCCTCGCGAAGGCCCACGAGGGTGAAAGCGAGGGTGAAAGCGAGGAGCTGGTGAAGCTGCTCGATTTCGGGGTCGCCAAGCACGCGGGCACCGACGGCCTCCATACCAAGACCGGCGTGCTCGTCGGCTCACCGCACTTCATGAGCCCGGAGCAGGTCAAGGGGCAGCGAAACGTCGACTTCCGCACCGACCTCTTCTCGATGGCGGCCATCATCTACCGCTGCGTGACCGGAGCGCGCCCCTACGACGGCGACATGCCGCAAGTCATGATCAAGATCACCCGGGAGCCACCGACGCCACCGTCTCAGGTCGTGCCCTCGCTGCCGCCGGCGCTGGACGGGTTCTTCCTCCAGGCGATGGCGCTCGATCCCGCGAACCGGTTTCCGTCTGCGACCGAGATGGCCGCGGCGTTCCACGCGATCGTCGAGGAGGCGCGCGTCCTGGCGGGCCGCCCCTCGACCCCGAGCAAGCTCACGCGGGAGACGACGCTGCGCTTCGCGCTTTCGCTACCGAGCAGCAAGCCCCGGCCCTCGGAGCGCCCGACCATGGTGCGCGAGACGGAGGACAAGCTCGGTCCGCTGGGCTCCGACGCTGACGCTCCACCGCGGAAGAACAACAGCGACGCGCCGACCCAGGTCGTGGCCGCGAATCAGCTGCTCGGGTTCAGCGAGGCCGTGCCCGGCGCGGACGCGCCGAGCCCGTGGAAGGAGATGGCGCCCATCCGGGAGGACGAAGACCTCGACTTCGACGAGGCGGAGTTCTTCGGCAAGCGCGCGTCCCGCATCGCATTCCTGCTGGTGGCGGGGATGAGCGCGCTGCTGGTGGTGCTGGTGGTGCTGCTCGCGACCTGGGAATGAGTGACGGAGTGAGCGACGCCGCGAGCGGGCTCTGACCGAGGCGTGAGGCCCGCAGGCCGGCCTCAGGTCAGTGGCAGCCGACCTGCACTTCACCGGCGGTGCCGGTGTCGTTGCAGCCGATGCCGGGGTCGCACTCCTGCAGCTCGGCAAATCCACCGCAGCTCGCGGGCTCGGTGTAGACGGCTTCGGGACAGGCACCGAGGCTGAAGTTCAAGCACCCGGTGTCGTCGGCGTACTTCGCGGTCCCGCCGTTCCGGCAGTTGAAGTCGAACGAGTCCCCGGTGCCGTCCAGCTTGGCAAAGGGAGCGACGAAGTAGGCATCCTGCTCGGGGAAGACATCCCCATTGCAGGGCTCGCAGTCGTCCGCGTTCACTGAGCTATCGCCATCGCAGTCTGCCGACCCGACGCTGCCGCCGCCCGAGCCCCCCGAGCCGTTGGCTCCGCCCTGGTTGTCGTACTGGCACTCGCTGTCGGGACAGAACCCGCTGCTGGCAGCAGAGGTCGCGGTCGTCGAGCCGCCGGCACCGCCGTCACCGCCCGTGGTGGCGGTGTGTCCACCGCCGCTCGTCGAGCCGCCGCCGCCGTCGCTCGCGCTCGAGGTCGTCGAGCTGGTGGTGGTGGAGCTCGTCGTGGTGCCGGCGCCGCCGGGGCCGGTCGTCGTGGTGGAGCTGGATGCGTCGGTGGTGGAAGATCCGCCGGCGGTGCCGGTGCCGTCACCGATGCCGACGTCGGGGAAGATGCAGGCCGCGGCCGCACCGACCGGTAACAGCAGCCAGGCCGCCTTCACATCGACCCCGTGACGCCGATGAACGCTCCGCCGGGCAGCGGCGACACGCCGACCTTCGCGCGCTGCGCGGGCGCCGAACCGGTGACGGCGCCGTCGTCCGACCCGACGATGAGCAGGGTCACGCCGACGCCGACTCCGACCACTGCGGTGGCGGTGAACACGTTCCAGAGGATTCCCGCCGTCTCTCCGGTGTCGACGTCGCTCTGGACTGTCGAGTCGCAGTTCTCCCGCGAGGGGCAGGCCTCATCGACCGCGGAGAGGGACGACGAGTACAGGATCGACGTCACCACGGTGCCGATGACGCCCGCGCCGCCGACGCCAAGCGCCACGATGCCGCCCACCTGCATCGGCGTGAGCCCGCCGCCGCCGGCCGCGCTGACGGGGGGGCGCGTGGGCTGCTGCTGCGCCGGGCGAGGGAGCTCGGCGAGGTCGAACTCGACGATGTGACGGCCGCCGGTGGTGACCTGCAACGTCTTGGCGAGGGGGGGGCCGGCGCCGAACGACACCGAGACCTCGAGCGGCCCGTTGTCCTGCTCGATCTCCACGCCGACCAGCCGCGGGTCGAAGGGCTTGCCGTTGAAGCGGATGACCAGCCCCTCGGGCCGGTCGCCCTTGAAGGTGACGGTGACCTTCGCGACCTTCGACCCCAGCGCCGCGTGATCGGCCTCTGCCTCCTTGTCCCAGCCCTCGTATTTCGACGTCGTCGACTGCAGCGCGGCCAGCCGGAGGTCCCAGTAAGACCGCCGAGCGGAGGCGAAGCGCTCCATCTCGACCTCGCACTCGGCGATGTTGCGGAGCGAGCCCAGCCCCTCCGGATACGTCTCCATCGCGCGGCGGAAGAGCGGGATGGCGTCGGCGCACTTGCCGGCGAGGCGCAGCTCACGGCCGGAGGCGAATAGCGTCCTCGACTCCGTCTCCCCCGCAGCGGCGGAGCGCGGCGCGCTCAAGAGGGGCGCCATCAGGGCGAGGGCCAGCGCGGCGGGCCGGGTCAGTCGGCGAAGGAAGGTCTTCGAGTACATCGGTTCGGGTCTGTCCGTTCTCTCGGGGTCGAGGAGAGAGTGACCCGTCCCGGTCTGACCGGC
>JBKJLX010000844.1:0-2655 GCA_046596645.1 Polyangiaceae bacterium
CAGACGCCGTTGGCGCCTGTGCTCAGCGCGGCGGAGCACGCCTCGCAGGTCCCGGTGCAGGTGGTGCTGCAGCAGAAGCCGTCGACGCACCTGTCGTTCGTGCAGTCGGTGTTCTCGTCGCAGGTGGCGCCCTGGGCGCTGTCCGCCACACAGTTACCGTTGCCGGCGCAGTGCAGGTTCGCCGGGCAGTCGTTGTTCGAGACGCAGTCCGCCGGGCAGCTCGCCGAGAGCCCGTCGCAGAGGATATCGTTGGCGCAGGTCGGGGAGCCCACCGTGTTGTCGGGGGCAACCCCGCAGGCGCCGCTCCCGTCGCAGGTGCCGCTCGCGCAGTTGGTACCGCCCACCGGCGCCGCGCACTCGTTGTCGGGATCTCCGGCGAGGAGCGTGATGTTGGCGCAGGTACCGTTCAGGCCGCCCGTGTCGGCGCCGTCACACGACTGGCAAAGAGAGGTGCAGGTCGACGAGCAGCAGAAGCCGTCGACGCAGCGCCCGTTGGCGCACTCGTTGTTCGAGTCGCACTGCGCGCCCTGGCCGAGCTCCGCGGTGCAGGTGTTGCCGCCCTCGCAGAAGAAGCCGGCCTCGCAGCCGGCGTCGGTCCCGACGGTGCACGTCGTGTTGCACGCCGTCGCGCCGCACACGAACGGCGTGCAGTCGTCGGGCGTGCCGTCCGCCGGGCAGCCCGAGGCGGTGCCGGTGCAGAAGCGCGCGTCGGTGGCGACGCCCACCGCGCAGTCCGCCCCCGCGCACTGCGTCGCCGCGCTGGAGAACGCGCAGAGGCGGTTGGCTCCGCACAGGCTGGTGAGGCAGACCCCGTCTGGACACTCGGTGGCCGTCGCCTCGGTGCCCTCGGTGGCCGGCCTGCACTCGCCCAGGTTGTTGTCGCAGGTCTCGCAGACGCCGTCGCAGGCCGACTGGCAGCAGACGCCGTCGGTGCAGAAGTTGCCGGCATCGCACTGAGCGTCGCGATCGCAGACGTCACCCGGGTCGAGCACCGGCGTGCACACGTCGTCGACCGCATCGCAGAAGGCGCCGACGTCGCAGTCGACGTCAGCGCCGCACGGCTCGCAGGTGTCCGTCGACCCGTCGCAGTAGCCGGACTCGCAGTCGCTGTTGGCCTGGCAGTCGTCGTCGTTCGGGCACCGCGGGCAGGGCTGGGCGCCGGCGCCGCCGCAATCGACGTCGGTCTCGTCGCCGTCCAGCGTCAGGTTCTCGCACTGCGCGAAGATCTCGCACGCGCCGCCGAGGCAGGTGCCGCCGTCGCACAGCGTCGTCGTGTCCGGCGCGTTCTCCAGGCCGCAGGCCCCTAGCGTGCACGTGTTGAGCTGACAGTCGGGGGGCGTCCCGCAGTCGCCCAGGCCGAGGCACTCGACGCAGTCGCCGTCGGGGTCGCACAGCCCGGGATCCCCGCCGCCCAGGTTGCAGCTCTCGCCGCCGATCAGGGTGGTGACGCCGCACACGCCGTCGACGGTGCAGATCGCGACCTCGCACTGCTCCGGGTCCGGGCAGTCGGTGGCGGGATCCTGGCAGGCCGGTCCGCCGCCGCCACCACCGGTGCCGCCGCTGCCGCCATCGCCGGTGGAGCCGCCGCCGCCGTCGCTGGTCGTGCTGCCGCCGCCGCCGCCGTCGCCAGTGGAGCCGCCGCCGCCGTCGCTGGTCGTGTTGCCGCCGCCGCCACCGTCGCCGGTGGTGCCGCCCGTGCCCTGGGGCGACGAGCTGGTCGTGGTGGTCGTCGTCGTGGTGGTGGTCGTCGTCGTCGAGGACGCGATCGACGCGTTGCCACCGCCGCCCTGGTTCAGGAGATCGGGATCAGGGCTGACGATGAGCTCACAGCCGCCCATCGCGGTGCCTGCGAGACCGAGCGCGCCCGCTCCTGCGAGGAGGATCCAACCGTTGCCCTTGGGGCTGCTTCCGGGATTCGCCATGTTCTGCTCTCCGCTCAGAAGCTGACGCGGGCTGCTGCGCCGGCGCCGGTGGTGGTGACGTAGGGCGCGACGAAGTCGCCGTTCTTGGCGCGGCGCGCCGGGAGCACCTTGGCTGCCGCGGGCGCGTCGTCGTCGGCCGTCAGCAGGAGCACGACGCCGGTGACGCCAAAGGCGATCGACGCACCGAACGCCATGTCGGCGATGAGCGCGTTGCGCTCGGTCGTGTCGAAGGCGTCCTGCGTCGGGGTCTCCTCGTACTCGGAGTTCGACGAGAGCGCGGAGATGCCGAAGATGGTGCCGACGATGAAGCCGGCGCCGGCGAGGCCGAGGGTGACGTACGCGGGGATCTTCGAGCTACCGCCCTCCTCCTCGTCCGGCGGGGTGGTCGTGGGCGGTGGCACCGGGGGCGCCACCACCGGGGGCGGCGTCGCCGCCGCGCCCTTCTTGAGCTCCACCGGGATCTCGCGCTTCTCGGCGAACGTGAACGCTTGCTCGATCGTCGCGTCCTCGTAGCCGGGCGCGCGCACGGTGATGATGTGCTTGCCCGGGGGGACCTTGAAGGTCGTCCCCGTCTGCTGGGCGCCGTCGACGAGGACGGTCGCGCCGGCCGCGTCCGCCGGCACGATGGTGAGCGTGACCTCCGCCGGAGTTGCCTTGAGGGCCTCGATCCGCTTCTTGGCGGTGTCGATGCGCTCCTGGTTCTTGTCGGCGGGGGGGTTGGTGCCGAGGAAGG
>JBKJLX010000004.1:0-4681 GCA_046596645.1 Polyangiaceae bacterium
GAACAGGAAATGGAGGCGCTCGATCGGCGTCGCCAGCCCGACGCTGAGGAAGGCGCGGCCCTCGACCTCCACCCCCTCGGTGGAGGCGCCGAGGAAGGCCTCGAGGTCGGCGCGCGCGATGATGTCGTCGTCGATGCCGCTGCCGTGCGCCCGGAAGCCGACGTGACCGGAGACGATGCCGGTCGGGTCCTCGTCGCCCTCGAGGCCGCCCGCGCCCACCGCGGTCGCGAAGGGGCGCACGGCGATCATCCCCATGACGAGCGCGGCGTCGCTGGACTCGTAGGGCGGGGTCTCCACCGGGGGCGGAGGCTCGGGCGGCAGCGGCGGCGAGGAGGGCTGCTGCACGTACGCACCGTCGGGCAGGTCGACGTCCGGTCTCGGCGGCGTCGGCTGCTCGGGGAACCATGCCTCGGGGGGAGGCGGCGGCGGCGCGCCGGGAGGCGGCTCGGCCATCGCCGGAGGCGGCGACTGGGGGGCGCCCTGCGCGGCGGCGGTCGCAGGGGCCACCCAGACCGAGGCAAGCAGCGCCAACGTCAGGGGGGTGACAGGCGATGCCGATCCCCACCCGGGCGACTTGCGCGAGGCGCCGCCCGGGCCCCCGCCGTCGAGCCAGGCCGCGGCGTCGGATCTCGGCGCCTGCAGGCGCTGAGCGAGGAAACGATTCCAGACGACGGGCAAGGCGACCCCCGAAGCAGCTCTCGCCAGGGTAGCACGGGGTGCCGACCGCCGCCGGGCGCCGGGCCGCGTCCGCCGCACCCAGGACGCCTCGGGAATACCGCCTCACGCGCGCGGGTCGATCTCCTCAGGCCGGATTGATGCGAGCGTGGCCTCGAGAGCCGCGCGCACCGCCGTGACGAGCTGATCGTCCGTCGGCTTCTCGGGCACGTGGATGAAGCCGCCGCGCAGCACGGACCTGCCGTACGCGGTGTTCGTGCGTAGCCAGAGCAGTCGGTAGAAGACGTCGTTGCAGATGTACTGCCCGGCGCTCGTCTCGTCCTCGTAGGGAACCTGGCGCTGCGCCCACGCCCTCTGGATGGCCTCCACCGGGAGCGACGTCGACAGCTCGAAGCCCGCCGTGCCCGGGCCCTTCGTGTACTGGTTGCGATCCGGCGCGCGATAGTACGCCGGCGAGCCGTCGGCTCCGATGATGCGCATCGCGATCGACCCATGGATCTTGTCGGCGTCGCTCGCCGTCGTCGTCACGCTGAAGGTGGTGCGGCGCGCGAGCATCCCGGTGACGAGGACGACGTCGGGCCGGCGCGATTTGACCTGCTCATGGAGGACGTCGGCGGCGCCCGCGGGGACCGTGGAGTCGTCGGTCGGGTCGCGGCTCCACGTGACGTCGAGGACGACGCCGTCGACCGAGGCCGTGAACACGTCGCCCGATGGCGAGGGGACGGTGAGGGTGGCGAAGTGCTTGCTGGCGAGGTCGGGGACGCGCTTCGTGGGGTTCTCGTTCGGAGTCCCGTCGGAGTCGGCGTCGAAGTCCTGAAAGCCGGCGACCAGGACCCGCAGCCGCCTGAGCGGCGTACGCGCCTCGAAAATCTGGGCGGAGGATGTCATCTCATCACTTCCGCGTGACGACCTTCTTGAGCACCTTGAGGAGCGCGGCGCGACGATCGGCGTCGTTGAAGAGCGTCTCCCCCGCCGAGTTGATCTTGGTCCCCGCCCCGAAGATCTTGGTGCCCTTGCTGTCCTTGCCGAACTTCATCTGCGCGAACTTGTCGGTGAACGGGTTGCCGAGGAGGAAGCTGAGCGCCCACCACACCTTGCCGGGGAGCTTCTTGTTCTTCAGCTCTTCGCGGAGGCCGTTCTTCAGCAACTTCCACAGGTCGGGCAAGCCCTTGATCGCCGTCACCTTGAGGCCACTGAGGATGATCTGAGCGATGGCCTTGAAGAAGGCGACGATCGAGATCGCCCAGAGCGCCCAGGCCCATGCCGCCGGCACCGTGCTGCGCTTCTCGATGCCGGTCGCGTCGCCCTTGCCGAAGACGACGACACTGTGCTCCCCGTCGATCACGAAGCCGCCGCAGCTCGTCTCGCTCGACCTCCGCGCGGCGTGCTGGCCCTCGACGTGGACCTTGGTCGACCCGGTGCGGATCTCGGACGGGTCGTGGGAGATGCCGTTGACGGCGAGGTACGCGGCGTACGCGGCGGCGGCGCCGACGCCCGCGGGGAACAGGACCGCGCTGAGCACCGCGAGCTTGGCGATCACGTTGAGGGGCGTCTCCTCGCACTCGCACGCGTCGCGCACGCGGGCGAATGGCTTGTTGGCCTCCCCCACGAAGACGCTCTGCGCCCCCTGGTTGATGTTCCCGGTTTCTGTCCAGGGTAAGACCTCCTTGAGGAGGCCCGCGATGCCCGCCGCGGTCTCGCCGATGGCGAGCACCTCGATGACGCCAAGGATGATCGCCGCGATGCCCACGGGCGCGCCGAACCCGCTCCCGACGAAGAGGAGCCCTCCGAAGATGAGGACGATCCCCAGGGCCAGCCCGAGGGCCATGCCGATCACCTGGAGGGCGAACTCCTCATCGTGCCCGACGGGATCGTGGAGCCTTGCGGCGTATAGGTCGATCATCGGGGCCTCGTTCCCCCTCTACGGCGAGCCGGCCGGGGGCTTTCGAAATTTCAGCGTCGCGAGGACGGCGTCCAGGTGCTTGTTGGCCTTGTCCTTGAGGCGCATGGGGGACGTCGCCGTCAGCATGACGGCCTTTCCCGCCCAGTCGAAGGCGACGATCCGCTGGTGGAGCATCCCCCCGGGGACCCGGGTCCGCGCCGAGACGTCCGCGCATGGGAGACCGTGGCGAATGCCGAGGTTCTTGTCGGTGACGTGCATCCCCGGGAGGCCCTTGGCGAGCTTGCCCAGCTCATCGTCGATGAACTCGCCGAGGTCCCTGTCGCGCAAGGCGGACCTCGTGATGGTCACCCCGAAGGTGGCCCGGGGGCCGTCGACGTCGGCGAGGATCTGCGTCGAGGTCTCCTTGAACCCGTCGAGCTCGAACTTGAACTCCTCGACGACGAAGCGCCCCACCGTCACGCCTCCTCGGTGTGGAGCAGCACCAGGGGGCTGCCGATGTCGATCGACGCGGCCGATATCCGGATGGTGCTGGTCCCGACGTCGAGGACGATGGCCTCGGTGGCGATGACCTCCGCCTCTTCCGCGATCTCGAAGGCCGTCGCCTGAGATTCCCCGGAGAGGAAGGCGGTCGCCTTGGTCGAGATGCCCCCCGTCTCGGAGATGTAGGCGAGGGAATCGACCGCGGTCGTGTAGAGGGGACCCGTGATCTCGGTCCACGTGGGTCCGAAGGAGTCGACGTCGTAGGTCTGCCCGACGTGCTTGGCGTCGTTCCCCTCGACCTGGGCGTTCTTGTGGGAGACGACGGTGATCGACTGGTCGTTCTTCACCGACGCCACGAAGTCCTTCTGGGCGCGCAGGTTCAGCAGCTCCGCGCCGCCGGTGTCGACGAAGACGATCTCGTTGTACCCCGGGACACCGTTGGTCGACTGGCTGCGCCAGCCGGACGTCGTCTTCTGCTCGGGCAGCTTGTAGGGGACCGGGTTCTCCGCCGTGAACCAGCGACCGACCGCGATCGGACGGTCGGGATCGCCGCCGAGGAAGTCGACGATGAGCTCGTGCCCGACGCGGGGGTGGTTCACGCCGCCGAACCCGGTGCCCGCCCAGGGCTGGCTCACGTGGACGAGGCAGCTCGACGAGTCGTCACGCGTCTCCTTGCGGTCCCAGTGGAAGTGGACGCGGACGCGGGCGAACTCGTCGAGGTGGATCTCCTCGCCCGCCGCCGCGACGACGGTGGCGCTCTCGATGCCGACGACGCGTGGCTTGCGGGTCGAGAGCGGCGGGCGGTACTCCCGGTCGCCGGGGATCGCGGACACCCGCATCTTCGACTCGCCGAGCGCGCCGAGGTCGAGCGACGTCTCCAGGACGAGCAGGGGCTTGTCCGGGCCGAGGTCCGCGCGGACGTGATCGACGACGTGGCAGAGCACGCCGGGGGCGAGGTCGAAGGCGTTGGTGTCGAACGTGAAGACCTTGCCCTGCGCGCGCTTCGCCTCGAGCCGCATCTTCGCGAGGCGATCGCCCGCCTCCTGGGTCGTCCGCGCCTTGCCCTTCTGATCGGCGACCGAGGCACCGTCCCCTGCCCCTGCGCCGAAGAGGAAGCTGCCCGGGACGTAGTGGTAGCGCTCGATCTCGGACTCGCGCCGCCCCCCCTCCATCGAGGCCGTCGCGACCAGCTCGGCGGTGCTGGCGAGGCGATAGTCGTGGTCGCGGAGCGTGTACTTTCCCGGGCGCACGCGCTGGCGGACGTGGACGTTCTCGGCGAAGAGGTCACGGCGAGCGCTGGGCGTGGACGCGAAGGGGATCGGCGCGGCGCGACGGTCGAGCGTCGCGGTGCGGTCGGCGAGGACGAGGCGGGTCGGCCCGTCGGGGACGGTCTCGAAGAAGAGGAAGATGCCGGACTCCTCGAGCATCCGCCGGATGAAGGCGAAGTCGGACTCGCCGTACTGGACCCGATACTTTCGCGCGCGGTACGCCCCCTCGTCGACGCGCACGACGGGCGTGATCGACCAGCGCGCGAGCAGCCGGAGCGCCATGGCGAGCTCGCTCTCGTACTGGAAGATCTGCATGTTCGTCCGATGGCGAAGCAGCTCGACGTCCGGCGCGACG
>JBKJLX010000016.1:0-8043 GCA_046596645.1 Polyangiaceae bacterium
AAGACCAAGTTCCTCTCCGGCAGCGGCGAGAAGATGACAGCGCGCGTCGTCCTCTACGACAACCAGGCGAAGCGCACGAGCGCGGTGACCGCCGACAAGATCCTCACCGTCCGGGCCCGCGAGGCGCCGCCGCCGTACCTGATGATCGGCGCCATCACCTTCGGTGGCCTGGTGCTGGTCCTCCTCCTCATCACCATCATCCGGGGGGGTGGCCGCAAGGGTCGCGCTGCAGCCCCGGCACCGGTCGCGCCGCGGCCGGCGCCCGTCGGTGCCGCGCCGATGGCACCGGGCCCGATGGCGCCGATGCCGATGGCCCCCCCGGTGGCCAACGTCCAGCGAGCGACCCTCTCCGGAAGCCAGGGCATCTTCACGGTCCTCCCCGGGATGGAGATGAGCGCCGGGCGGGATGGGGCGATGTGCCAGATCCTGCTGAGCGAGCCCCGCGTCTCTGGCCGCCACGCCACGATGAAGATCGAGGGTGGCCAGCTCTACGTGCGAGACGAGAGCTCCAACAACGGCACCATGCTGAACGGTCAGCGCATCCCGCCGTCCATCTGGACGCCGGTCTCGAACGGGGCGCAGCTTCGCTTCGGGCCGGTCGAGTTCGCCGTACGGCTGGAGTAAAGCCGGTCACCTGGGATAAGAAGGTCGGTCCGAAGGTGGCATCCTCCCACGCCATGCCCGCTGGCAACCCCGCTCCGGCAGTCTCTGCCGCGAAGCGGCCGCTCGCGATGCGCTGCGAAATCGCGCAGGCCAGCGACCCCGGACGCGATCCCAACAAGCAGGTCAACGAGGACTCGTGCGGCTTCGCCGAGACGCGCTTCGGCCATCTTTGCGTCCTCTGCGACGGGATGGGCGGGCACTACGGCGGCCAGGAGGCGAGCCGCCGCGCCGTGACGACGATCTTCGAGTCGATCGAGCGCATGCCGGAGACGATGACTCCGGCGCAGGCGCTCAAGGCCTCGGTCGAGGAGGCGGCACGGAGGGTCTACGAGCTCGGCGGCGCGGTCGACAACAAGGTCCGGCCAGGCTCCACGGTGGTTGCGCTCCTCCTCCACGACACCGGCCTCGATGTGGCGCATGTCGGTGACAGCCGCGCCTACATCCTCCGCTCGAACCAGATCTACCCGCTCACCCGCGACCACTCGATGGTCCAGGGCCTGATCGACGCCGGCTACATCACGGAAGAGCAGGCCATCGGGCACCCCGACTCCAACAAGATCACCCGCGCGCTCGGGATGAAGCCGGAGGTCGACGTCGAGGTCCGCCCCGAGCCGATGGAGCTCTTCCCCGGCGACCTGCTCATGCAGGCGAGCGACGGCCTCACCGATCTCGCGCTGGCCCCCGACATCCTCGCCGCCACCCGCCAGGCGCTCTCCAGCGGGGACCTGACGTTCGCCTGCAACCAGCTGGTCCGCCTGGCCAACGACCGCGGCGGGCACGACAACATCACGGTGCAGATGGTGCGGGTCACCCAGGTCTCCCCCAAGGTCGGCTCCACCATCGCCGGCGCTCCTGCCGGCGTGCAGACCACCGCCGGTGGCGGCGTCGCGCCGACCCAGGCTGGCGCGCCCGCCACCGTGGCGCCGACCGCCCCGCCCGGCGGTCAGCCCACCCAGCTCGACGAGGGCGAGACGCACTACATGGGTCGATCGCCGGCGGCGAACCTACCCATGCACGCCGCGGGTGGCCAGCTTCAGGGCGCGCAGGGGCAGCCGACCTGGGGGGCCGCGCAGAACACGCCGGCGCCAACGTCGGCGCGCGGCGGCGGCCTGCAGGCCTACCAGGTCGGCGCGCCCCACCACCTGCCGCTACCGCCCTCGGCTGCGGGGTCGCACGTGGCCCCCACCCTCGGTCCCGCGTCGCAGGTTCCCCAGCACGCGCAGGCGACCGGCTCGCTCTCGCCGCACGTGATGCCTCCTTCGATGGGGGGCCAGGGGCTCCTGGCTGGTGCGGGCTACCCGGTGCCGCTCGCGCGGCCCTACGCGCCCAAGCGCAAGAGCCACATCGTCTACCTGGTCCTGGGGCTGTCGATCCTCGTGGCGCTCCTCCTCGTCCTGCTCCTCTGGGCGCTCTTCCTGAGATAGCCTCGCGCCGCCGCGCTCCTCCGTTGCAGCACCCGAGGGTGCTGCAGGCCCCTCACCCGTCGTCGGGACTGAGGGGGCGTCGCGCGGTCGAGAGATGAGCATGAGCTTCGGCAAGCAGAGCATCACGGTGGGCGCCGCCCCGGCGTGCGACGTCGTCCTCCAGGGTCCCGGCGTGATGCCGGAGCACGCGAGGATCGTCCACCAGGGCGGGGGGCAGCTTGTGTTCATCCCCACGGCGCCGGGCTGCGCGGCGCAGGGGCGCCCCCTGGCCCCGGGCGAGCAGGTCCCGTTCGACCTGCGGACGCCATTCACCATCGGGCCGATCGCGGTGCCGCTTTCCCATCCCGCGATCACGCAGCAGATCCTCGCGGCGGGGCAGGCGCCGGCGCCCCCCGGTCACGTCATCATCGGCCGCGACCCCGCGCGCTCCTCGCTGGTGCTCCAGCACGGCAGCGTCTCGAGCATGCACGCGACGGTGATGCTCGACCGCATGATGGTGGTCGACCACGGCTCGACCAGCGGCACCTACGTCGGCCGCAACAAGATCCCGCCGAACACTCCGACGCCGCTCGATCCCAACGGCATCGTCGCGTTTGGTCCGGTCCCCGTGCAGGTCTCTCTGCTCGGCCAGATCGCGCGCGGCGGCGTGGGCGCGGCCCAAGGCGTTCACCAGGGGCAGCCGGTCGCGCACGGCCCGGCGATGGCCGGCGCCGCCGCCGGCCCGCCCGGCGGCTACCCGGCGGCACCGTCACCCCATTCTGGCCAGGGTGGCGGCCAGGCGCTGAGCCCCGGCACCATGGCCATCTCGGGCGGCGAGCAGATGGCGATCGCCATCGCCAGCGCCCAGGCCCTGCAGGCGCAGCAGGCGCAGCAGGGCTCGCAGCCCAGCGGCGCGCCGGCGGCAAAGAAGAACAAGACCATCCTCGGACAGGTCGACTTCTCGCAGAAGCCGGTGAAGTCGATCGGCCGCACGCCGGACAACGACATCGTCATCCACCACCCGCAGGTGTCGAGCCGCCACGCGCTGCTCCATCAGATCGGTGGCAACTTCTTCATCGAGGATCGCGGCAGCGCCAACGGCACCTTCGTGCGTGGGCAGCGCATCTCCGCCGGGCAGAAGATCGCCGTGCAGAGCGGAGAGAAGATCTTCATCGGCCCGATGCCGCTGATGATCCAGGCCTCGGGCGGCGGCGGCGCCGAGGTGGTGCAGGAGGCCTACTCCGAGGCGCAGTGGGCCGGCCGACCGCTCTACGAGATCGAGGCGTGGAGCCTCCGCCTCGAGGTGCCTGACCGCGACAACCCCGCGGTGATGAAGGCCCTGCTGGACGACGTCAGCTTCAAGGCGCTGCCCGGCGACATGATCGCGCTGATGGGCCCGTCCGGCGCCGGCAAGACCACGCTGCTCCTCACGCTGAACGGCTACCTGCCGCCCACCGGCGGCGTGGTGCGCATCAACGGCGAGGACCTCTACGCCATCTACGACACGCTGCGCGGCTCGATCGGCTACGTGCCCCAGGACGATCTGGTCCACGCGGAGCTGACGGTGTTCGAGGCGGTGCGCTACAGCGCCCGGTTCCGCCTGCCGCCCGACTACTCGGACGCCGAGATCGACCAGCGTGTCGATCAGACGCTGAAGGACCTGGGGCTCGACGGCGTCCGCAACCTGCAGATCGGAAGACCGGAGAAGAAGGTGCTCTCCGGCGGGCAGCGCAAGCGCGTCAACATCGCGCTGGAGCTGGTGACCGACCCCGTCATCCTCTTCCTCGACGAGCCCACCTCCGGCCTCGCCGCCGACGACACCACCGCGCTGATCGAGCTGCTCGCGAACCTGACCAAGGCCAGCGGCAAGACGATCATCATGACGATCCACCAGCCGGCCAAGGACGAGTTCGAGAAGTTCACCCACTGCCTGGTCATGGGGGTGGGCGGCATCCCGATGTACTTCGGCACGACGAAGGAGGCCTACGGCTTCTTCGGCAAGGCCAACGAGCGCATCGGCAAGAAGAACGACGTCGACAATCCGCGCGACATGTTCGACATGCTCGCGGTCCGCGAGAGGCCGATCTTCGACCAGCTGAAGATGCAGAACCCCAACGTCCCCCGGGGCGAGGCGAGAAAGCTCGCCGCCATCGAGTGGCGCAAGGACTTCTTCAGCGACCAGAACCCGATCTACCGGAAGATGTACTCGGGCCGCCGCGAGATCGGCAGCGGCGCCGGAGCGAGGGGAGTGCCCCCGGGCCGCGCGGCGACCACCGGGCAGCTGCGCCTGCTGGTGTCGCGCTACTTCAAGGTGAAGGTCCGCGACGTCTCCGGCCTCCTCATCATGCTGCTCCAGGCGCCGATCATCGGCGGCCTCCTGGCGGTGGTGTTCGGCGGGGCCGACGACGCCGTCCCCGGGTGGTGCCTCGGCGCCATGCAGCAGCTGTCGAGCAAGGCGCAGGGCCCGGCCGAGGCCGGCGCCGCCGTCCTGAAGGACATGAAGACGACCTCCGATCCCACGGCGGCGATCTTCTTCCTGGTCGTCGCCGCGGTGTGGTTCGGCACCAGCAACGCCGCCCGCGAGATCGTCGCCGAGCGAGCGATTTACCTGCGCGAGCGCATGGTGAACCTGGGCCTCCTCAACTACGTCTTCTCCAAGTACATCCTCCTCGCCTTCTTCTGCGTCGTGCAGTGCACGATGCTGCTGGCCATCGTGTTCTTCGCGCTCGACCTGCAGGGCGGTGCGGAGGGCTTCATGGTCATGCTGGGTGGCCTCATCGCAACCAGCCTGGTGGCCGTCGCCCTGGGCCTGTTGCTCTCGACGGTCGTCACCTCCAGCGAAGCCGCCATGGCGCTCACTCCGATCGCGCTCATCCCCCAGGTCGTGCTCGGGGGATTGATCGTGCCTTCGACGACGGTCTCGCGCCTGGAGCCGGTCTTCAACTTCATCCCCGCGCGCTGGGGCTTCGAGATCAACATCGTCCAGGAGCGCAACTCGCTCGCCGACAACCCGGCCTGGAATGTCGACCTCAAGACCAACACCAACAGCGAGCCCGACCACATCAAGAACGGGAAGTTCGACTGCGCCATGGCGCAGGTCGCCTCCGACGAGCTGAGCGGCGCCTGGGGATTCACGACCTACGAGACGGTCTGGCTCCCCTTCGCGGTCCTGGGGGGCATGGCGTTCGCCCTCATGTTCGTCCTGCTCATCCTGCTCAAGCGGCGCGACCCGGTGTGAAGCGAGCCGTCCTTGCCGCGATCGTCGCGGCGATCGCCGCCGGCTCCGCGCCGGCGGCGGCGCAGCAACCGCCGCCGGTCCCTCCGAAGCAGGCTCCGCCGCAGGAGAATGGGCCTCCGAAGCAGGACCCGCCTCCGCCGCGCGACCGTGGGGATGTGTCGATCCCCCGCGGCGCCGGCGGCGCCATCATCACGCCGCCGCCGCCGCAGACCGCTCCCACCGGCAAGGCGACACCCCCGCGCCTGCTGAAGTACGTGGATCCCACCTACCCCGAGTCCGCACGCGCCGAGGGGCGCGAGGGCGCGGTGGGGCTCCAGCTCGACATCGACGCCAACGGCCGCGTCACCTCGGCCACCGTGGTCGACCCGGCCGGTCACGGCTTCGACGAGGCCGCGACGACCGCCGCGCTCGCGCTGGAGTTCGAGCCGGCGCGGCGCGCCAGCGGCCAGCCGGCGCAAGCCCGGCTCCTCTACCGCTTCACCTTCACCCTTCGCCCCGCCGACACGACGCAACCGCCGGGGGCGCAGCCGTCCCCGGTGACGGTGGTCGAGCCCCTAGGTGGGCAGATCCTCGCCGACGTGCCAGGGGGCGAGGTGCCCCTGGCCGGGGCAGAGGTGGTGGTCACGCCGCAGGGCGGCGCGCCGAGGACGACCACCGCCGGCGAGCGCGGCGCGTTCCTGTTCCGCGACCTCCCCCCCGGGCGCTACCGCGTCTCCATCCGGGCCCCGGGCTACCAGCCGCTCGAGGTGACCGAGGAGATCGTGGATGGCGAGGAGGTGCGCGTGAAGTACCGCCTGCTCGTCGAGGGCGACGGGCTGGAGGTCACTATCCGCGGGGATCGGCCGCCGCGCGAGGTCACCAAGCGCACCCTCACCAAGCGAGAGATCGATCGCATCCCCGGCACCAACGGCGACGCGCTGCGATCGATCCAGAACCTCCCCGGCGTGGCGCGTCCGCCCGGCATCCTCGGCGTTCTCCTGGTACGCGGCAGCGGCCCGGCGGAGACGCAGACCTTCATCGATGGCACGCCGGTGCCGCTCATCTACCACTTCGGCGGCCTGTCCTCGGTCGTGCCCACCGAGGTGCTCTCGAAGATCGACTTCTACCCCGGCAACTTCGGCGCCCAGTACGGCCGCGTGCAGGGCGGCATCGTCGACGTCGGCCTGCGGCCGCCCAAGGACGACGGCTACCACGGCCTGGTGCAGGTCGACCTCATCGACGCGCGCTTGCTGCTCGAGGGTCCCGTTCCCCTCATCGACGACCCAGACTGGACGTTCCTGGTCGCCGGTCGACGGAGCTACATCGACGCCTGGCTGGGGCCCACGCTGGAGGCTGCGGGCGCCAGCGTCACCCAGGCCCCGGTCTACTACGACTACCAGCTCCTGGTGGAGCACGAGGACGCCGACACCGGGCGGCTTCGCCTCGGCTTCTTCGGCTCCGATGACGCGCTGGAGCTCCTTGTGAGCGAGCCCTCCCCCGGCGAGCCCGCCCTCTCGGGCAACATCGGCCTCGCCACGCGCTTCCAGCGGCTTCAGCTCCTGTGGGAGCACGACGTGACGCCGAAGGACCAGCTGCGCGCCGTCTTCGCGCTCGGCAACGACGACATCGAGTTCAGCCTGGGGCCGATCTTCTTCTTCCTCAACGTGCAGACCATCACGTCGCGCTTCGAGCACGCGCACCGCTACGCCAAGGGCGTCACCTTGAACACCGGCGTCGACGTGGCCGCCGGCAACGCCGAGGTGAATTTGCGCATCCCGGAGCCGAGCCGACCCGGCGAGCCGCCCAACCAGCCCTTCTCGACCCGGCCCTTCCGCCAGCTGCAGGACGAGCGTGGCTACGTCTTCCCCGCCATCTACTCCGAGCTCGAGCTGCAGCCGACGAGCCGGCTGCGCCTGGTGCCCGGGATGCGTCTCGACATCTCCAGCATCAACGGCGAGGCCGACTGGAGCCCGCGCGTCTCCGGTCGCTACGACATCATGGCCGGCTACCCGCGCACGACGCTCAAGGCCGGCGTCGGCGTCTACCAGCAGCCGCCGCAGTTCCAGCAGGTGCTCGAGGTCGCCGGCGGCAACCCCGACCTCGTCTCCAACCGGGCCATGCAGTACTCGGTCGGCGTGGAGCAGGACTTCACGCGACAGCTCGAGGGCAGCGCCGAGGCCTTCGTGAAGCACCTCGATCAGCAGGTGGTCGCGTCGGCCACCGCCGACGGGTCCGGCACGTCGTACGACAACGACGGGCTCGGCTACGTCGTCGGCGGCGAGTTCCTCCTCAAGTACAAGCCGGACGAGGACTTCTTCGGCTGGGTCGCCTACACCCTGTCGCGCAGCGCCCGCCAGCGCGGCCCGGGGGAGGAGGAGTTCCTGGTGAACTTCGACCAGACCCACATCCTCACCGTGCTCGGCAGCTACCAGCTCGGCGGCGGGTGGGAGTTCGGCGCGCGCTTCCGCCTGGTCTCCGGCAACCTGGTCGACCCCGTGGTGTGCAACCCGGCGGCGGCGGCGTGCGACTCCGAACGCGTGAACGGCCTGCTCTTCGCGCCGACCGGGACTTACGTCCCCATCCCCCTGGGGGACAACACCGAGCGGCTGCCGCTTTACCACACGCTCGACGTGCGCGTGGACAAGCGCTGGCGCTTCCCGGCGTGGCAGCTCTCCGCCTACCTCGACGTTCTGGTTGTTGTAGACGTTCTGCACGTCGAGGTAGGCGGAGAGCTGCCACGCCGGGAAGCGCCAGCGCTTG
>JBKJLX010000036.1:0-3499 GCA_046596645.1 Polyangiaceae bacterium
CCTCGTCGCACGCGTCGACGCAGGCCGAGCAGCCGATGCAGTCGAGCTGGAGGCCATTGCGGATGTCGATGCCGGTGGGACAGACGACGACGCACCGGTTGCAGTCGACGCACGCGCCCGCCGTTGGATCGGTCGCCTTTCCTCGCGGCTCGCCGCGCTTCCGGTCGTAGCCGACCACCACGGTATCGCGATCGACCAGGACGCCCTGCAGGCGGCCGTAGGGGCACACCACCAGGCAGATCTGCTCCCGAAAGAAGGCGAAGTTCGCATAGGTGAGGCCGGTGACCGCCACCGCCCAGCCGAACGCCTGCGGGTGCAGCGCCGGCGGTGTCTTCACCATCGCGAGGAGGCCCGGCCACGACACGCAGAAGCTCATGCAGGCGTGCGCGATCAGCGTCGACGCCGCCAGCAAGAGGGCATGCTTGGCCAGCTTCCGCAGCGCGCGTGCGGCGGTCCAACCGCCGGCGTCCCGGCGGAGGCGCACCGCGCGCGGCCCCTCGACCAGCCGCTCCAGCGGGCGGTAGACCCCCTCGAGGAACACCGTCTGCGGGCAGGCAAACCCGCAGAACGCGCGGCCCACGATGGCCGTGGTGACCACCAAGGCGAAGCCGAGCCCGGTGAGCACGAAGAACAGCAGGTGGATGTCCTGCACGCCGAAGCTGCCGCCGAGGAGGAAGAACTGACGGCGCTCCACGTCGAGGAAGACCAGGGGACGCCCCCCGAGACGTGCCAGCGGCACCGCGACCCACACCGCGATCAGCACGGCGAAGAGGACGCGACGCAGCGTGGTGAACCGACCCCGCACGTCGGCGACGACCGGGAGCCGCCGCCGCCCATCGCGCGGGTCGATGCTGCTGACACTCTCGGTGGCGCTCACGTCACGGCTGCTTCTCGCCCTGCGGCGCCTTGCCGCCGGGCGCGTCGGTGTTGCGGAGCGACATCACGTAGGCCGTGACGGCGCGCACTCGGGCCTCGCCGAGCTGCTTGCCCCACGCCGGCATCTGCTTGGCGAGGAACCCGTCGCGGATGGTGCGGTGAATCGCCAGCGGGTCGCCGCCGTGCACCCAGTACGCGTCGGTGAGGTTGGGCCCGATCTTCCCGCGCCCACCGGCGTCGTGGCAGGTGACGCATGAGGTCTCGAAGGCCTGCTTGCCCTGAGCGACGGTCCCGAGGTCTCTCTGCAGGGTCGCCAGCATCTCGGCCGTCAACTCGCCCGCGCTCTTGATGCGCTCGGCCTCCGCCGCCAGCTCCACCGCCTTGCGCGTCGCGTAAGCGGCGCTGGGGAGCTCGGCGCCCTGGTAGGTGTGGAAGAAGAGCCAGTATCCCGCGGCAAAGGCGATGGCGCCGTAGAGGGTTCCGAGCCACCAGCGGGGCAGCTGGTTGTCCAGCTCCACGATGTCGTCATACACGTGGACGACGCCCGAGCCCGAGTCGGGATCCGACGCCCGCTGCGGGTCCTTCGCGGCGGGCGCGGTCACGACGCACCTCCCTCGCTGCGGCCCTGCGGCCGGGTCTCGTCGTCCAGGATCGACCGGGCGATGGCGTCGTTGTCGGCGCCGCCCTGGAATGCCAGGCGCACCACCACCGCGACGAACACCGCGCAGAAGAGGGCGAGCGCGAGCAGGGGGAGAGCGAGCAGCGGACTGCCCTCGAAGAGGGCCTGAACGTGACGGGACATGGGGGGTCTCCTCGGATCGAGCGTCAGTGCGCGTCGGCGACGGGCCGCGGCGGCGCGGCGGGCGCAGGCGCCGGCGGGACGCCCAGCGACTGCAGGTAGGCGATGATCGCGATCATCTCGGAGGCGGGGGGCATGGGCGTGCCCTGCTCGGCGAGCTCCTTCGCGATGCCCTCCGCCTGGGTGAGCGCTGCAGCCTTCGCGCCCTGGATGTCGCGCGGCGTGTAGGGCACGCCGACCGAGCGGAGAGCGCGCATCTTCGCCTCGGTGTCGTCGAAGTCGAGCTGATCCGTGGCGAAGTGAGTGTAGGCAGGCATGTTCGAGCCCGGCGTGATCGCGCGCGGGTCGAGGAAGTGCTGCGCGTGCCAGGCGTGGGGGTTCTTGTTCCCCTCGCGCGCCAGGTCGGGGCCGGTTCGCTTGCTCCCCCACTGGAAGGGGTGGTCGAAGCGCGAGTCCTCCATCGTTGAGGCGTCGCCATAGCGGAGCGTTTCGAACTCCAGCGGGCGAATCATCTGCGAATGGCAGGTGTAGCAACCCTCCCGAATGTAAAGGTCGCGCCCCTCGAGCTCGAGCGCGCTGAGGACGCGCGCCCCATTCGCGCCCGACTTTCCGTGCGCAGGGGCGACCAGGAGGGCGGGGACGATCTCCGCAACGCCGCCGATGAGCACCGCGATGACCGTGAACGCCGTGAAGAGCGCCGCCCTACCCTCCAGGATGCGGTGCCAGGTCGGAGCCCCGCCCTTCCCGCTGAGCGACATGAGAAACAACGTGCCGCCGCCGACCGCCGCCAGGAGCACCAGCCAGGCCGGCGCGGTCACCGCGTTGCCCAGCCCGAATGCGATCAGGAGCGCGAGGCCGACCGCGGCCACCACAGCCGGCGCTCCGAAGACCATCTGCCGCCAGGGCACCGCCGGCGCCTCCTCGAGGATGACCACCTGGACGCTGGCCTCCACCGGCGCCCGGCCGCGCGCGGTACGCCACAGGTTCCACGCCATCAGGATGAAGCCGGCCAGGTACAGCGACCCGCCGACCAGCCGCATCCAGTAGAGCGGCATGATGGCGACCACCGTCTCGACGAAGCTCGGGTGCACCAGCGCGCCGTCGGCGTCGATCGCGCGCCACATGAGCCCCTGGGTGACGCCGCTCACCCACATCGCGACGACGTAGAGGAGGATGCCGGCGGTCGCGATCCAAAAGTGCGCCTCGGCGGCGCGGGTGGAGTGCAGCTTCACGCCGTAGAGGCGTGGCACGAGGAAGTAGAACATCCCGGCAGCCATGAAGCCATTCCAACCCAAGGCGCCGGCGTGCACGTGGCCGACGATCCAGTCGGTGTAGTGAGCGAGACTGGACACGCTGCGGATCGACAGCAGCGGACCCTCGAATGTCGCCATTCCATAGAACGTGAGCGCGGCGACGAAGAACTTGAGGACCGGATCGGTGCGCACCTGCCCCCAGGCGCCGCGCAGCGTGAGCAGTCCATTGAGCATGCCGCCCCAGCTCGGCGCCCACAGCATGACGCTAAACACCATTCCGAGGGTCTGCGCCCACTCGGGCAGGGCGGTATTGAGGAGGTGGTGCGGCCCCGCCCAGATGTAGAGGAAGACCAGCGCCCAGAAGTGGATGATGCTCAGCCGGTAGCTGTAGACCGGCCGGTTTGCCGCCTTCGGCACGTAGTAGTACATGATGCCGAGGATGGGCGTGGTGAGGAAGAACGCGACGGCGTTGTGCCCGTACCACCACTGCACCAGCGCATCCTGCACGCCCGCAAAGGCGGAGTAGCTCTTTCCCAGCGAGACGGGCAGCGCCAGGTTGTTCACGATGTAG
>JBKJLX010000117.1:0-2897 GCA_046596645.1 Polyangiaceae bacterium
GTCCGCCGCGGCGGGTGCGGCGACCGTCGCCAGCGGGAGGGCGAGCGCGAGAGCGACGGCGAGCGCGGCGCGGCGCACGAACGCCCTCAGGTGCCGAAGCCGCAGAGGAGCAGCGTCAGGTCGTCGTACTGGGGGGCGCTGCCGACGTGGGCGTGGACATCGGCGAGGAGCTTGGCGCTCATCGACTCGGTGCGGCGCGGGGCACCGCGCAGGCTGGCCTCGAAGCGCTCGAACCCGAACTGCTCGCCGGACGGGCTGGTCGCCTCGCTCACGCCGTCCGTGCAGAAGACGATCACGTCACCGTCGCCCAGCCACAGATCGAGGTGCTCGTAAGCCGCGCCCTCGAAGAGACCGATCGGCGTAGAGGCACCGCCATCGACCCGCACCACAGACCCGTCCGCGCGAGCGATGAAGGGCGGCAGGTGCCCGGCGTTGGTGAAGGTCACCCGCCGCGCCGCGACGTCGATGGTCATGGCGATGGCGGTCACGAAGATGTCGTGCTGCTGCCGCTCGAGCACGCTGCGGTTGACCCGCGTCATCGCGTTCGCGGTGTCGGGCTCGCCCAGAACTGCGGCCCGCAGATCGGAGGAGACGCGCGCCATGAGCAGCGCCGCGCTCACCCCCTTGCCCGAGACGTCGCCCAGGATGACGCCCAGACGCCCGGGGCCGACCCAGAACACGTCGTAGAAGTCGCCGCCGACGCTGTAGGCGGGGCGGTACTCGGCCACGAATCGCACGCCCGGCACCTCGGGCAGCTGCGAGGGGAGGAAGCTCTTCTGGATCTGCTGCGCGAGCTGCAGGTCCTGCTCCAGGCGCTGCTGGGCGAGCTGCCTCTGGTGCATGCGCGCGTTCTGCAGCGCGAGCGCAGCGTGGGCTGCGAGCGCGGTGAGAAGGTCGAGCTCACCCTGGGTGAAGGAGGAGCGGCTGCCGCCCCGCACGTTGAGGACGCCGTAGACCTCGCCGCGCGCCATCATCGGCGCGTGCATGACCAGGCCGCCCGAGGGCGGCCCCTCGTCGTCCCAGGAGAGCGACATCGGCGAAGAGATGAGCGCCTGCCCCTTCTCGACGATCTCGCGGTGCAGCGACTCCGGCAGCGGCGCGCCCGGGGGGCCTACCCGTCCGTCACGCTGGATGACCAGCGCCGGGGCCAGGCGGCCGCTCGACTTGGGCAGCGGCTTGCCGGCCGCGGTGTCGACGACCTCGATCACGTAGGCCGCGACGGCGCCCGCGCTGGGGAAGACGTCGATGAGGTTGCGGAGGATGCTGACCAGCAGCTCGTCGTGATCGAGCGTGGTCGAGATGGCGTGGAGGAACGCGTAGAGGGTGCGGAGCTTCCGGTCCGCGTCCTCCAGCTCGACCAGGCCCGAGGGCATGATGGGGCTGACCGCGCTGGCCGCGTCGACCGCGTTCAGGATGCGCGTGGGCACCTCGAAGCCGACGCGCGTGCGCTCCTCCACCCGCTGGCGCGGCGGCGGTGCGCTCCTGGAGACCTCCCCGTCCAGCTCGAAGCGGAAGCGGAAGGGCCCGAAGCGAACGACCTCCCCCTGGACCAGCTTGTGGCGCTTGATCGGCTCGTCGTTGACGAACGTGCCGTTGGCGCTGCCGAGGTCGTGGACGATGTGCTCGCCGTCCTCCGGCGAGACCTTGGCGTGCTGGCGCGAGACGCGCGGATCGTCGATGACGACGTGGTTGTACGGGCCGCGGCCGACGAGGAACGTCGTCTCGAGGGCGAATCGCCGCCCCGAAAGACCTCCGTCGAGGGCGACGAGCCACGCCATGCTGGCCGCCCTTTACCGTCAGAACAGCTCGGTGTCGACGGGCGGCCTCGCCATGTCACCGATCTCGACCGCCGAGGCATCGTGGCGCGAGTGCCCGCCGGTGACGGAAGGTCTGACGCTGCGTCTGGGGTAGCAGTTGACCCATTGACCCGCGTCCGTCGGTGTGAAAACGCTGAAAGCGGAGGTTCGCTTGAAATTCAGTTCGCAAGTGATCGCGTCGATTTGCATGTGCATGGTGAGCGTGGGCTGCGGTGACGACACCGGGGGCACCGGCACCGGCGGCGGCTCGTCCCCGGACGGCGTCGGCGTCGACGGCGATGTCGTCGGCGGTCCCTGCAGCGCGACGGAGGGGTGCGCCGCAAGCAGCGAGTGCATCGACGACGGTGCATTCCCCGGGGGAACATGCGTCGTGACATGCGAGAGCCAGAGCGACTGCCCAGAGGGGTCGTTCTGCATCAGCAGCGAGGGTGGCGTCTGCCTCCTCGGCTGCGAGACGCAGGACGACTGCCGCGAGGACTACATTTGCGAGGGTAAGAGCCGCGAGGACGGAGACGGCGAGGCGAAGGTCTGCGCCTGAGGCAATCGACCACCATCCGCGGGCCGACGCCGCCCGCGACCCGGGTCGCGATGTCACCGGGAGTGCAGCTAGATGACGAGCATGATGGGGCCCTGGTGCCTTGCCGTCAGAACAGCTCGGTGTCGACGGGCGGCCTCGGACGCTCGCTGGTCGAGGGCGGTGGAGGCGAGGGCGGGCTGCCCGTGGACGGCGGCCGCAGAGCGCCATCGGGGCTCGGCGCCGCCCCGTAGGGATCGCTGGCCGGGGGCGGCCTGGGCGGCGACGAAGGCGACGCTGTCGGCGACGTGGTGGGCGACGTGGTGGGCGCCGGGGGCGGTTTGGGGGGCGCCGGGGGCGGCGCGGTCTTCGCGGTCAGCGCCGCGACCGCGGTCGACGCGGCTGGCGTCGCCGGGACCTTGGGGCCCGCCGAGGCCGTGGCCGCGGGGAGCGGATCGTCGGCGTCGAAGAGGACCGGGTCGCTGGCAGCCGCCGTCGGGCAGGGCGCCGGCGCGGCCGCGCCCGCCGGGGACGCCGAGCCAGCGAGGCGGCGCCCCCTGGCTCGG
>JBKJLX010000242.1:0-4965 GCA_046596645.1 Polyangiaceae bacterium
CGGCATCCCCGCCTTCTTCACGCCGACGGGCGTCCACACCGCGGTGAGCGACGGCGGCATGCCGGTCCTCCACCGAGCCGTCCTTCGCGTGGAGGACCGGCATGCCGCCGTCGCTCACCGCGGTGTGGACGCCGGTCGGCGTGAAGAAGGCGGGGATGCCGGCGCCGCCCGCGCGGATGCGCTCGGCCAGCGTGCCCTGCGGCGTCAGCTCCACCTCGAGCTCACCGGTCAGGTATTGCCGCTCGAACTCCTTGTTCTCCCCCACGTAGGACGAGATCATCTTCCGGATCTGCTTGTTCTGAAGAAGGATCCCGAGGCCGAAGTCGTCGACGCCGCAGTTGTTGGAGACGAAGGTCAGCTCCTTCGTGCCCAGCTCGCGCAGCGCGCGGATGCAGTTCTCGGGGATGCCGCAGAGGCCGAAGCCGCCCGACAGGATCGTCGCGCCGGAGGGGATGTCCCGCACCGCCTCGAACGCGCTCTTGATGACCTTGTCCATGGTGCGCCGAGGGGCGTACACCGAACCCGGCGGCGCCGCGAGGGGGCAGGGGGTCGGTCGCTCAGCGCTTCCAGTACGCCTGTCCGCTCATCGGCGTCATCGAGCGGATGGCGCTCATCGCCTGGCTCTTCGCGGCCTCGCTGACGCCGTCCTTCAGGCCGGTCATCACGATGAAGTGGTAGGGGCCGCGCTCGCCCTCGTGCGTCTGGATGCCGGCCAGGTCCATCCAGTAGATGTGGCCCGGGGCGCCGTTGAGCTTGCCCCTGGCCAGGCCGGCCTTGGCGAGGAACTTCTTGATGCCCACGTCGACCAGCGTCGGCGGCGTGACCTCGGTCAGCTCGGTCGCCTGGAACGGCGCCATCTTCGCCTTGTCCTGCAGCGAGGCCAGCGTGAGCTCCGCCGGGCTCACGTAGTCGAGGGCGATCATCGCCTTCTGCTCGGGGTCGTGCATGAGAAAGCCGCTGCCGGGGAGCGACGCGCTGGTCCACCCGGTGGGAATGATGAACCCGTAGTCGTACATCCGGTTGACCCACCCCTTGTAGGCCTTGGTGTCGTCCTTCGGCGGCCCCTGGAAGAAGTCGGGGACGCTGGGACCGGCGGGCGCCGCGGGCGCAGCCGTCACGGCAGGCGCCACGGTGGGGACCGCAGGGGCCACCGGCGCGGCTGACGCCGCCGGCTTCCCGTCGTCGGCGCCTCCACACGCGGCCGAAAGAAGGAAACCGAGCGAGCAGGCGAGGGCGATGGGGGGGGTCCGGTTCATGGTCGTCTCTCGGCTCGGAGTGGTCGGAAAGATCAGAGGAAGTAGTCGGGGTACAGCTCAGCGCCGGGGACCATGGAGTACTTGTCCAGGTCGGTCACGCCGTCGGCGCGCAGCACCTCCTCGTCGATGCAGAAATGGCCGGTGAAGGTTCGGCTGGGCTTGGTGAGGATGCTGTACGCCGCGTCCGCCATGATGTCGGCCGAGCGCGCGCCCTTCATGGTCGCGTCGCCGCCGAGCAGGTTCTGCACGGCCGAGGTCGCGATCACGGTGCGGGGCCAGATGGCGTTCACCGCGATGCCCTGCGCCTTGAGCTCCTCCGCCATGCCGAGAACGCACATGCTCATCCCGAACTTCGCCATCGTGTAGGCGACGTGGGGCGCGAACCACCTCGCCTCCATGTTGAGCGGCGGCGCGTTGTTGAGGATGTGCGGGTTCGACGACTTCGCGAGGTGAGGGATGCACGCCTGGGAGCAGGCGAAGGTGCCGCGGGTGTTGATCCCGTGCATCAGGTCGTAGCGCTTCATCGGCGTCTCGACGGTGCCGGTCAGGCTGATGGCGCTGGCGTTGTTCACCAGGATGTCGATGCCGCCGAACGTCTCCACCGCCTTGGCCACCGCGGCGGCGATCTGCGCCTCGTCCCGGATGTCGACCACGCACGGCAGGGCCTTGCCCCCGGCCTTCTCGATCTCCTCGGCCGCGGTGTAGATGGTGCCGGGCAGCTTGGGGTGAGGCTCGGTCGTCTTCGCCGCGATGACGATGTTCGCGCCGTCACGCGCCGCGCGGAGCGCGATGGCCTTGCCGATGCCCCGGCTGGCGCCGGTGATGAAGAGGGTCTTTCCGCGGAGGTCGATCACGCGCCCTGTGTACACGGGGCGCACTGCGCGAGCGATACTGGCGTCGCCGGTCCGCAACCGCGCACACCTGGGCGGCGGTGGTGGGATGCGCATCCGCGAGAATTCGCTGCGAAATATCGCTGGGCGACAGGGTGGGTGCACGGCGCGCGAGCCGTGACCGCCCTCGCGTGCCACTGTTCGCGGTCACTTGCGCCGCATCGGCGCGCGATCACTTGCGCCGCATCGGCGCTCACGTTTGGAGGTCCAAGGATGTCGAAGCGATCGAACCACGCAAAGAACCACGGCCGGAGCGCGCCCTTCCGGGCTGCCCTGGCGCTGGCGGCGGTCCTCGCGACCGGGGCCACCCTCGCGGCCTGCGACGGCGACGCCAAGTCCGTGGCGACGTCGCTGGAGAGCGTCGGCAGCGATCCGACGTCTTGCCAGGAGCAGCACCCCGATGGCGTGGTCGCGTTCGTCGTGGGCCCCGACGGCGCGGTGCGCGCGGGCGCGACGGGTGCCGACGGGCAACCGGCGAAGATCGAGGGCGGCACGCTCGCCTTCCGCAAGGACGGTGGCGCGCCGACGGAGGCCAAGCTGACGCCCGAGGGCGACGGCACGGTGGCGACGGCGAAGGGCCCGGCGCTCGACGGCGACGTCACCGCCGTCGACTACGCGGTGCAGGTCGCGGGCAAGACGCTGAAGGGCGTCATCCACCTCCCGGCGGGCGGTACCAAGACCCTCGCCGAGCAGTCGAAGACCGCCGCGCCGGAGGCGGCGCCGGGCCCCAACGGGGGTCAGGTGCAGACGCTCGCAGGAGAGCCGGTCGAGGTCGCGGTCGCGCCCAGCGGCGACGTGGTCGCCTACGTCCTCGATCCGAACCGGAAGACGATCGTCGTCACCGGCCGCACCCTCTGGGTGCTGGTCGACGGCGAGAAGGTCGCGCTCACCCAGCGCGAAGATGGCGCGTTCATCGGGAAGACCACGATCCTCGCTCCGCGCAAGGTGACGCTGGTCGAGGTGCGGGACGGCAAGCGCCACGTCGTCGTCATCGGCCACAAGGTGGGCCTGAAGATCGCGGCTGATCGGGCGCCCGGCGTCGTGTTCGTCAAGGCGCTCGCCGCGGCGCCGGCGCCGGCGCCGGCCGCGGTCGCGCCGGCGACCGATCACGATCAGGCGGGCCCCGACAACGACAAGGACGACAAGGGCAACAACGGCAGGGGCAACGGCAAGCCCGGCACCCCCGGCTACAAGGGGCCGAAGGACGTGGGCGGCGGCAACGGCGACAAGGACAAGGGCGGCGGGAGGGGAAACGACAAGGGCGGGGACAAGGGCGGGGACAAGGGCGGCAAGAAGAAGTGATCTACGGCGGCGACGGAGTCCGCGCAGCAGCGCGTCGCCGTCGCCGCTCGGCGACCCACGTCGCGATCGGCAGCAGCGGCAGCGCCGCCAGCACGTAGAACGCGGGGCGATCGAGCTCGATCCGCCGCGGTCGATACACCTCGCCCGCAAGCCCGGTGAGCGCCGCGTACACCACGACAATCGCGGCGCCGCACGCTGCCCACAGCCGCTCGTCGACCAGCCACGGGTCGGGTGAGGGGAGCGGCACGTCGCACGCGCCGACGACGGCGCGCCAGGCGCGCACGTCCCACAGCACCAGCGCCAGCGCGCCGCACCACATCAAGGTGGCGACGACCGCGGTGGGGATGACGCCGGTGCTCCAGCACAGGGCCACGATGGCCGTGATGACCGGCAGGGCGAGCCAGGCGCCGAGCGTCGCCCGCAGCTGGGTGAGGAGCAGGACGGCCGCGACCAGCTGGAGGACGCCGACCAGCCGGTAGAAGATCCCCGTCGCGAAGAAGGCGTCCAGGAAGTCGTGGAAGGGCCCTTGCTTGTCCGCGTCGGTGAACGGCTGCCCCAGCACCTTCTTGGTGCCCGCCGGGAGGAACGCGAAGCCGAGGAGGATGCGGAGGTTCACCACCAGGAGGTGAGCCCACCTCCTTCGCCGTGCGGCCGCGATCACCGCCGCGAGCGACCCCGGAGCGGCCCTCTCCGCGCCGTACGCCATGGCGGCGTAGGGTAGCCCGCGCCGTGTCGGTGCGCCCCCGCTCACTTCTCCTCTTGGCGAGGCGGTCCGTGTCGCGTACCGCCGGGGGCGTGACCCAGCGACGAACCACGCCCGACCACGAGAACACCGGCTGGCCGCCGGGCGTGCCGTACATCGTCGGCAACGAGGCCTGCGAGCGGTTCAGCTTCTACGGGATGCGCGCGATCCTCTTCGTGCACCTCTCGTCGCTCTACGTGCTCGCGGGCGAGGTGCAGAAGCGCGCCGACGATCTCGCGACCGGCGACATGCACTTCTTCAAGGCCAGCGTGTACCTGGTCCCGATGCTGGGCGCGGTCCTGGCGGACCGCTTCCTCGGGAAGTTCAAGGTCATCTTCTGGCTGAGCCTCGTCTACTGCGGCGGCCACGCCGTCCTCGCCGTCGCGGAGGACTCGCTGATGGGCATGTACCTGGGGCTCGGCCTCATCGCCGTCGGCTCGGGCGGCATCAAGCCGTGCGTCTCCGCCAACGTGGGCGACCAGTTCGGCAAGAAGAACTGGTTCCGCGTGCGTTCGATCTTCCAGGTCTTCTACTTCAGCATCAACCTCGGCTCCTTCGGCTCCACGCTGCTCATCCCCTGGCTGAAGAGCGCGTTCAGCACCAGCGTCGCCTTTGCGGTGCCCGGCGTGCTGATGTTCATCGCCACGTTCATCTTCTGGCTGGGGCGCGACAGGTTCGTCCACGTCCCCGCGAAGCCGGGCAGCTGGCTGGGCGCGCTCGACGCGCTGAGCTCGAGCTTCCTCTTCATCGCCCTCACCCACTTCTTCGTCACCGC
>JBKJLX010000203.1:0-7605 GCA_046596645.1 Polyangiaceae bacterium
CCGGCGCTGGCTGAGCCGTCGCTGTGGTGGCAAGCGTCAGCACCGCGGCGACGAGGGCTGCGCCCACGGTCGCGGAGGAACGCCGCGCTGCGGCGGCCGCGGTCGTCACTTCGGAGCCTCTTCCTCGCGCAGGCGAAGCCACGCGATCGACACCTCGTTGGCCATGCTCTTGGCGAGATCCCGCAGCGCGTCCGCGCGCTCGGCGACGTAGCGACCGAGGGTCGAGCGGAGCTCGTGGTCGAGCGGTGGGGCGACGTGCCGGGGATGCCCGCGCCCCAGCTGCACTCCCACATCGACGGCGATCTCCTGCAGCTCGTCTGCGCTCTCCACATCGGTCGGGACGATCTCCCGGTAGTTGCGGGCCCACGCGTGCACGGCGTACGCCCGTCCGTCGATGGTCGCGCGGCCGGCCAACCGGTACGGCTCGTAGGAGAGCCGCGCCTGCCCCACCAGCACGCGGAGAGGATCGGTGCCCGTCGGGCCGCTGAGGCAAGGCACCGCGGCGAGGTCGATCATCTCCTTCATCTCCAGCACCTGATCGTCGTCCGGTGCCTCGGTCGCGCCGCGAACGCGAACGACGAACTTCTGGACCCCTGCGCTCGCCACCCCGAGCCGCGCGCTCGCCATCGTCACGACCTGGAAGTAGTCGCGATCGAGCGTCGGTGCTTGCTCAAGGGTCGAGGTCACGTAGGCATCGAAGCCGCGCCGGACGGCCTCGAGACCATCGGGCGCCAACGGCTTCGAGATCGACGCCAGCCAGCCGAACCAGGTCGAGGTTTCGGTCCCGAACCGCGCGCGGATGCGCGCGACGACCCGCGGCTCCGGCGCGCGCTCGGTCTCTCGCAGCGCCTCGCGGTACGCGTCGAAGAAGGCGTCGATGGTCGCGTCGGTCTCGCCCGGGCGGCCCAGCATCTGGTTCACGATGGCGATCGACGCCGCGAAGCGGACGAGGTCGATGGCGGGGGGGCCGAGAGCCGCGGCGTCATAGTCCGCCAGGCCGCGCCCTGCATCGGTGACTGCGTACTGCTCGAGGTGCGCGTCACCATGCAGGTTCACGATCCCCATGAACGGCAGATCGTCCTTCAGGCTGCGACAGACCTCGGTCGCAAACTGACTGGTCACGAGGCGGAAGTACGTGTGCGGGCTCGCCAGCAAGCGACGGCGGAGGGCGGGGTCCAACGCCACCAACGCCCTGTCGACGTCGTAGGGGCCAGCCGCGGTCGGCGCCGCGCGGCCGCCGCATGCGCTGCAAGCGAGAGCGAGAGCGAGAGCGACGAGCGCTGCCGCGGTTGCCCGATGGATCGACGACGATGCGGTCCCCATGTGCGGCTTGTGACTCTACGACGCGCGTCGTAGAGTCGTCCACGGTCGTTCCGTCGAGCCCCTCCATGACGCCCCGAGCCTTCGTCCCTGGTGGTGATCTCGAACGCGAGATCGTCGAGCACCTGTGGAAACACGGCGACGCGACCGCACGTGACATCGTGGACGTCGTCCGTGCACGCCGGGGCATCGTGTACACCACCGTGGCCAAGGTGCTCGATCGCCTGGTCGACAAGGGCGTGGTGCGTCGACGCCGGGTCGGCCGCGCGTTCAGCTACCACGCGATCGCTCGCCAGGAGGACAGCCGCCGCGCGACGGCGCGCCGCCTGGTCGAGCAGCTCGCGGGCACCGACGTGCAGCCGGCGGTCGCCGCGCTGCTGGGAGCGATGGAGGACGTCTCGCCCGCGATGCTCGACGCCCTGGCCGCCGAGCTCGAGGCGCGCCGAGGCCGGGGGCAGTAGCGACGTGGAGCTGGAAGCTCTCCTGCCGCTCCTCGCCGCCGGCTCGTTCGGAGCGGTGTGCTGGCTCTGCGCGATCGTCGTCGCTCACGCGTGGGGGGGGCAGGCCATGTCCGAGGACAACGCGTGGCGACGCCTGGTTCTGCCGGCGCGCGCGGGCCTCGCCGCGATCGCTTTCTGCGCCGGCTGGGCTGCGCAGGAGCCGGATCCGTCGGACGAGCGCGCGAGCGCGGTGCTGATCGTGGCGGCCTGCGCCGTCACCTTCGTCGTCTGCCGCGCGGCATGGCGGGCGGCCCTTGCGCTCCGCTTCGAGCCTGGCGACATCGTGGTCGGCACGGTCGGCCTGGCGCGGCCCCGTGTGCTCGTGGCGCCGCGCTTCGTCCGGGCGGCCTCGGCGGAGGCCCTCGCGGCCGCCCTCGAGCACGAGCGCGTGCACGTGCGGCGTCGCGACCCGCTGCGCATGTGGCTCGGGCGGATCGCCGCCGACCTCCAGTGGCCGCTCCCGACGAGGAAGCGGCACGCGGCCTGGCTGCTCTCGATCGAGGTCCGGTGCGACGACGAGGCGGTGCGCGCAGGTACGAGCCCGCTCGCGCTCGCGGAGGCGCTCCTCGCCGCCGCGCGACTCCAGCAGGGCTACCCTCCCGCTGTCGCGGGCGTGGCCGGAGAGCCCTCGCACCTGGAGGCGCGGGTGCGGCGCCTGCTCTGCGAGGCGCCGGCGCGCCACGTCCCTGCAAGCTCCGCGGCTCCCTGGATAGGCGCGCTGGCGTCGCTCGCTGTGCTCGCGCTGGCCGCCTCCGCCGGCATGGCGTGGGGCGATGACCTGCTGGGCGCGCTCCCTGGTCTCCGAGGATGACGGAAGTTGCTGCGCCTCGACGGTGGATCCTGGCGGTCGCCGCGGTCGGCCTCGTCGTCGGCTCGTCCCTGGCGACGCACTTCGTGGGTGCCGCCCTCGGCGACGACGACGCCGAGGGCGACGAGCACGAGGAGGACAAGGAGAAGGGAAAGGAGCCAACGGACGCGAAGGCCGTCCTCCTGGGCGACGAGGCCCGCAAGAACGCCGGCATCGAGGTGGCGGAGGCGCGCGCGGCGATGCTCGGCGAGACGCTGACCGTCCCTGGCGAGGTGGTGCTCGACGTCGCGCAGATGGGCCAGGTCTCGCCGCGGGTGGGCGGCGTGCTGAGCGAGGTCCGCCGCCGTGTCGGCGACGCTGTCGAGAAGGGGGAGGTTTTGGCCATCCTCGAGAGTCGCGAGCTCGCGGAGCTGGGGCGCGCCGCGCGGAGCGCCGAGGAGGACGTCAGGCTGGCCGAGGCGATCTTCCAGCGGACAGAGCGACTTCGCACCCAGGGGATCGCGGCGGAGAAGGACTACCTGGCCGCGCGGAGCGCCCTCGCCCAGGCGCGCATCGCTCGCGCTGCGGCGGCCGAGGCCATGCGCGCGTCCGGTGCGACCGGCGGGGCCCAGCACCGCCTCGTGGCGCCCCTGGCGGGCACGATCATCGAGGCTCGCGCGGTGCTGGGCGAGGTCGTCGCCGAGGACGCCCGCGTCTTCGTGGTCGCCGACCTGAGCCGAAGCTCGGTCGACGTCGATGTGTATGCGAAAGACCTCGCCGTCCTCGCCGTGGGGCAGCGCGCGATTGTCCACGCGAGCGCCATCGAGCACCCGGCGCAGGGGACGGTCGAGCGCGTGCCGCCGGTCGCAGACGTCGAGACGCACAACGGCAAGGCCCGCATCCTCCTTGGAGGGCTCGGGCCCATGTGGCGGGCGGGGCTCCTCGTGACCGTCGACATCGAGGTCGCCCGACGGCGCGCGGACGTCACGGTTCCCGACTCCGCGATCGTCCTCCTCGGAGCGCAGCCCACGGTCTTCGTTCCGGTCGAGGCCGGGTACGAGGCGCGGACGGTGCGGCTCGGCGGGCGCGGCGTCGCGGACGAGGGAGCAGGCGTGCGCGTCGAGATCCTCGCCGGCGTCGCGTCCGGCGACGAGGTCGTCGTCGCGGGTGCGCTGGTGCTCAAGGCCGAGCTCGGGAAGTCGACGCTCGCCGCCGCCGACGACGACTGAGAGCCCCGTGATCGCGCTGCTCTCGAAGCTCCTCCAGCTCTCTATCGCCCACCGCTGGGCGGTCGTCGTCCTCGCCTTGGCGACCGCGGCGCTCGGCGCATACAACTTCACTCGCCTCCCGATCGACGCGGTCCCCGACATCACGAACGTCCAGGTTCAGGTCGCGACATCCGCGCCTGCGCTGGCGCCGTTCGAGGTGGAGCAGCAGATCACCTACCCGCTGGAGTCGGCGCTGGGAGGCATCCCCGCGGTCGAGCAGGTGCGCTCGCTCTCGCGGCCCGGGCTGTCCGTCATCACGGTGGTGTTCGAGGACGGCACCGACATCTACTGGGCGCGACAGCAGATCGCCGAGCGCGTCCTTGCGGCACGCGAGCTCCTCCCCAACGACGCCGACCCCGAGCTCGGCCCCATCGCCACAGGCCTCGGCGAGATCTACCTCTGGACGGTCGAGGCGGACGAGGGCGCGCGTCGCGCCGACGGCCTCGCGTACACGCTCGCCGATCTGCGCGAGGTCCAGGACTGGATCATCCGTCCCCAGATCCGCAACGTGCGCGGCATCACCGAGGTCAACTCCATGGGAGGCCACGAGCGCGTGCTCCTGGTGGCGCCCGATCCACGCCGGCTGATCGCGCATGGTGTCTCGTTTCGGGACATCGTGGAGGCCCTGCGTCGCAACAACCTCGCCGCCGGCGGCGGCGTCATCGAGGAGCGCGGGGAGCAGATCCTGGTCCGCGCCGGCGGCCTGGTCGCGAACGAGAACGACGTGCGGTCGATGGTGGTGCACGGTCGGAGCGGCACGCCGGTTCGCCTCGGCGACCTGGGCGAGGTGTCCATGAGCGTGGACACGCGCACCGGCGCCGCGACGTTCGGCGGCAACGAGGTCGTCCTCGGGACGGCCATCATGCTGATGGGCGAGAACAGCCGCACGGTCGCCACGCGTGTCCGCGAGCGACTGGACGAGGTGAGGCGTTCGCTACCTCCCGGCGTTCGCGTCCGCACCGTCTACGACCGGACGTACCTCGTCGACGCGACGCTGCACACCGTGACCTGGAGCCTCCTCGAAGGCGCCGCGCTGGTGGTGGTCGTGCTGCTCCTGCTCCTCGGCAACGTCCGCGCGGCGCTGGTCACCGCCGTCGCCATCCCGTTCGCCATGTCGCTGGCGGTGACGGGCATGGCCGCCCTCGGGGTCAGCGGGAACCTGATGAGCCTCGGGGCCATCGACTTCGGTCTCATCGTCGACGGCGCCGTAGTGGTCGTCGAGAACTCCGTCCGACGCCTGGGCGAGGAGCAGCGGACCCTGGGGCGCGCCCTCGCTCCCGCCGAGCGGCTGCGCCTGGCCTACGAGGCATCGCGCGAGGTGCTCCAGGCGACGGTGTTCGGCCAGCTGATCATCGCCGTGGTCTACATCCCCGTCCTCAGCCTGACCGGCATCGAGGGAAAGATGTTCCGGCCGATGGCGGTGACGGTCGTCCTAGCCCTCGCCGCGGCCATGGTGCTGTCCATGACGCTCGTGCCGGCCCTGGTCGCGATCGTCCTCACCGGAAAGGCCGGCGAGCACGAGAACGCCGTGTCCCGTGCCACGCGGCGCGGCTACGACGCCGTCCTCGGCTGGGCGCTCGCGCACCGCGCGTGGGTGCTCGCCGGCGCCGTGCTCACGCTGGGCGCCACCGCGGGCCTGGCCACCACGCTTGGCAGCGAGTTCGTCCCCACGCTCAGCGAGGGCGCGTTCGCGCTCGAGCTCCGGCGCCTGCCTTCGATCTCCATGACCGAGAGCGTCGCCATGGAGCAGCGCCTGGAGCGCGTCTTGCTCGAGAGGTTCCCCGACGAGGTGGACATGTCGTTCGGTCGCATCGGGACCGCCGAGGTCGCCACCGACCCGATGGGGCCCGACAGCACCGACGTCTTCATCATGCTGAAGCCGCGGGACGAATGGACCCGCGCCGGAACGCAGGACGAGCTCGCGGAGGTCATCCAGAAGGAGCTGGAGAACGTGCCGGGTCAGAGCTTCGAGTTCAGCCAGCCCATCGAGATGCGCTTCAACGAGCTCATCAGCGGCGTCCGCAGCGATGTCGCGGTCAAGGTCTTCGGCGACGACCTGGACGTGCTCCTCGACCAGGCGCGGTCCATCGCGCGCGTGCTCGCGATGGTCCGAGGCGCAGAAAGCCTCCGCGTGGAGCAGGTCGGGGGGCTTCCGGTGCTCGCTGTCGAGCCCGATCGCGCGGCGCTCGCCCGTCACGGTCTAGCCGTGGAGGACGTGCACGACGTCGTCCGCACGGCCATCGGCGGTACGCCATCCGGCTTCTTCCTCGAGGGTGACCGGAGGTTTCCCATCGTGGTCCGGCTCGCCGAGCCGCTCCGTCGCGACCCTCGCGCTCTCGGCAACCTCCCTGTTCTCCTGCCGGCGGTCGATGGCGGACGACCGAGTGTCCTCCCGCTCTCCGACGTCGCTCGCATCGTGAGGGAGGAGGGCCCGTACCAGGTCAACCGGGAGGACGGAAAACGAAGGATCGTCGTCCAGTGCAATGTGGGAGGTCGCGACCTCGGGAGCTTCGTCGCCGAGGCGCAAAAGAAGGTCGCCACCGAGGTGCCTCCGGCGCCCGGCACCTGGATCGCCTGGGGCGGGCAATTCGAGAACCTCGTCGCGGCGCGCGAGCGCCTGATGCTCGTCGTACCGCTCGCGCTCGGGCTGATCCTCGCACTCCTCTACGCCGCCTTCGGGAGCGTGCGGAACGTCCTCCTCATCTTCACCGCGGTTCCTCTGGCGCTGACCGGCGGAGTCGTCGCGCTGGTGGTCCGCGGCCTCCCGTTCTCGATCAGCGCTGCGGTCGGGTTCATCGCCCTGTCGGGGGTCGCAGTCCTCAATGGCCTCGTCATGGTCAGCTTCATCGAGGGCCTGAGGCGCGAGGGGGCGGAGCTGGACGATGCGGTGCATCGCGGCTCGCTCGCGCGGCTCCGTCCCGTGCTGATGACGGCGCTGGTCGCGGCGCTGGGGTTCGTGCCCATGGCGCTGGCGACTGGCACCGGCGCCGAGGTGCAGCGGCCACTGGCCACCGTCGTCATCGGCGGGATCCTGTCGTCCACGCTGCTCACGCTGCTGGTTCTTCCGGTGCTCCATCGGATGGTCCACGGCGGCGAGCGCCGGGACGTGGCCGCGCCGCGGACCGAGACCCCCGCTGGCGATCTCTAGGCCGCTCGCGACGGGTCGACTGGTGGCGCGTCGGGGCGTCCCTCGAACGCGCGCAGCACGATCCACCCGATGAGGAGCAGGAACATCCCCGCTGCGAGGCCGGCCACGACGTCGGTTGGCCAGTGCACCCCGAGAAACACCCGCGAAACGCCGACCGCGAGCGCGAACGCGACCGCGCTAGCAAACAGCCATGGCCGTCGCGAGGGCCAGAGCCGCCCGGCGACCGCCGCCATCGCGCCGCCCAGGACCGTCGCCCCCATGGTGTGGCCGCTCGGAAAGGCGTAGCTGTGCAGCGTCGCGATCTCCTCGAAGAGCGTGGGCCGCGGACGCCCGAAGATACTCTTGAGGGCGGCGTTGACGGCTTCGCAGGCCACCGCCTCGAGCCCGAGAAAGGCGGCCGCGGCACGCTCTCCGCGGCGCCACGCCACGACGCCCACGACGACGGCGAGCGACAGGAGCGGCATCGCCGATCCACCCCAGGTCGCGGCGCGCATCAGCGCGTCCGCCGCGGGGCTGTCGATCCGGTGCAGCGCCACGGCGAGGCTGCCGTCGAGCTCGATGCCCTGTCGCTGAACCACGTCC
>JBKJLX010000419.1:0-2934 GCA_046596645.1 Polyangiaceae bacterium
GCAGTACCGCCCTGCTGCGAGAGCGGCCGCTGCGGCGCGCGGAGGAGGCGCGCCGCCACGTGCTGCTCGACACCACCGGCGAGCTGCCGCTGTTCCGCTACTTCCGGGACGCGCGAGGAGGCATCGACAGCATGCGCTTCGAGCGGGTGATCCGCCTCGGCACGCTCGACGCCATCCGAACCATGGTGGAGGAGGGGCACGGCGTCGCCGTCCTGCCCTCCTACTTCGCGGCCCCGCTCCTGAAGAAGCGGCGTCTCGCGCGGATCATGCCGAAGGTCGAGCTCGCCTCCGACTGGTTCCGGCTGGTGTTCCGCGCCGACGACGCGCGGCGTCCGCTCTTCGACTGGCTCGCCGAACGCCTGCGTGCGGCGCCGCTGCGCTAGTCGACCGTCGCCGCGCCTTCGTCTGGCACTTCGGCGGTCATGCGCCGCCATACGGGCGCCAGATCGAGGGACACGTCCAGTCGCTTGCACAGCTGGAACAGCCCGCCCAGCTTGCGGTGTAGGAAGAGGAGGCGTCGAGGCGGCGCCGAGAAGCGGAGCTTCTGCACGAAGCGCATCCCCACCTCGCGCGTCCGCGCTGCGTAGTCCCCGTCGGCAAAGGCGAAGGTGCCACCGAGCGCGAAGGGCTCCACCGCGAGCCGCATCATCGCGGCAAAGGCGTCGCGCGCCGCGGCGTCCTCGCGCGGGTCGAGCAGGCCGTGTTCGATCCCCACCGCAACCAGCTCCGCGTCGTCCTCCGCGCTCATGGCGCGCAGCATGCGGACATAGTCGCGGCGGAACGCCTGGTCGTAGGAGATGGTCGCGCCGAAATCGAGGAGGACGATCTCGCCGCTGCCGCGTCGGATCAGGAAGTTTCCGAAATTGGGATCGGTCTGCACCAGGCCCCAGGTGAAGAGCTCGCGGCAGAAGAGATCGAGCAGCGCCTCCGCCACCGCGTGGCGCTGCGCAGGCGTCGGGTTCGACGCCACCCAATCGCCCAGGGGCTCGCCCTCCTCCCAGGTCATGGTGAGGACGCGCCGGCTGCACAGGCGGGGGATCGACTGCGGCACCACGAAGCGCGGATCGCCCGCCAGCAGCGCGCCGAATCGCTCCTGGTGGATGCGCTCACGGTCGTAGTCGGCCTCCAGGTGGAGGACCGTGCGCAGCTCCTCGAACGTGCCCTCGAGATCGATGTGTCGGCGGCCGACGGCCAGCCACCCCGACGCCAGCTTCTCCACCAGCGCGAGATCGGAGTCGATGCTGCCGGCGACGCCCGGGTACTGGACCTTCACCGCGACGGGGATCCCGTGCGCGGTCGCCCGGTGCACCTGCCCGATGCTCGCCGCCGCAGCAGCGGTGGGATCGAGATCGGCGAGCGACGCGAGCCCGTCAGGTCCGAGGTCCTCCAGGAGGACCTGGCGGACCACCTGGAAGTCGACCGGCTCCGCCTTGCCCTGCAGCTGCGCCAGCACCTGCTGCGCCTCGGGAGGGAGGATGTCGCTGGCGTCGATGGAGAGCAGCTGGCCCGCCTTCATGAAGGCGCCCTTCATGCGCCCCAGGCTCTCTGCCACCAGCTGCGCCTGCGCAACGCGGGTCGCCACCTCCGAGGAAGCAAGCTTCTCCACCGACGACGTCCACGTGGCGCGGACGCTGCGGCGCAGCTCGTGCCCTGCGACGTTGGCGGCCAGCGAGAGGAGCTCCTTCGACCTGCCCCAGGACGCCGCCATCATGTGGCGCCCCCGCGCGCCACCGGCAGCTCGCAGGTCTCGTCGGTGCAACGGCCGGTGAGGCGGAGCCGGTTCCGCGCGAACACGCCATAGGCGGCGTCGAGCAGGTGCGAGACGCCGGGCACGCGAGTCACCGCGACGAGCGGGCCGAAGCCGACGGCGCCGTAGAGCTGGCGGAAGACCTCGACCCCCTCGACCAGTGTCCCGTCGGGGAGCCGGCCGTGGATGCTCGCCATGAGCTGCTGGTGCGGGACGCCGAGCGCCGAGGCGTCGAAGCCCGGCGCGGAGATGTCGGTGCACTCGATGCGCCCGCGACCCCGGTCGAGCCGCTGCAGCATCGCGATCTCCTTCCGGCAGAGGGGGCAGAGACCGTCGAAGAAGACCTCGAACGCCGCGTTGCGCATGCCATCAGGGTTGACATACTTTTGTCCAAGCGCAAGGCTGGACATCGAGGAGGCGCTAAGACCGACGAGACTGGGAAGGTCGCGCCCCCCGGGCGGTTCAACCCTCGACGAGGACGAAGTCGAAGCGCGCGAAGTCGAAGCCGCCCTTTCCCGCCGACATCGACAGCAGGAGCCGCTCGTCGAACCAGGGATCCATTCGATTGTACGGATCGTCAGGGAAGTAGAGCTGTGTCGTCAGGAGCACGTGGCCGGGGGCGCTCGCCTTCACGTGGATGTGCGCCGGCCGGTACTGGTTTCCGTTGAGGTAGTTGCCGGGGACGATGGTGCGAACCGAGTAGCGGCCGTCCACGTCGGTGACGACCTTGCCGCGGAGGGTGAAGCCCTGGTTGTCGTAGGCGCCGTCGTCGTCGGCCTGCCAGATGTCGAGGGTCGCCCCGGCAATCGGCTCGCAGGTCGACGCCGAGAGGATGCGCCCCTCGAGCTGGATGGCGAAGCCCGCGCTTTCCACCGCGCCCGGGAGCGCCCCGTCCACGATGGGAGCGCCCTCGCTGTAGAAGGGCCCCTCGATGTCGTCCTCGGTCTCCTCGCAGGCCGGGGTTCCGCCGCCGGTCCCGCCGCCGCCGCCGCCGGCGCCGCCGGTGCCGGAGGTTCCTGCGCCAGCGCCGCCCGTTCCGGTCGCGCCGGGTCCCCCGGTGGTCGCGTCCCCGGTGGAGCCGGCGGAGGTCGTCCCGCCGGCCCCGTTCGTCGCGCCGGAGCCTGTGTTGCAGGAGGGACCGGACGAGGTCGAGTCCCCGTCGCCGCCGCTGCCGCCGCTGCCGCCGC
>JBKJLX010000425.1:0-20701 GCA_046596645.1 Polyangiaceae bacterium
CACGAACTTGCGCCCCGTCGCCCGCGCGATGCTCTTGCAGAGGCTGGTCTTCCCCACCCCGGGCGGCCCGACGAAGCAGAGCACGGGGCCCTTGAGCTGCTTGGTGAGCGCCTGCACCGCGAGGTACTCGAGGATGCGCTCCTTGATCTTGCCAAGACCGTAGTGGTCCTCGTCGAGGATCGCCTCCGCTTCGTCGAGGTCGAAGCGCTCCTCGCTCTTGTGGAACCACGGGAGGTCGAGGATCCAGTCGATGTAGTTGCGCACGACGGTCGCTTCCGCGCTCGTCGGGTGCATCATCTTCAGCTTCTTGAGCTCCTTCTTGACCTTCTGCGTGGCCTCCGGGCTCATCCGCTTGGTCTTGAGCTGCTCCTCGATCTCCTGGATCTCGTTCTTGAACTCGTCTCGCTCGCCGCCACCCAGCTCCTTCTGGATCGCCTGCATCTGCTCGTTGAGGTAGTACTCCTTCTGCGTCTTCTCCATCTGCTTCTTGACGCGGGAGCGGATCTTCTTCTCGACCTGGAGGATCTCGATCTCGGCCTGCATCAGCTCGATGAGCTTCTCCAGGCGCTTGCCGGGGTTGTCCTCCTCGAGCAGGCCCTGGCGGTCCTGGAGCTTGATGGTCTGCAGGCTGCCAGCGATGGTGTCGGCGAGGCGCGACGGCTCGTCGATGGCCTGGATGGCCATCATCATCTCCGGCGAGATCTTCTTGTTGAGCCGGGCGTAGCTCTCGAAGGTCGCCTGGGCCGAGCGCATCAGGGCCTCGGTCTCCACCCCGGCGCCGAGCACGTCCGGGATCTCGTCCCACTCGACGGCGAAGAAGGGCTCGGTCTGCGCCCAGCGCTTCACCCGCGCGCGGCGGCGGCCCTCGATGTTCACCCGCACCGTCCCATCGGGGAGTCGGAGCAGCTGCATGATCGCGCCCACCGACCCCACGGTGAAGATGTCGTCGGTCGTCGGATCGTTGGTCTTCGCGTGCCGCTGGGCGGCGAGGAAGATCTCCTTCTGCTGGCCGCTGTTCATCGCGTCGTCGAGCGCCGCGATGCTGCGCTCACGCCCGACGAAGAGCTGCGACACCATGTGGGGAAAGACGATGATGTCTCGCAGCGGCAAGAGCGGCATCGCCGCCCTCTCTCCCGCGCCCTTCGGCCTGCCGTCGTTCTTGAAGAACATCTACTTCGACTCCAGGCCGGGAACGTCCCGTAATCAGGCCCAGCCCATCAGCCCCAGCCCATCAGGCCGAGCCGGCTTCGGCTTCCTTCGCGTAGACGACGAGCGGCTGCTCCTGCTTGAGGATGACCTCCTCGTTCACGACGACCTCCTTCACGCCGGTGCGCGACGGGATGTCGTACATGATGTCGAGCATCGCGTTCTCCAGGATGGCGCGCAGACCACGCGCGCCGCTCGAGCGTGCCAGCGCCTGCTTGGCGACAGCGCTGAGCGCGCCCTTGGAGAACTTCAGCTTCACGCCGTCCATCTCGAAGAGCTTCTGGTACTGCTTCACCAGGCTGTTCTTGGGCTTGGTGAGGATGTCGACCAGCGCCTCCTCGTTCAGCTCGTGCAGGGTCGCCACGATGGGCAGGCGGCCGATGAACTCGGGGATGAGGCCGAACTTCAGCAGGTCCTCCGGCTGAACCTGCACCAGGAGCTCGCCCAGCTTGAAGTCCTTCTTCGCCTTGATGTCGGCGCCGAAGCCCATGCTCGCCTGGCCGACGCGGCGCTGGATGATCTGGTCCAGACCGACGAATGCGCCGCCGCAGATGAAGAGGATGTTGGTGGTGTCGACCTGCAGGAAGTCCTGCTGAGGGTGCTTGCGGCCGCCCTTGGGCGGCACGTTGGCGATCGTCCCCTCGATGATCTTGAGGAGCGCCTGCTGCACGCCCTCACCCGACACGTCGCGGGTGATCGAGGGGTTGTCGCTCTTGCGGCTGATCTTGTCGATCTCGTCGATGTAGACGATGCCGCGCTGCGCCCGCTCCACGTCGTGGTCGGCGTTCTGCAGCAGCTGGACGATGATGTTCTCGACGTCCTCGCCGACGTAGCCGGCCTCGGTCAGCGTCGTCGCGTCGGCGATGGCGAAGGGAACGTTGATGATCTTCGCCAGCGTCTGCGCGAGCAGCGTCTTGCCCGAGCCGGTGGGGCCGAGGAGGAGGATGTTCGACTTGGACAGCTCGACGTCGTTCGTCGCCACGCGCGAGTCGATGCGCTTGTAGTGGTTGTGAACGGCGACCGCGAGGACGCGCTTGGCGCGGTCCTGACCGACGACGTACTCGTCGAGGATGGTCTTGATCTCGACCGGCTTGGGGATGGGAGCGCTGCCCGCGTAGGGCTCCTCCTTCTCCACCTCCTCCGCGATGATGTCATTGCAGAGGCCGATGCACTCGTCGCAGATGTAGACCGTCGGGCCGGCGATGAGCTTCTTCACCTCCTTCTGCGATTTTCCGCAGAAGGAGCAGCTCAGGTTTCCGCCACCATGATCGTCGCGCCGTCGCTCCACGCTGTCTCCTCACACGCGGGGGACACCCCCGCGGACCCCCGGATAGCTGGGTAGCCCGACCCCGGATCGGGCGAGCAGTCTAGTCTCCGCCCCCGCACCTCGCAACGAAGCGGCACGACCTCTCGGACGGCCGCGAGCGGTGCGCTCTTACTTGGACGACTTGTCGGACTTGTCTTTGTCGGACTTGTCGCGCCTGGGGAGCACGTCGTCGATCAGGCCGTACTCCTTGGCGGCGCCGGCGGTCAGGTAGAAGTCGCGCTCGATGTCCTTCACGATCGTCTCCCGGTTCTGGCCGGTGCACTCGCGGAGGATGTCGGTGAGCAGCTCCTTCATCTTCTTGATCTCGCGGGCCTGGATCTCGATGTCGGTGGCCTGACCGCGCGCGCCGCCGAGCGGCTGATGGATCATGATGCGGGCGTTGGGGAGAGCGAAGCGCCGCCCCTTCTGGCCCGCGGTGAGCAGCACGGCGCCCATGGATGCGGCCTGGCCGATGCACATCGTCGCCACCGGGCAGCGGACATACTGCATGGTGTCGTACATCGCGAGGCCGCTGGTCACCACGCCGCCCGGGCTGTTGATGTAGACCTGGATGTCCTTCTCGGGGTCCTCCGACTCGAGGAAGAGGAACTGGGCGATGACCGCGTTGGCGACGAAGTCGTCGACCTCGGTGCCGATGAAGACGATGCGGTCCTTAAGAAGGCGGCTGAAGATGTTCCACTCCCGCTCGCCACGGTGCGTCACCTCGGTGACGGTGGGGAGGATGTAGCCCTTCTCGACCAGCGCCTCCCCGTCACGCTCGAGGAACTGCATCGCCTGGGAACGGGTCTCGACGAATCGGGTCATCTCAGGCCTCCACGGTCTTGGCTGCGCCCTCGAGCATGTCGAGGATCTTGTCCTCGAGGATCATGGCCAGGAGCATCTCCCGCTTCTTGGGGTCGCGGTACTCGGCCTTCACCTTGGCGACGTTCTTCCCGGTCTGGCTGGCGAGCTCGGTGTAGCCCTTGTCCAGATCGGCATCGACGATCTTGATCTGCTTCACGCGGGCGATCTCCGCCATGAGCAGGCCGGCGCGCACCTTCACCTCGGCGTCGGCGAGGACGCGCTGGTGCACCTCCTGCGTGAGGTCGAAGCGCTGGCCGGCGCGCCGGGCCGCCTGGGCGAACTCGCGCTCGGTCACCGCCGCCTGCTGCTCGACGAGGCTCGGCGGCACCGGGATGGGGTTGGCCTTGCAGAGCTCGACCACCAGCTGCTCGGCGACGGTGTCGTCGCCCTTCTGCTTCTGCTGCGCCTCGAGGCGCTCGCGGATGGAGCCCTTCAGCGCAGCCAGGTCGTCCTTGTCACAGTCCTTGGCGAACTCGTCGTCGAGCGTCGGGAGAACCCGCTCCTTCACGCCCTTCACCACCACGTGGAACGTCGCCTTCTTCCCCCGCAGCTCGGCGCTGGGGTGGCGGTCGGGGAAACCGACCTCGACGTCCTTCTCTTCCCCGGCCTTCATGCCGACCAGCGACTCGTCCAGCTCCTTGACGATCTGACCGGCGCCGAGCTCTGCCTCGATGGGGGCCTCGACGGTCTCCTTCACCTTGCCGTCGATGCTGAGGGTGAAGGTGATCTCGGCGACGTCACCGGCCTTGGCCGGGCGCTCCGGCTCCGGTGCCTGGAGCACGGACTTGCCGCGGCGCAGCGTCTCCAGCTCGGCGTCGATCGCCCCGTCCTCCACCACGATCTTGGGGCGCTTCACCTCGAAGCCCTCCCACTTGACCTCGACGATCTCGGGGCGGACCTCGAAGCGTGCCTTGTAGTGGAAGGGGCCTGAGGGCTTCAGCTCGGTCGGCGCGATCGCCGGCTTGGAGAGCGGCTGCACCGCCTTCTCGGCCAGGGCCTTGTTCAACGTCTCGTCGACGAGGCGCTGGGCGACGTCCTGATGGACGCGACCGCCGTAGAGGTGCTCGATCACCTGGCGCGGCGCCTTGCCCGGGCGGTAGCCCTTCACGTGGGCCGAGCGCTGCACGTTCGCCATCGCCTTGTCGACCTCGGCCTTCACCCGGTCGGCGGGAACCTCGACCTGGAACTCCATGACGACGGCGGACAGCTTCTCGACGGTGACTTGCACGTTCGTGGCTCCGAGCGCGTGAAATGAGGACTGAATTCCTCGTTGCCGCGCCTGATGGTGCGGACAAATGGATCGGGGTCGCGAGGTGCCACACGCACGAAGCGGCGGCAAGGTGAGGGCGCCAGCGCGGAAAAAAAGCAGCCCCCGTCGGATGTCCGACGGGGGCATGGAAGCGGTCACGGCGTGCTGCGGGCGCTGCGGCGACGTCGCCGGAGCGGCGGGAAGAAGCGAAGCGAACGGGCGGCGCGCGCGCGGGTGGAGCCGCGCGCCCGCCGGGGGAAGCTCTAACGGTTCTTCATCTCGGAGAACGGGTCGTCGCTCGCCGACTCCATGTCGGAGTCGAAGGCGTTGTCCTCGACCATCTCCTCGAGGGAGAGACCGATGCGGTTGGCAGGGCGGAGGACCTCGCGCTCGAAGTCCTGGTAGCTACGAAAACCATGGGGTTGCGACATCGAAGTGGGTCTCCTCCGGCGGGCGGCGCCGAAGCTGGCGGTGGGGGATCGAGCAGCTGGGACGGGAGGGCGAGGTCGCTCAGCGACGTGCGCGCGCGAGGGCGAGGTCGAGCGGCGGTGACGGCGCCGTGCAGGGCACCGGCACCCAGAAGCCTCGTGCGAGCACGCGGTCGGTCGAAGCGATCGGGAGCGGGCCGGCGAGGACCTCCTGGAACAACGACGCTCGTCGGACCCGCGCTGTGCGCTTCACACCTACATCTGGCGACATGTCGGCGACTGTATTCATCGGCCTGGCGCGGGCCAAGAATCGGCGGCGTTCCCGGCGCGTTCGCGATCCACTTCACGAAGCGCGCGGATCGCGGCAATCGACGCCTGGCGGCGCGCGGGCTCGACGCTCCCCGGCTCGTCGTGTAGGCAGCGAGCCCTCCCCGTGGCGACCGTTCGAGCACCCGACGCGCCTCGCGCCACGCGCGACGACGCCCGCGCGCCCGCCCGGGGCGACGGGCCCCCGCGCCGCGGGATGGTGCTGGCGATCGCCAACCAGAAGGGCGGGGTCGGCAAGACGACCACCGCGGTGAACCTCGCGGCCAGCCTGGCCGCGGCCGACCGGCGCACGCTGCTGGTCGACGTCGATCCGCAGGGCAACGCCTCGAGCGGCGTCGGCGTGCGCGCGGGGACCTTCGAGCGGAGCGTCTACGACGTGCTGCTCGGCGCGGCGACGGTGGCGGAGGCGACCCTGACCACGGCGATCCCGACGCTCACCGTGGTGCCGGCGACGCAGGATCTGGTGGCGGTCGAGCTGGAGCTGGTCGACGCCGAGGACCGCGCGACGCGGCTGCGCGAGGCGCTGGAGCCGGTGCTGTCGACGGTCGACTTCGTCGTCCTCGACTGCCCGCCGAGCCTGGGGCTCCTCACGCTGAACGCGCTCACCGCGGCCGACCGGGTGATCGTGCCCCTGCAGTGCGAGTACTACGCGCTGGAGGGGCTCACCCACCTCATGGCCACCATCGACCGCGTGCGCGGCGCGCTGAACCCCACGCTCGACGTCGAGGGCGTGGTGCTGACGATGTACGACGCGCGCACCTCGCTGACCCGCCAGGTTGCCGACGAGGTGAAGGGCCATTTCCACGTCTTCGACACCGTCATCCCGCGGAACGTTCGGCTGAGCGAGGCGCCGAGCCATGGTCTGCCGGCGCTGCTGTACGACGCCCAGTCCAAGGGCGCGCAGGGGTACCTGAGCCTCGCCCGCGAGGTGCTGGAGCGCCTCGCCACCCGCCCGGTGCTCGGGCAGCGACCTGGCCGCACCGGAGCTGGCAGGTGATCGAGCGACCGAAGCGCGGCCTCGGCCGCGGGCTCGACGCCCTGCTCCCGGCGACGCCCCCCCCGCGCCCCGCCGGCGCACCGAGCTACGGCGAGGGGGCGGTGTTCCAGTGCGCGCTCGAGCGCATCGTCCCCCAGCAGGGGCAGCCGCGGCAGCACTTCGACGAGACGGCGCTCGACGAGCTGGCCGCCTCGATCCGCGAGCACGGCCTGGTGCAGCCGATCATCGTGCGCAGGGTCGGCGGCGCGACCGGCGAGCCGCACAAGGAGCGCTTCGAGATCATCGCCGGCGAGCGCCGCTGGCGTGCGGCGCAGCGCGCGGGCCTCCGCGACGTGCTGGTCGTCGTCAAGGACGTCACCCCCAAGGCCGCCTTCGAGCTGGCCATCGTCGAGAACCTCCAGCGCGAGGATCTCGACCCCATCGAGATCGCAGAGGCCTACCAGCGCCTGGCGCAGGAGCACGGCTACACCCAGGAGGCGATCGCCGAGCGCGTCCACAAGGACCGGTCGACGGTCACCAACGCACTGCGCCTCCTCAAGCTACCGGTGCGCGTCCGGCAGATGGTGGTGCAGCGCGAGCTGACCGAGGGGCACGCGCGCGCCCTCCTCGGCGCGCCCGACGAGCGCTCGCTCGCCGATCTGGCGGAGAAGGTGGTGCGCGGGCGCCTGCCGGTGCGCGAGGTGGAGCGCCTGGTGCGCGAGGCTCGCGCGCGGGCCAGCAGCGCACCGAAGAGTGGCGCCGCCGGCAACGGGGCGACCGGGCAGGCGAAGCCTGGAAAGAGCGCGTCGGTGCGCGACCTGGAGGCACGGCTCGCGCGGCGGCTCGGCACCCGGGTCGAGGTGCGCGACGAGGACGGCAGCGGCGAGCTCGCCATTCACTACGGGTCGCTCGACGAGCTCGATCGGGTCCTCGCGCTCCTCGGGGCTTGAGCAGAACCGGAGACCGGACACCGGACACCGGACACCGGACACCGGCTACTTGATCGCCTTCAGCTTGTCGTCCGCCTGCTTGCCGATGGGCGTCCCCTTGCCGAGCTCCGAGGCCTGCTTCAGCGCCTTCTTCGCCTCGGCCTTCTTGCCCTGGGTCGCGAGGGAGACCCCCAGGTAGTAGTGGGCGGCGGCGAACTTGGGGTCGACCTGTATCGCGCCCTCGAAGTCCTTGGTGGCGCCCGGCTCATCGGCCAGCTCGTGCTTGCAAAGGCCGCGGCGGACCCAGGGCTCGGCGACGTCGGCCTTCTTCGCGATGACCTGGTCGAGGAGCTTCACGCAGTCGCCGAAGGCCTTGGCGTGCCCCATCATGCGGGCGATGGTGGCGAGCGTCGCAACGTCGTCCCCCGCGGACTCCGCCGCCTTGCGCAGGTGCGGCACTGCGGCGTCGAACCGCTTGGCATCGAAGAGCAGCGTGCCGAGCGCGAAGCGCACCTGGGGCCCGTCCTCCTTGGCGACCACCTGCTCGTACGCCTTGACCGCGCCGTCGACGTCGCCGTCGAGCCCCAGCGCGTAGCCGAGGTTGTGGAGCAGCTTGGGGTGCCCGGGGCTCTTCTTCAGGGCGGCCTGGAGCACCGCGATCGCCTCCTTGGGGCGCGGCGGCTCGTCGAGCTGGATCGCGGCCAGGTTCTGCGCCGCCTCGACCAGCGCCGGGTCCGCCGCCAGCGCGTCCTGGTACTCCTTCTCTGCCTCCGCCTTCTTGCCGGTGCCCTCGAGCGAAACGCCCAGGTAGTAGTGCGCCTGCGCGTTCTTCGCGTTGGCTGCGATCGCCTTTTCCAGCAGCGGGATCGCGTCGGCGAAGCGCTCGGCTTTCACGTGGGCGATGGCCTGCTCCACCTCGGCGCTGGAGGCGGGGGCGACCGCGTTCGGGTCGTCCACCAGCGGATCTAGCTCCGGGTCCGGCTGGGTCGCCGGCGGGGTCGACGAGCACGCCAGCGCGGAGACGGCGAGGGCGGAGGAGAGGAGGAGCGCGCGGAGCGAGGTCGACATGCGCAGCCGTCGTATCCCACGCGAACCGGAACCGGAACCGGAACCGGATGCCGGAACCGGAACCGGATGCCGGACGCCGGCCACTCGTCAGCCCCCCAGCGCCTCCAGCGAAGTCGACAGGGCCCGCTCGATCTCCGCGGTGCGGGAGCTGGTCACCTTCGCCCCGGCGGCGTCGGCCACGTAGAAGACGTCGGTGACGCGCGTGCCCTCGGTGGAGATCTTCGCGACCGCGACCGAGAGCCCCAGGCGAAACAGCGCGTCGGCCATGCCGAAGAGCAGGCCGGGGCGATCGCTGGTGACGACCTCCACCACGGTGTGCGTGGGCGAGGCGCGGTCGTCGATGGCGACGGTGGTAGCGATGCGCGGGCCGGCGCGCTCGCGCCGCGGTGAGCCGGGGCGGAGCAGCGTCCGCGGGTCGACGTCCCCCACCAGGACCGCCGCCAGGTCACGCCGCAGCCGGGGCAGCGCGCGCTCGATGCCGATTACGCCCTCCGAGGGGACACGGACCCAGAAGACGTCGACCGCAAGAGGCGGGCCGCCGGCCGAGGTGCCGTGCACCTGCGCCGCGTGCACCTCCAGGCGCGCTGCGGCGATCGCCGCGGCGATGGCGGCGAGCACGCCAGGGCGATCGGGCGCGACGATGCACAGCTCCGCGGTCTCGGGATCGCTGGAGGGGAGCAGCGCGACCGAGCACGCCTCGCCGCCGGCGCGGTGGACGCGCACCAGCTCGCTGGTCGCCGCCACCGCCTCGGGGGCGCTGACCAGGAGGTAGCGGTCCGGCATCGACGCGACGAAGTCGCGCAGGTGGTGGGCGCGCACCGTCTCCGACGCGTCACCGCCGGGGATGTGCGCGAGATCGAGCGCCTCCAGCGCCGCCGAGAGGGCCAGCGTCTCGCGGGCACCCGGCGGGGCCAGCTCGGAGGGGGCGAGGGCGGCGTCGGCGGCGAGGAAGAGCTCGTCCAGCATGCGCGCCTTCCACGAGGTCATCGAGGTGGGGCTGGTCGTCGACAGGTCCACCACCGTGAGCAGGTACAGATCGCGCAGGCCCTCGCGGCTGCGGACCGCGCGGCAGGTCTCGGCGATGGTGGCTGGATCGTCGACGTCGCGCCGGGTCGCCAGGCGGTACATCGTCAGGTGCTCCTGGATGAGGTGGCACGCGTCCTCCACCGCGTCGGGGCGGAAGCCGAGGCGGCCGAGGATGTCGCGGCTCATCACCGCGCCGCGCTGGCTGTGGTCCTTGCCGCCGATGGCCTTTCCCACGTCGTGGAGCAGCGTCGCGAAGACCAGCATTTCCCGCCGGCTCACCTCGGCGGCCACGCGCGATGCCAGCGGGTAGTCGGCGGCGAGCTCGCCGCGCGCCAGCGCCGCCAGGCGATCGACCGCCGCCACCGAGTGAACGTCGACCGTGTACACGTGGTACGTGTCGTGGTGGACGCGCCCGACCACCGGCGAAAACTCCGGGATCATCGCCAGGAGCAAGCCGAGGTCGTGCATCTCCTTCAGGGCGCTGCCGCGGGCGAGCTTGGTCTCCCGGCGGGAGGCGACCAGGTCGACGAACTGCTTGCCCGCCCCCGGGTCGGCGCGAAGCCGCTCGCCGAAGGCGGGATCGCTCGCCGCACGCACGATCGCGTCGCGCGCAAAGGGCAGGAGCGGCGCGTCGCGGTCGACCGCGGCGCGCAGCGCGCGAAGCGCCAGCGTCGGCTCGTCGGGCAGCCGACCGGGGTCGCCCAGCGTGACCGCGCCGTCGAACAGGCGGACGCCGTCGCCGAGATCCTCGTCCTTGGGGCGGCGGCGCGCGGTCGACGGCGTGGCGCGGGCGAGCATCATGTCCAGCCCGCGCGAGACGGTGCGCGCCGCACGGTAGTAGGCGCTCATCATCCGCTCCACGCCCTCGCCGCCGTCCCCGTAGCCGAGGAGCGGCGCGATGACCTCCTGCTCGTCGAAGGTCAGGCGGTCGCTGCGGCGCCCGGCGTGGGCGTGGAGCAGGTTGCGCACGCGCCACAGCAGCTCCGCCGCGTCGCCCAGCTCCGTCGCCTCGCGCGCGACGATGGCGCCGATGCGCACCAGCGACGCCGCGTCCGACACGCCCCAGCGCGCGGCGGCCGCCCAGCGGATCACGTCCACGTCCCGCAGCCCGCCGTCGGCGTTCTTCACGTCCGGCTCGAGCAGGTAGACGCTGCCGCCGAAGCGCGCGTGGCGCTGCGAGACCTCGTCGACCAGGCGGGCCATGAAGCGCGGCAGCTCGCCGTGGGCGAAGAGGCCGGCCTTGGCCCGGACCAGGAGCTCGACGCCCAGGTCCTGCCGCCCTGCCAGGTGCCGCCAGTCGAGCAGGCTGGTGGCGGTGGTCAGGTCCTCGCGCGCGACGTCGATGGCGTCCGCCAGGATCAGGACCTGGTGACCGACCGAGAGCCCGGCGTCCCACAGCGGGTAGAGGATGGCGTCGGCGACCTCCGAGGCGTCGCGCTCGTCCCTCACCAGGATTCGCACGTCGAGGTCGCTGGCCAGCGCCAGGGCGCCGCAGCCAAAGCCGCCGACCGCGGCGACCTCGATGCCGCGGCCCGCGGCGACCTCCGGGCGTCGGGCGATGGCCTCGGCCAGGAGCGGACGGACGACCTCGTCCCACGCGCGGGCAACGGCGCACCCGAGCTCGCGACCCGCGGCAACGGGCGGCAGTTCGACCTCGAGCCCCGGCACCCGAGCGAGGAAGCCCGCCCGTCGCTCCGCGACGTCGTCGCGCAGGGGGCTACGGAGGGAGCGCGCGGTGGGGGACTGCATCAGCGGGCAGTATCGCGCCGCGGAGGCCGGCGCGCAGCCCGTGTCGTCAGGGCTCGCAGGCGCAGGAGGTGCCGCTGGGGGCGCACACCAGCGCCAGATCGGCGCACAAGGAGCCGAGGCTCCCGTCGTCGTCGGCCCCCGCCTCGATCGCCTGCCGGAGCAAATCCGCCGCAGCCTTCAGCCGGAGCGGCTGGGGCCCGCGCATGGCCTCGGCGGTGGCGACGACCGCCGAGCTGCGCAGGAGCCCCACCGAGTGCGTCGCCCCGTCGGCGAGCGCCTCGCCGAAGGGCATGAAGATCACGTCGGCCGCCGTCTCGGGAAAGCTGCGCGCCGCGCCGTCGAGCACGTCCGTCCATCGCACACGGACGCCGAGGGTCGCGCATGGATCGAGCGCCGGGATGGGGGGAACGGTCAGGTACAGGTGGAACGCCATGGTCCCGCCGACGCCGAGGTTGCGCCCGACGTCGAACGACCCGACATCGTCGGAGGGAAACACGTTCCCGCCGGCGACGGCCGCGACCGTCACCCCCTCGGGCAGCGAGATGTCGAGCCGCACGTCGCTCGCAGCGAGGCGCGTGAGCTCGTCGAAGCGCGCGGCGAGCCCGCGCTCCGCGCTCTCCGCATCGGACGCATAGTCGTAGGCGCCGCCGCTCTGGTCGGTGAGGGCGTCGAAGACCTCGTCGGAGTAGCCGCGGGCGGGGCCGACCCCGATGCCGACGATCCGGATCGACGGCTGCGCGTCCTGCTCGGTCTCGATGTCCCTGAGAAGCTGGTCGTCCAGCGGCGTGCTTCCATCGCTCACCGCCACGATCACGCCCGGGCGGTTCTCCGCGTCGGCCTGCCGACGCGCCATCACCAGCGCCGATCTCAGCGCGGCCGAGAAGTTTGCGTCGGGATCGAGGACGCGCGCCGCGGCGACGATGTCCGGCAGCGCCGAGGGGTTCCAGCTCTCGAACTCGCGGACCACGGGTTGCACCGGGTTCCACGTGAGCACGGCCACCTTCTGCTCCTCACGGAGGCGCTGGGCGGCGCCGTTCACGACGCCCGCCAGGCGGTCGGTCCCCTGCCCGTTCATCGAGGGTGACGTGTCGAGCACGAAGGTGACGTCCGGCCGCGCCGTCGGCACCTCCCCGTGCGCGGTGAACGTCACCAGCAGCTCGGCCACGCCGGTCGCGGTCGCGGTGGGAGCGATCAGCAGGCGCGCGTCGCCGCCCAGGTGGAGCCCTTCGGCGGCGGTCTCGTTCAGCCGCGCCTCCGCGATCTTCCGCGCGTAGTGGTTGAGGAACTCGTGTGGTCGCACCGGCAGCGGTCGCTCCGGGTCGTAGTCTGCCACCAGCTCGTGGACCAACTTCGGCGAGGCGTAGGAGTTCGAGTCGTCGACCACGACGTGTGCCGTGCCCATGAAGCTCTCGACGTGGTCGTAGCAGGCCGGGGGCGGCGGCTGGTCGGGATCGCCGCCGACGCCCTCACCGCCGCCGACGCCCCCCGAGAAGCCGCCCTCGCCGGAGCCGGTGCTCGCGGCGTTGACGGAGCCCCCCCCAGTGCCCACCTCGGCCCCTGTGGAGGTCTCCTCGACGCTGGCGCCGTTCCCCTCCCTGCCATCGGCGGCGGCGCCCAGGCCGCCACCGACGCCGGTCGCCGTGCCGTCGCCTCCGTTGTCGTCGCCGCCGTCGCCGTCCGTCCCTATGCCTTCCAGGGCATTGCAGGCACCGACGCTGAGCGTGCCCGCGAGCGTCCCCAGGACGAGCAGCGCCATCGAGAGTCGTTCGCGGCGGAGGGTGCGCATCAGGGCCTCACTTCGTCGGTTGCGTCGTCGGTGACGGCGGCCGGGCACGTGTCGCACGCGTCTCCAACCTTCTCGCAGGCGCGCTGGAGCGACATGCAGAGCGACGCCAGCGGACGCCCCTCCCACGGTAGCTGCATCTCGGTGATCCGGGTGTGCGCGTAGCGCATGGCCGCCATGCCCACCGCCATGCGCTCGGGGGTCGGCCCCTGCATGGCCGCAGCGGCCGCAACCACCGCCGAGCCCTCGATCGTCGCCAGCGTCTCGGCCCTGGCGTCGAGCACGTCGGCGAGGGCGATCACGCCGCTGCCCAGGGTCGACTCCTCCGCCCCCGACCCGCGGATCACGCTCCACGCCACGCCCTCGCAGCTCACGGCTCCGGCGTCCCAGCGAAGGTACTCGTGGAAGGTCATCGTGCCCCCGACCGCCAGGTTCTGCCCCGCGACGTCGCCCGACGCCGAGCCCTCCGACGTCTCCCCGCCGGTGGTCGCCACCAGCGTCAGCCCCGGGGGCATCGTGAGCCGCAGCCGCACATCGCGCGTGCCGATGTCGAGCATCTCCACGAAGCGTTCGGCCAGGAAGTCGGTCGCGGCCACGCTGCCGTCGAAGTAGAGCGAGGCGCCGCCGCTGGCGTCGGTGATCGCGCGGATCACGTCGTCGCTGTAGCCGCGTGCCGGTCCCACGCCGATCCCCACCACGCGCACCGGGATCTCAGGATCGGTGGCGAAGCTCCTCACGGTCTGCAGCGACTTCGCGTCGATGCCGGCGCTCCCGTCAGAGATGAGCAGCACCGTCCCCTCGGCGGAGCCACCGGCGCGAGCCTGCCCCAGGGCCTCGACCAGAGACGCACCGAGATCGTTCGCGCCTCCCAGGTCGATGGCGCGGGTGACCGCGTCACGCAGGACCTCCGGGTCGAGGGCGAGCTCGCCGAGCGGCACCACCTGGCGAATCTGGCGCGCCACCGGGTCCACCGACCAGGAGTACACGCCAAGGGAGTCCTGGGGTTGGAGCTGCTGGACGACGACGTCCACCGCGTCGAGGAGCCGGTCGAGGGAGGGCGCCACCGAGGGCGAGGTGTCGATCAAGAGCGCCACCGAGCGCGGCCTCGAGGCGACCTCCGGGATGTGTCGCACCGCGACTTGCAGCGCGAAGACCTGCTCGCCCTCGGCCGCGACGGTCACCATGCCCGCGTCGAACGCGTGGCCGGGCGCCAGGCCGTCGACCGGGACCTCGGGGGCGTACACGTTCAGGAACTCGGTGGGCCGCGCCGGGAGCGGCGACTTCCCGTCCCAGTCCTCGAGCAGCGCATCGACGAGCAGCGGCGCCGCGAAAGCGTTGGAGTCGTCGACGCGCAGCACCACGGAGTCGGTGCCGGTCTGGATGCTTTCGCAGAGCGCCCCTTCGCTCAACGGTCCGCCGCCGGTGCCCTCGTCGCCGCCTCCGGAGCCGGACGCGCCGGTCGCACCGTTCGCGGCGTCGCCGGCGTCCCGGGGTTCGTCGGCGCCGACGCGGGGCCCGGTGCCTCCGCCCGAGCCGCCCTGGCCCTCGGGGCACCCGGCCTCCTCGCAGCCGGAGCCGCCGGAGCCCGCGTCGTCGCCCTCCAGACCGGCGTCGCACCCGGCGAGCAACGCCAGCGCGAGCGTCGCCGAGAGGAGAGCAGCCGACGGGAGAAGGCGCATGGTTCGCTCGCTTTGCAACCCGCGAACCATCCGGCTCGTGGCGGTCGAGACCCTGAAAGACTTGGGGAATGGCGCCGACGGGGTCGCGGGGAGAGCCAGCGACCGGCTCACAGTGGCACAGGCGGCGGCACCGGCGCCCACGTCGCACCTCCCACTGCCTCTCCCGCTCCGGTCACGGCTCGCAGTTCGTGTCCCCCGACGCTGCGAGATCCTTCGCGTGGCCGACGCAGACGGGGTCCCAGGTGAAGCAGCAACAGTAGTCGTCGAACTCGCAGATGGCGCTCGCGCACGCGGCCGCCGCCAGGCAGGCCGCGTCCTCGTCCCCGGCGAGCTCCTCGGTCGGCGTGATCGCGGTGCCGAACGACTGGGGGCTGCGCCCCTCGCACTCGGTGGCGCTGCACTGGCGGAGGCAGGTTCCCTCGTCGTCGCCGGGGTCGATGACGCAGGAGAGGCCTGCGCAGCACGGACGATCCGCCGCACACGACTCGCTGGCGTCGGACTCGCAGCCCAGCTCGAAGCAAGCGCGCTGCGACCCGCCGTCGCCGGAGGCGATCTCGAGGCAGGCCCCGTCGGGCCGCTCGCCGCCGCACTGACACTGGTCGTCGGACGCGCAGTCGGCGCCGATCGGGAAGCAGCCCTCCTCCCCGCAGAAGGCGTCGCCGGCGAGCGTCACCATGCACTGGTCGGAGCAGCACGACCACGGCATCGCCATGTCGCAGGGGTCGCCGTTGTCGACGCAGGGGCAGTCGGCGGGCTCGTTCGGCTCGCCGGTGCACCTGGGGGGCGGCGCGCAGACCCCGCCCTCACCACACACTTCGGCGGCGGAGCAGCACACGTCGCCTCCGCCGCAGGAGCCGCCGGTGGGCACGCAGGAGATGCGATCGCACAGCCCGTCGACGCAGGAGCGGCTGCAGCACTCCGCGTTCTCCGAGCACGCCTCCTCGAAGGGGATGCACGCCGGGACGCCGCCGCAGGTCGTCTGGCCGCGGGCCGCCGACGGTGCCTCCTCGCAGCGCAGTCGCTGACCGTCGTCGAGGGCGCAGCACTCCGCGCTCTCCTCGCAGGGCAAACCCGGGCCCTTGCAGCAGCGCCCGTCGCCGCCCTCGACGTCCGCCTTGCAGGTCGTCGACCCCTTGGTGGCGTCGCAGCAGAAGTAGGGGCTGTCGACATCGCAGGGTTGGCCGATGTCGACGCAGATCGGGGGGATGTCGATGCAGAGGGGAGCGGCGCCGCAGCCCTGGTCGCAGCCCTGCGCCGCGAACTCGCGGAGGTAGGCGTCGACCTCCTTGCCCTCGCTGGTCTCGAAGAACCGGGTGACCTCGCGGCAGCCCTCGAGGTCGCAGGCCCGCAGGCGGTCGCAGAGCGCGCCCTGGGCGTCGACCACGTCGTCGGTCACGATGTCGCGACAGGCAGCGCCGAGGAGGCCCGCGGTGGCAAGCGCCACGACCCAGGCGGAGGAACGGCCGGGGCCCGTCGTGGGGCGCTGTGCGTGCCTCATCAGAAGCGTCCGTCCAGGAAGAGGCGGCCGGGCGACGCCACCACGCGCAGCGGCGCGAAGGCGGTGGCCTCTTCGTCCGACGGGGCGGTCAGCACCAGCGTCACGCCGACGGCCAGCAGGGCCATGCCGGCAATGCCGACCCACTGCCCGGCCTCGGCCAGGTCTCCCGCGGTCTGCACGTCGTCCACCCCGGTGGGGGAGCAGATGTCGTCGACGCAGTGCCCTGGCTCGTCCTTCTCTCCCGCGGCGCCGAGCGCCACCAGGCCCAGGGTGCCGCCGACCAGGAGCGCCGCGCCACCGGTCGCGACCAGCGTCCACCCCAGCGCCATCGGCACCTGGCTGGGCGGCTCGCCTCGCGGCTTCTTCTCGGGCTTGGGCGGTGCCGGCGCCGCGTGGGCGAGGTCGATGGCGGCGAGGTCGAGGGACAGCTCGAAGGCGACACCCTCCGCAGCCTCGCCGTCGCGTCGCTCGAGGACGCGATCATCGCGCTTCACCTCGACCGCGTGCGCGCCGGGATCGACGACACGCTCGATGCCGGCCGCGGCGACGCCCTCCAGCGCGACGGGCTCCCCGTCGAGCGTCACCTGGAGTCCATCGGGAGGCGCCGAGGTCGAGCGGATGAGGATGCGGGGCGCGCGCGACTCCAGGGCGGTGCGGCGCTCGCCGGCGACGGTGGCGCGCCCGTCCCCCGCCGACTTCAGCTGCTCCTCCGCCTGGCGGAAGCGGATCAGCGCGCTGCCGATCTTGCCCTCCTTCTCCAGGCAGTCGGCCCAGTTGAGGAGCGTCCCCACCGAGGCGTCGGCGGCATGGCTCGCAGCGAACTTGGGGCACGCCTCGGACCAGCGCGAGTCGGAGGCGAGCCGCTTGCCCTCGGCGAACAGGGCCTCCGCGCCCGCGGCGTCCTGCGCCATGGCGTCGGTGCCGAACGTGCTGACCGAGGATGCGGCCAGCACGACGGCGGAGATGGCGAGGAGGCGGCGCGCCGTCATGGGTGTCGCGAGACCATACCAGCCGGCCTCGCCGGGACGCCAAACCGCAGCAAGACCACGACCCCCAACCGGACCTCAGCCGAGGAAGCCGGCCCTGCGTGGCGAGCCCGAGGCGCCGCTACGGTTGCCCTCGACGCTGACGGCGAAGACGTCCTCCAGGGGGAGGATGAAGAGCTCACCGCGCTCGTTGCGCGCCCGGACCACCCCACCGGTCGTGGCGACCCGGTCGATCTTGGTGACGGTCAAGCCCACGCCGGCGTGCGCCGTGTGCAGGGTGATCTTCCGCCCCTCGGGGAGGTCGACGTAGCCGCCCTCGCCGGGCTTTCCCTGCGCCTCTTCCAGCGCAACCTTGAGGACCGCGTCAATCATCGGGGTGCGGCATCTCCCCGGCCGCGCGGGGCGTCAAGGCGCGGCCGGTCCGCCGTTGCCCTGTGGACCCTGACCGGCGAGAGGCGCCGCGGGCGCGCGCAGGGCGGTGGGCGCGGCGCCCTCGCCGTCCTCGCGGTGCTCGTAGCCGTCGACGCGACCGATGCGATCGGTCGCGACCCCGCTCGCGATGATGAAGTCGCGGGCGACCTGGTTGTCCCCGTGGGCCAGCTCGTCCGGCGGGCCGTGGGCGATCACCTTGCCGCCGACCAGGAGGTACGCGTGGTGGGCGATGCGGAAGGTGCTGGCCATGTCGTGCGAGATGACGACGCTGGTGATGCCGTACCGCTCGCGCGTCTCCTCGATGAGGTCGTCGACCATGCGGCTGGTCAGCGGGTCGAGGCCGCTGGTGGGCTCGTCGTAGACCAGGATCTCCGGCTCCAGCATGAGCGCCCGGGCCAGGCCGACGCGCTTGCGCTGACCGCCCGACAGCTCGCTCGGCATGTTCTGGTGCTTACCTCCCAGGCCCAGCGACTCGAGCATGGAGAGCACCTTGTCGCGGACCTCCTTCTTGCTCATCCGCTTGCGGTGCTCGCGCAGCGGAAAGGCGACGTTCTCGAACACGTCGAGCGAGTCGAGGAGGGCCGCGTACTGGAAGACCATCCCGAACTTCTGGCGGACGCGGTTCATCGCCACGTCGCCGAGGGGGCCGATGTCGACGCCATCGAGCCAGATGTGTCCGGTGCTCGGCTTCTCCAGCCCGATGAGCATGCGGAGGAGCGTCGTCTTTCCGGCGCCGGAGCCGCCGATGATGACCGCGGTCCGCCGCCGCTTGAGGTGCATGGTGACGCCGCGGATGACGGCGCTCTTGCCGAAGGACTTCTCGACGCGGTCGACGAAGATGTGATCGTCCTCGTGCGCGCCCGGCGGCAAGGGGCCGCCGCGCGGAGGGTCTTCGTGCCGGGGGCTCATCGAGCGCGCGGGAGCGTAGCCGACAAGGCGCGCGCCGCGTCCTCGAGGGTGACGGCGGCGAAGCCGAGCGCGCGCAGCTCCTCGACGAAGGCCGAGATCGACGCCGCCCGCGCCGCCGGCGACCGCCGCAGCTCGGGCTGGAGGCCGCGCAGCGGAGCGAGGCCCGGGTCCTCGACGGCGAGGAAATCCATGGCGTGGAGCTCGAGGCCCACGAAATCGTCGGCGGCGAGCGATCGCGCCACCGCCCGCGCGACACGCCGGGGCAGCGCGCCCAGCGAGGTGCCGATGACCGGAAGGCGCAGGCGCGGCGTGACCGCGATGGGCAGCTCGATCAGGTCCCTGTCTCCGCGCCGGTGAAACGGCCGCCCTGGACGATAGGGGGCGCGCGGCGCGGTCGCCATGCGCGCGCCGCGGGGGAGCGATGCGCTGCTCCTGCCTTGTAGCGCCATCCCCGCGAGGACCAGCGCCTTGGCGGCGACGTAAGCAGGCGACGGGAGCACCGACGCGTCGAAGAGCAGGCCCGCCTCCTCCACCCGATCGAGCACGCGATCGTCGATCAGGTAGCCGGGCGCGCGGAAGCCCACCGGGCGGCGACCGGTGACCGACGTGAGCAGCGCGAGCGACCCGCCGACCTCGCGGCGCTGCGCGGCGTCGTCGATGCGTGTCAGATCGTAGCGGTGGGCCGCCGAGTGGCTCTCCACCGGGTGGCCCGCCTCCCAGGCCTCGCGCAGCGCCCGCGCCACGAGCGGGTCGCGCGCGTCCTCCGCCACCGCGAACAGCGTCAGCGGCACCCCCGCCCCCGCCGCCCAGGCGAGCGCCCTCGGCAGCCCGAAGCGAAATGATGGCCGACCTCCCCCGCATGCGCCCAGGCCGTGCACCGCAAGGTGCCGATGCACCTCGTCCAGATCCACGCTGACCGCCAGGAGCTTCACCGGGGCGAATCCGCGGAGCGCAGCGGAGCACGCGCAGCGGTCAGGACGGGATGCGGCGCCGAAGCGTCGTCACCCGGCAGGCAACACGCTTCAGGCCGCATCCCGGACTCACCGCGGAGGCGCGCTTTCGGGGGAGGGAGGCTCCGTCGCGGAGCGGCGGAGCCAGCGGGAGGTCGAGGGGCCGCGCAGCAAGGCCCCTCCAGCAACTTACGCCTTCGCCATCGCCGCGACTTCGGCGGCGAAGTCGCCCTGCACCTTCTCGATGCCCTCGCCGCGCTCGAAGCGGACGAACCGCACCAGCGACAGCTTGGCGCCTGCGGCCTTGCCGGCCTCGTCGAGCAGGGCCTGGATGGTCTTGCCGGGGACGACGACGCTCTCCTGCTCGAGAAGCGCGATCTCCGAGTACCACTTGTTGACCTTGCCCTCGATGATCTTGGGCCAGGCCGCCTCGGGCTTGGGCTTGGGGTCCTCGCGGAGCTGGCCCTCGAAGATGGTCTTCTGCTTGGCGAGCTGATCGGGGGCGATCTCCTCGCGGCGCGTGACCAGCGGGTTCATCGCCGCGATCTGCATCGCGGTGTCGTCGACGAACTTCACGACATCGGCGTGCTTCACCGCCACGTCGCTCTCCGCCTCCACCGCGACGACGACGCCGATCTTCCCGCCCATGTGGTTGTAGGCGTGGGCGAGGCCCTGCTTGCCAGCGGGCACCTCGACGCGGTCCCAGCGGCGGACGTCGACCTTCTCGCCGATCTTGGCAGTGAGGCCCACGGCGACGTCGGCGACGGTCTGACCGGCCAGCGGCTCGGCCTTGAGGTCGGCGCCGGTCTTCGCGGCGAGGGCGATCTTCATCACGTCGCCGACGAACTGCAGGAAGCCCTCGCTGCGCGCAGCGAAGTCGGTCTGGATGTTGACCTCGACGATGGAGGCACTGCGCCCATCGGCCGAGATCGCTGCGCGGACCTCGCCCTCGCTGGCGACGGCACCGGCACGCTTGGCGCTCTTGGCGAGGCCCTTCTTGAGGATGATCTCGACGGCCTTCTCGAGGTCGCCGTCGGCCTCGGTGAGCGCCGACTTGCAGTCGCTCATGCCGGCGGAGGTCCGGTCCCGGAGCTCCTTGATCTGCTGGGTGTTGATGGCGGCCATGTCGTTCTCCTCAGGTCCCCGCGCTCAACCGCGCGAGCGACGGCCGTAGACGACGTCCTCGCGACGGCCACCATCGCGGCCCCCGCCGCCGTCCCGATCGGCAGGAACCTCGCGGCGGCGCTGCGCGCCCTCGATGCAGGCGTCCGCGATGCGGGTGGTGATGAGGCGGATGGATCGGATCGCGTCGTCGTTGCCGGGGATGACGTAGTTG
>JBKJLX010000662.1:0-10112 GCA_046596645.1 Polyangiaceae bacterium
GCGTACCGCTGGGCCTTCGAGCGCGGGCAGCGCTACGGCTACGCCGCCGCGTACTCGGTCCTCATCTTCTTCTTCCTGCTCTTCTTCTCGCGCGTGGGCGAGCGCGTCTCGGCGAAGGCGGCCCCGACGTGACCATCGCGCGGCAAGGCCAGCGGGGCCCCGGGCTGGGCGAGGTGATCGGCGTGCACGCCGCGCTGCTCGTCGCCTGCGCCGTCGTCCTCTACCCGGTGCTCTGGGTGGTGAAGACGGCGACCGACGCCAGCGGTCGCATCGGCGCCACCGGGGCCATCCCGCTGCCGCGCGAGCCCAGCCTGACGCACCTGGAGCGGGTGATCTTCGCGCGCGACTTCGGCGGCCGGCTGGTGTTCTTCGAGCAGCTCGGCAACTCGATCGTCGTGTCGCTGGCGGCGACGGCCGTCGGCCTCGTTTTTGCGCTGACCTGCGCCTATGCCTTCTCGCGCTTCGTCTTCGTCGGTCGCGCGGCGGGGCTGCGCGCGATGCTGATCTCGCAGATGTTCCCCGCGGTGGTGACCGCGGTGCCGCTGCTGTTCCTCCTCGACGTGCTGGGCCTCTTCGGGACCACCGCCGGCCTGGTGCTGGTCTACGCGACCGGCTCGGTGCCCTTCTCGATCTGGATGCTGAAGGGCTACTTCGACGCGCTGCCCCGGGACCTCGACGAGGCTGCGCTCCTCGACGGCGCGAGCCCCTGGTTCGCGTTCCGCCACGTGCTGCTGCCGCTGGTGCGCCCCGGGCTGGCCGTCACCGCGCTGTTCTCGTTCATGACGGCGTGGAACGAGTTCGTCCTCGCCGCGCTCTTCCTCGACGACGTCCGCAGCTACACCCTGCCGGTGACGCTGCAGCAGTCGGTGGGCGGGTTCGACCCCGACTGGGGGTCCTTCGCGGCGGGGTCCCTCCTGGTGTCGCTCCCGGTCATCGCCGCCTTCTTCATGGTGCAGCGCCAGCTGGTGCGCGGGCTCGCCGCCGGCGCCGTGAAGGGCTGACCGTGGCCGCCCTCGCCGCGAGCGCCGCTTCCCGGTATCTTCCCAGGATGCTGCGAGAGCTGACGGTCAAGGCGGGGCTCCTCGGACTGGTCGCGTCGCTCGCCTCCGGCTGCGCCAGCGAGGCGACCCATCGCCGCGCTGCCTACGCGGAGATGCGGGCGTCGCTCGCCGAGCAGCGGCAGGCGGCGCTGGAGCAGCACGCCGCGCAGCTCCAGGGCGTCGTCCTGGTGCAGCAGATGATGATCGCCCAGCAGGCGCAGGCCGCGCAGATGCAGGCCCTGGCATCGCAGGCACCGGTGCCGACGTATCCGGCGATCCTCCCCCCGGGGCCGCGCCCGCTCCTCGACGTCGCTGGTTCGCCGCTGTCGACCGTGGGCTACGGCGCCGCCGGCGAGATCGTCGCGCACGTCGAGGGCTACATGGGTCGGTCGCTCACCGGCCCGGAGCGGATGGCGCTCGGGCAGATCTTGCGCCGCCCGCGGACGCTCGAGGCGACCGACCCCTGGCTGCGGATGCAGTAGGCGGTCGCGGTGGCCCGGCGCCTCTACGCGCGTCGGCGTCGCCGCTTCTGGCCCGTCGCGCGCGCGGTCGCCGCCACGAAGGCGCGCTGCACGGCGCGGAACGCCTCGTCGGAGCCGCCGCGGTCGGGGTGCGTCTCCAGGGCGCGCTTGCGGTAGGCACGCTTCACCTCGTCGGCGGTTGCCGTCGTCTCCAGCCCCAGCTCGGTGAAGGGCGAGCGGGGCACGTCGCGCGCGGAGGTCAAAGGAGCGCCCGGCACCTCCTCGCCGTCGGGCTCCTTGCGCTCGGGCCCGAAGAACGGGGGCAGGCCGACCAGGATGCGCCCCCAGGCCCGCGCCCAGTAGGGCTCGATCTGCCGCAGGGGACGGCCCGCGACGCGCTCCGCCTCCCGCAGTGCGTCCTCCGCCGTACGGGCGCCGCCGGCGTAGGCGTCGGGCTTGCGGAACGGCCTGGCCGAGGGCGGCTCCGACCACCACGCCGCCCACAGGAAGCGCCGCCGCCGCGTGGTGGCGATGGAGCAAACCGGCGCGAACAGCTCCGTCACGGCGGCGCAGGGTAGCGCGGCAAGACCGTCCCCCTCGGATCAGATGCCAGTGATGCGGAGCAGCAGCGCGCGGAGGTACCACCCGACCTGCTGCCTCCGCTGATAGCCGGGCAGCTGCCGCCAGGTGCGGAAGGCCTCGTCGAGCGCGGCGCGCGATGCGTCGTCGTCCCTGGCGTCGCGCTGGACGAGGGCGAGCTTCACGTGGCCCTCGAGCGAGGAGCCATTGCTGCGCACGAAGCGCTGGAGGGCGTCGGTGGCCTCGGTCGTCTTGCCCAGGGCCCGCAGCGCGTCGCCGGCCACCAGGTAGGGCTCGCCGAAGCGGAGCCGGGGATCGAGCGCCACCGCCTCGACCAGCGGGTCGAGCGCCTCCTCGTGCTGGCCGCGACGGTGGTGCGCGACGCCCTTCAGGAAGAGGAGCTCTGCGTCCTCCGGGAAGCGCTTGCGCGCCTCCTCCACCAGCTCGAGCGCGCGACCGGGCCGGAGCCGGTCGAGGTAGACGAGCGCGAGATCGCGGCGCGCCGTCACGTTCGCCGGGTTGGCCTCGATCTGGCGGCGGAGCCTCTGCACGCGACCGAACGTCCGCCAGAGGACGACCGGATCGGGCAGGAACGGGCGCAGGACGACGAAGCCGACGATGCCGATCAGCAGCGGCGGGTACTGCGCGAGGGCCGACACGGCCATCAGCGCCAGATAGTAAGCCCAGTAGTAGCCCATCGCCGCCAGACCGCAGGCTACGCGACCCGGCGCGCCCGCGATCAGCCCTCGACGCGCCGATCGCGCTTCTTGTCGGCCTGTCGACGCTTGTCGTCGACGCGCCGACGCTTCGACGCGCGCGAGGGTTTGGTGGCGCGCCGCGGCTTCGGGACCACCAGCGCGCGCTGGATCAGATCGCGCAGCTTCTCCCGCGCGTCCTCCAGGTTCCGCGGTTGATCGCGGGTGCGATCGCTCTTGAGGAGGATGCGTCCCTCGGCGTCGAGGTAGCCGCGGGCGAGGACGGCGAGGCGCTCCTTCACCGCCGTCTCCAGCGCCTCGGTGCCGGGCAGGTCGAAGCGCAGCTCCACCCGCGACGAGACCTTGTTGACGTTCTGCCCGCCGGGCCCGGACGAGCGGGTGGCCGTCCACACCAGGTCCTCCCCCGGGAGGGTGATGCGCGGATCGATGACGAGAGGATCGGACACGGCAGCGAGGGACGCAGCATGAACCCGGAACCGGACCGCCGCACCTGCTGCGGCCGCACGCCTTGCCGTCCCTGGGCCCGTGGTCCAAGGTGCGGGACTCCCCCGCGGCACCTGGCGAGCCGCAGAGCGCCCGGGGCGACTTCCGCCCGATGAACAGCTCTCGAGAGGTCGACGCGCCCCGCCGCTCGCCAGCCCGTGGCGTGGCATTTGCGCTCGCCGCGGTGGTGCTGCTGGTGCTGGTCGTTTTCGGCTACCGCGAGCGCCTCGCCCGCCTGATCTCTGGCGGGGGGCCGGCCACCTCGTCTCCAGCCGCTGCCGGTCCGTCGGGGTCGGCACGGGCACCGGCGCCGCCGGTCGTCGTCGACGGCGTCGCCGTCACCGCGCGTCGGGTGGCAGCGAACGCCAGCGCTACCGGCACGCTCCTGGCGCGCGAGCAGGTCGATGTCGTGGCCGAGGTCTCGCGCCGTGTGGTCAAGGTCCACGCGAAGGATGGCGCCCAGGTGAAGAAGGGCGAGGTGCTCTTCCTCCTCGACTCCGCCGATCTCGGCGCCCAGGCGAGGACGCTCGAGGTCCGCCGCAAGCTGGCCATCGAGAACGAGAAGCGCGCGCGCCAGCTCTCCGCCGAGGGTCTCGCCAGCGCGCAGGATCTCGAGCGCATCGTCGCCGAGCGCGCCCTGGCGGAGGCGCAGCTCACCGAGCTCGCCGTCGCCATCTCGCGCACCACCATCCGCGCGCCGTTCGCCGGGCGGCTGGGCCTGGTCCGCGTGAGCGAGGGCGCCTGGGTGTCGCCGTCGAGCGTGCTGGCGACCCTGCAGGACCTCACGAAGGTCCGCGTCGATTTCACGCTGCCCGAGCGCTACGCGCCGGCGCTGCACCCGGGCGCCAAGCTCACCTTCCGCGTCCCCGGCCGCGATCGCACCTACGAGGCGGCCATCGTCGCGGTGGAGCCGCGCATCGACGCCGCGACGCGCTCGGTGCTCGCCCGTGCCCTGGCCGACAACCCGGGCGGCGAGCTTCTCCCCGGCGGCTTCGTCACCGTCGAGATCGAGCTCTCGGCGGACGAGGAGGGGATCGTCGTCCCCAGCATGGCCGTCGTGCCCACCGGGGGGGGTCACATGGTGTTCGTCGCGCGCGACGGCAAGGCGACCGAGGCCGTGGTGGAGGTGGGCGTCCGCACCGAGACCTCGGTGCAGATCCTGAAGGGGCTGGTGCCGGGGGACGTGGTCATCACGTCGAACCTGCTCCGGCTGAGGCCGGGCGCGCCGGTGTCGCTGGGCAACGTCGAGGGCGCGGCCGTCGCGCCGCCCGTGAAGGAGCCCAAGGGGCCACCTCTGTGACGCTGCCGGAGCTGTCGATCCAGAGGCCGGTCCTCGCCGTCGTCTTCTCGCTCGTCATCCTGCTGTTCGGGGCGGTCGGCATCTACCTGCTGGGCGTGCGCGAGTACCCGGCGGTCGACCCGCCGATCGTCACCGTCACCACCAGCTACGTGGGCGCGGCGCCGGAGGTGGTCGACGCGCAGATCACCGAGCCGCTCGAGCAGGCCATCAGCGGCATCGCGGGCATCAAGACGATGTCGAGCACGTCGCGGGACGGGCAGAGCCAGATCCGCGTCGAGTTCGACCTCGACATCGACATGGAGGCGGCGGCCAATGACGTCCGCGACAAGGTCTCCCAGGCGGTGCGCCGGTTGCCGCGCGACGCCGATCCCCCGGTGGTCGAGAAGGCCGACGCCGACAGCGATCCCATCGTGTTCCTCACGGTGCGCAGCGAGACCAGGAGCGTCACCGAGATCTCGAACATCGCCGACACCCTGATCAAGGAGCGGGTGCAGACCATCCCCGGGGTGAGCACCGTCCGCATCTTCGGCGAGAAACGCTACGCGATGCGCATGTGGCTCGACGCCGACCGCATGGCGGCGCACGGCGTCACTGCCGGCGATCTCGGCCGCGCGGTCGAGGAGCAGAACGTCGAGCTGCCGTCGGGGCGCGTCGAGGGCCGCAACACGGAGCTGGGTGTTCGAACCGAGGGGCGCCTGGAGCGCCCCGAGCAGTTCGACAACATCACCATCCGGACCGAGAACGGTCGCCACATCCGCTTCGGCGACGTGGGGTCCACCGAGCTCGGCGCCCAGAACCTGCGGTTCGGCCTGAAGGAGGATCGGGTGCCGATGATCGGCGTCGCCGTCATCCCCCAGCCCAACACCAACGCCATCGCCATCGCCGACGAATTCAACCGCCGGCTGGTCGAGATCAAGAAGGACATCCCGCCCGAGTACCAGGTCGAGATCGGCTTCGATTTCACGACCTACGTGCGGCGCAGCGTGGAGGAGGTCGAGGAGACGCTGATCATCGCGTTCGTCCTGGTCGCGGCGATCATCTTCCTCTTCCTTCGCGACTGGCGCTCGACGCTGATCCCGGTGCTCGCCATCCCGGTGAGCATCGTCTCGGCCTTCTTCATCATGTACGTCGCCGGCTTCAGCATCAACGTGCTGACCCTGGTCGGCGTGGTGCTCGCCATCGGCCTGGTGTGCGACGACGCCATCGTCGTCCTGGAGAACGTCTACTCCAAGGTGGAGCAGGGCATGGACCCGCTGGAGGCGGCGGTGAAGGGCTCGAAGGAGGTCTACTTCGCCGTCATCTCCACCACCATCACGCTGGCGGCGGTGTTCCTGCCGATCGTGTTCCTCGAGGGGCTGGTGGGGCGACTCTTCCGGGAGTTCGGCGTCGTCGTCGCCGGCAGCGTCCTGGTCTCGGCGTTCGTGTCGCTCACCCTCTCGCCGATGATGTGCCGCTACCTGCTGAAGCGGCACGCCACGCCCAGCTGGTTCTACCGGGTCACCGAGCGCTTCTATCTGCGCCTCACCGCTGGCTACGCCCGGTCGCTCGCGGTGTTCCTCCGCGCGCGCTGGCTGGCGTGGCCGATCGTCGCCGCCGCCATCGCCGTCCTGGTCGTGGTCGGCCGCCAGCTCCCGAGCGAGCTGGCGCCGCTGGAGGACCGCGAGAACATCCGCCTCAGCGTACGGGCTCCGGAGGGGGCCACCTTCGCCTACACCGAGGCGCGCCTCGACGAGGTCGGCGAGTGGGTGCGCGCCGAGATCCCGGAGACGCGCCGCACCTTCTCGATCACCGCAGGCTTCGGTGGGGGCGTGAACACCGGGATCCAGAACATCTACCTGGTGCCGCCCTCGGAGCGTGCGCGGTCCCAGGATCAGATCTTCCAGCAGATCTCCAGGGCCTCCGGCCAGTTCACCGGCGTGCGGGCGTTCCCGGCGCAGCCGCCGACCATCGGCAGTCGCCAGGGCGGTCAGCCGGTGCAGTTCGTGCTGCAGGCGCCGAGCCTCGCGGCCCTGAAGGAGGTGCTCCCGACCTTCATGGAGCGTGCGTCGCGGGCGCCGAGCCTCCGCTTCGTCGACGTCGACCTCAAGGTGAACCGACCCGAGCTCAGCGTGCGCGTCGACCGCGATCGCGCCAGCGAGCCCGACGTCCCGGTGCGCGAGGTCGCTCGCACCCTGCAGCAGGCGCTGGGCGACTCGCGCCTCGGCTACTTCGCCATGAACGGTAAGCAGTACGAGGTCATCGCGCAGATGAAGCGCGAGGACCGCGACGAGCCGGGCGATCTCGGGCGCCTCTTCGTCCGCAGCGGCAGCGGCGACCTCATCCCGCTCGACTCGGTGGTCGACGTCGACGAGGGCGCGAGCCCGGCCGCCATCTACCGCTACGACCGCTACGTCTCGGCCACCGTCAGCGCCGGCCTGGCCGAGGGAAAGACCCTCGGCGATGGCATCGGCGAGCTCCGCGCCATCGCCGGCGAGGTCCTGCCGCAGAGCTTCTCGACCGCCCTCGCCGGTCAATCACGCGACTTCGCCGACTCCTCGAGCAGCCTCCTCTTCACCTTCGCGTTCGCCCTCCTGCTCGTCTACCTGGTGCTCGCCGCGCAGTTCGAGAGCTTCGTCGATCCGGTCATCATCTTCATGACGGTGCCCCTCTCCATGACCGGCGCCGTCCTCTCGCTGTGGGCGAGCGGGCAGAGTCTCAACGTCTTCAGCCAGATCGGCATCATCATGCTGGTGGGCCTGGTGACCAAGAACGGCATCCTGGTGGTGGAGTTCGCCAACCAGCGGCGCGACGAGGGCCTTTCGAAGGTCGACGCCGTCCTCGACGCTGCGCGTGCACGCTTTCGCCCCATCCTCATGACGAGCCTCGCCACCATCCTCGGTGTCCTCCCCATCGCCCTCCAGCTCGGCGGCGCCGCAGGCAGCCGCCGCTCGCTCGGCATCGCCGTGATCGGCGGTCTGGTGCTCTCGGGGTTCCTCACGCTCTACGTCGTCCCCGCGGTCTACACGTTCCTGTCGCGCGCGCGCCGCCGCGCCGAGGCGGAGGCGCCCGTCCCGACCCAGGTTGCGCACGCCGCGGCCGAGGCGTGAGCATGGGCACGCCCCTTCCGCTCGCCGTCCTCACGCTCGCGCGGGCCGGCGCGGCGGCCCTCGTCCTTTCGACCGTCACCGGCTGCATCGGTGGCGGCCCTGGCCCTGCCAGCCGGGTCCGCGGCCCGGGGGACGCGACGGATCTCGAGCCCGGGGTATGGAACGAGATCCGCCCCGGTGGCCGCTCGCTGTGCGCCCGCGGCGCGCCCTACGCCTTCTGGGTCTACCCGGGGCAGACCGACCGCCTGGTGATCGACTTCATCGGCGGCGGCGCCTGCTGGAGCGAGGCGACGTGCGCCGCCGGCGGTCGCTTCGACGACAGCGTGGACGCGCTCCGCTGGGCGGTCGACCTCGGCTACTCCAACGGGATCTACGACAAGCTGCGGCCCGACAACCCCATCCACGGCGCGTGGCACGTGATGGTCCCCTACTGCACCGGCGACGTTCACTGGGGCGACGCCGACGTCCGCTACGGCCCCGGCGACGACGCGTTCGTCATCCGCCATCGCGGGGCGGTGAACGCCCGGGCGGCCCTCGACTTCACCTACCGCGCCATGCCGCGCCCGGAGCGGGTGGTGGTCACCGGTTGCAGCGCCGGCGCCTACGGCTCGGCCCTGTGGTCCGCCCACATCGGCGAGCACTACGACGGCGTGCCGATGGTGCAGCTCGGCGACAGCGGCGCCGGCATCATCACCGACACGTTCTTCAGGGACAGCTTCCCCTCCTGGAAGGCCGAGGCCGCGTTCCCCCGCTTCATCCCCGAGCTCGACCCCGGGCGCGCCGAGCTCCGCGCGCTATCCCTGACGGACCTCTACCTCGGCGTCGCGCGCCACATGCCGTCCGCGCGCTTCAGCGAGTTCGTGCGCATGCACGACGAGAACCAGATCTCGTATTTCACGGCCATGGGCGGCAAGAAGAAGGAGGCGTGGACGGAGGAGATGCTGGCGTCGGTCTCGGCGATCGAGCAGGCCGCCCCCAACTTCGGCGCCTTCGTCGCCGGCGGTTCGGGCCACTGCATCACGGTCCGCGACGACATGTACACGGTGCAGGCGGGTGGCACGCGCTTCGTCGACTGGTTCGGCAAGCTGGTCGCCGGCAGCGTGAAGCCGGTGCGTTGTGTCGGGGACGAGTGCGACCCGTGAGCTGAAGAGTGTACCCCTCCGGTGTCGGCCTGCCCGCAGACTCACGTTGCCGTGCGGGTCGACTGGAGTCGCTCCGTTCTCGTGGACAGGTTTCTCACGCTGCTCGAGTCGCTGACCGATGGTACCGCTGCTCGAACTCCGAAGAGCTGAGATGGCCCAGGTGGGAATGGCGGCGGCGCGGGTGGTACCCGCCGTCGACCCATCGCTCGATGGCGCGTCGCCGCCGCGCGGGTGGCCCAGGGACGGCGGTGGACGAACTCCTTCTTCAGGCTGGCGAAGAAGCTCTCGACGGCGGCGTTGTCGTGGCAGTCGCCGGCGTTGCTCATCGAGCACTCGAGCCCATGGCCGCTCGGCGCGGGTCGGAACACCACGCCGTCGATCGCGACGAGGCGCGCCCGGCGAGGACAGCACGCGCAAACGCGCTTGAGCCTGGAGGCCACGGGCGCCAGGTCCCCGTTCGCGTATGAGCACGTATCGCGAGGTTGCTCACCCGGTGAACGGGTACCTGGGCGGAGACACCCGGCTGGGTTAGTGCGTTATCGGCGGCGGCTTGTTGACCACGTTGGAGTCGAACGTGACCGCGCCGGTGTGCGTGAGGAAGCGGCCGTCCATCGTGGCACCGGTCTGGACCGTGATGGATGTCTCCGTCAGGAAGTTGCCGAGCATGAATGAGCCGACGCCGACGGTGGCCGACGAGCCGACGTTCCAGAACACGTTGTCGGCCATGGCGTTGCCGGCCAGGGTGACCCTACGATTCACCATCGTGACGAACGTCGAGGCAATCTGGAAGACCCAGATCGCATTCTGATTGCCCCCGGCGTCGAGTACGAGATCTCCAGAGGTGATCTCCATCGACGAGCTCGAGACGTAGAGCCCCGGCCCGAGCGTCATCCCCCCGAGGTCGCCCACCAAGGGCACCGGCGCGCCGCTCGACGCTGAAGCGAAAATGTAGGCGTCGATGAGGTCCTCCTTGGCCTGAGCGGCGGTGGCATCCGCGAGGTGGATCGTGCCGTTCACGATGCCCGGCGGAAACCCGGTGATGGCACTCCCGGGGCTGATTCCGACATCCCCGTGGATCACGGTGAAGCCAGTGTTCGTCACCGTCTCGCCCGCGAGGACCACGAAGTCCCCTGCCGTCTTGAGGTCCACGTAGATCGGTTCTTCGCCGCCAGTGCCGGTCGCGCCGTCAGCGCCGCCAGCGCCGCCAGGGCCGGACGCGCCGCCAGCGTCGGACGCGCCGCCAGCGCCGGTCGCGCCGCCAGTGCCGCCAGTGCCGCCTGTGCCGCCAGTGCCGCCGCCGTCCAC
>JBKJLX010000669.1:0-2893 GCA_046596645.1 Polyangiaceae bacterium
CTCGTGCGTCCGGGCCAGTACCTCCTCTTCTTCTGCGGCCAGCTCGGGGTCATGGCGCTGGTGCGCTTCTTCTTCACCTGGTCGCTCAAGTACAGCGATCAGGAGGCGCCGGGCGGCGAGCTGCTGTTCACGGCGTCGCTGGTCGGCCTGGCGCTGCTCTTCGCGCGCCTGCTCGACGGCGGCGTCGACCCGCTCATCGGTCGCCTCGCCGATCGCTGGGTGGAGAAGGGGCGGGAGCGGCGCACGCTCCTCCTCTTCTGCTTCGTTCTGCCCTCGCTGGGCCTCGCGCTGACCTTCTGGCCCACCTTCGGCGAGGCGCCAGGCGTGCGCTGGGCGTGCCTGCTGGCCGGCATGTTCCTCCTCTTCACCGGCTACAGCTTCTATTCGATCCCCTACTGGAGCCTGGTCGACGACTACGCGGGGACCGATCGCAAGGAGCGGCTCACCCTCTCCAACCTGCTGGGGGCCGGTCTCCTCTGCAGCGTCGCGGCGGTGAGCGTCCTCAGCCCCAAGCTCATCGGCGATCTCGGCTACCGCACCGCGGCGCTCGTCTTCGCCGGCGTCGCGATCGTCCTCATGGCGCTGCCGTACTTCGCTCGCCCGCGCGTGGAACCCCCCGGTGCGGCGGCGGCGATCGCTGGCGCGGCGCCGTCGTCGCCCAGCGCGCTGCCCCCGCTGGGCGTCCAGCTGCGCGCCATCTTCCGCCACCGCCGCTTCATGGCCATGCTGGTGCTGTTCTGCGGCTCGCAGATGGCGCTCAGCGTGATCACCTCGTCGGCGCCCTTCATCGTCGAGCGCCTGCTGGGCGGCACCGAGCGCGACGTGGCCCAGGTGATGACGCCTTTCCTGGGGACCGCGATCCCGTTCTTCCTCTTCGCGCCGTGGGTCTCGCGGCGGCTGGGCTGGCAGACCGCGATGCTGACGGCCTCGGTCGGCCTGGTGGGCGTCTACGTCGGCACCGCATTCCTGGGCGCTGGCGTGATCGGCTCTCCGATGACCACCGCGATGATCGTCTTCGGCTGCGGCGGCCCCATGGTCGCCACGCTCCTCGGGGTGGAGGCGGAGGCGATCTCCGAGTGCTCTCGCGAGGACGGCGGCACCGCGACCAGCCTCTACTTCGGCGTCGCCAACTTCATGATCCAGACCCTCAACGGGGTCGCCACGTTCGTCTGCGGCCTGCTGGTGACGGCCTCTCGCGCGCCGGGCCGGGAGATCATCATGACCCGCATGATGAGCATCTCCGCGGGGATCATGCTGCTGGTGGGCATCGCCCTCTTCCTCGTGATCCGACCCCGCGGCGAGCGCCCGCACCGGGTCGCCAGCGCGACACTGTAGGCGCCGGCCCCGGCGGCGACGTGCGCCTCCCGCGGTGGCGGCCGATCTGATAAACGCATTGTCTCTGTAGCCTCACAATCCATCCGAAGTCGCAAGCGACTTCGGCTGTGTGAGGCCATCGCCCGGAGGCGCGGCAGCATGGCGACGGCGTTCGATTTGCGTGGGCGAAATCCGGAGGGCGGCGGCTCGGTGGGCCGCAGCGTCGGACGGGCCGACGGCGAGGCGAAGGTGCGCGGGAGCGCGCTCTACGTCGACGACCTCCCCCCGCGCCCGGGCGAGCTCCACGGCGCGACCGTGCGCTCCGACGTACCGCGGGGGATCCTGAAGGGCGTCCACCTGGACCCGAGCTTCGACTGGAGCGACGTCACGGTCGTCACCGCGGCGGATCTCGAGCACAACATCGTCGCCACCATCGTCGACGATCAGCCGATCCTGGCCTCCGATCGCATCAACCACCGCTACGAGCCGGTGGCGCTGGTCGCCTGCGCCGACCCGCGCAAGCTCGCGCGTGCAGTGGAGGCGGTGAAGCTCGACGTCGAGCCGCTGCCCGCGGTGCTCGACCCCGAGGTCTCCCTCCGGGGGGAGACGGTGATCTGGGGCGAGGACAACCGGCAGAAGAAGTACCTGATCGAGAAGGGCATCGAGGCGAAGGACGGCCAGCCGGCGCTCGACATCGACGACGTGCTGGCCAGCTGCGCGGTGGTCGTCACCGGCCGCTACACGACGCACCACCAGGAGCAGCTCTACATCGAGACCCAGGGCGTCATCGCCTGGTGGGACGAGAAGGGCGCGCACGCCATCGGCTCCATCCAGTGCCCGTACTACGTGCACAAGGCCTTCCTGAAGGCGTTCGCCTTGCCGGCCGAGCAGATCCACATCACACAGGCCGTCACCGGCGGCGGCTTCGGCGGCAAGGAGGAGTACCCCAGCGTCATCGCCCTTCACGCCGCGTTGCTCGCGAAGAAGAGCGGCCGCCCGGTGCGCATGATCTACGGCCGGAAGGAGGACATCGAGGCGACCACCAAGCGACACCCGTGCATCTGCGAGATCACGAGCGGCTGCGACGCCGATGGCAACCTCATCGCGCTGAAGATGCACGTCCTCATGGACGGCGGCGCCTACGTGACGCTGACGCCAGTGGTGCTCTCGCGTGGCCTCCTCCACGCCGCCGGGGCCTACGAGTGGCAGTTTGCGCAGCTCTCGGCGGTCGCGGTCGCCACCAACACCCCGCCGAACGGCGCCTTCCGCGGCTTCGGCGCGCCGCAGACCATCTGGGCCATCGAGCGCCACATCGATCGCGTCGCCGAGCGCCTGGCGCGCGACCCGCTCGAATTCAAGCGGCAGAACGTCCTGCGCGAGGGAGACAGCACCGCCACCGGGCAGGTCCTGCGCACCAGCGTCGCCGGGCTCGAGTGCCTCGACAAGGCGCGCGCCGCCAGCCACTGGGACGCGCGGCGCGGAGCCATCGAGCGCGCCAACGCCGAGCGCCTCGCCCGGGGCGAGCGCAAGGTGCGCGGCCTCGGGGCCAGCGTCTTCATGCACGGCGCCGGCTTCACCG
>JBKJLX010000838.1:0-8513 GCA_046596645.1 Polyangiaceae bacterium
GTGCCCGGCACGCCGACCGAGGCGAAGGTCACGATGAGGAACAGCGCAGCGAACACCGGCATGACCTTGGCGAGGCCGCCGAACTCCTCCACCAGGCGGGTGTGGCGGCCTCGCCAAGGTGATGCCGGTGTTCGCCGCGCTGTTCCTCATCGTGACCTTCGCCTCGGTCGGCGTGCCGGGCACCAACGGGTTCGTCGGCGAGTTCATGGTCATCATGGGCACCGCGGTCTCCGAGCGGCTCGGGCCGTTCGCCGGCATCCACGCCGCGGGCGCGGCCTTCGGCGTCATCCTCGCCGCGGTCTACATGCTCAGCGTCGTGCAGAAGATGTTCTTCGGCCCGCTCAGCAACCCCAAGAACAAGCACCTCACCGACATCTCCCCGAGGGAGACGCTGGCCGTCGCGCCGTTCATCGTCATGGTCTTCGTGATCGGCTTCTTTCCCCGCATCTTCCTCGATCGGATGGAACCTGCGGTGCGCGCCACCCAGGCGATGTTCGTCGACGCTTCCAGCGCCGTGATCCAGGGCACCGACGAGACGCGGGCGCGCCTCCTCCCGGAGGAGGTGCTGCCCAAGAAATTCCTCCAGGGCGCACCGGTCTTCGCCACCAAGGATGCGGCAGCGAAGGAGGCGACGGTCGCCCCTGCCGCCGCTCCGGGCTCTCTTCCCTCCGGAGGTGCGCCGTGATGACCGCGCAGGTGTTCCTGGCCGTCTCGCCGATCCTCATCCTGGTCCTCGGCGGCGCCCTCCTGATGATGGCGGAGGCGTTCGCGCGGAAGCCGCTCAACGTCCTGGTGCCAGTCCCCGCGGGAACGCTGGCCCCCCGTGGCCGCGTGGTGGAGGAGCACGGCCCCTCCAGCGAGCTCGCCATGGGCTCGGCCATCGCGATGTTCGCCAGCTCCATCTTCGCGATGGCGGTGTGGCTGTACGGCCCGGAGCGGCTGGTCGGCGTCACCAAGCTGGCGCCGTACCTGATCATCGATCGCTTCACGCTCTTCTTCGCCATGATCATCGGCCTGGGCGGCGGCATTTCGGCGCTGGTCGCCGGCGGGTACCTGCCCGAGCACAAGCTCGACCGCGGCGAGTTCTACCCGCTGATGATCTTCTCTGCGGCCGGCGCCATGGTGCTGGTCGCCGCGGGCGATCTCATCTCGCTCTTCCTCGGCCTCGAGGCGATGTCGCTCGGCGTCTACTGCCTCACCGGCTTCCGCCGCGGCTCGTCGCGCAGCGCCGAGGCGGCGGTGAAGTACTTCCTCCTCGGCTCGTTCGCCGCGGCGCTGATGATCTACGGCGGCGCCCTCCTCTACGGAGCGACCGGGCACACCGACTTCGCCGGCATGCGCCAGGGCATCGTCACCATCGCCTCGCGCGCGGCCGAGTCGTCGGCCGCCGGCGGCCCCAGCGGCAGCCTCGGGCTGGTGGTGGTCGGCATGGTGCTGATGATCGTCGGTCTCGCCTTCAAGGTGAGCGCCGTGCCCTTCCACATGTGGACGCCCGACGCCTACGAGGGGGCGCCCACCCCGGCGACCGCGTTCATGGCGGCGGCGGTCAAGGCGGCGGCGTTCGGCGTCCTCCTCCGCGTCCTCCTCGGCGCATTCGGGGACGAGGCCTCGCGCAGCTGGGCCACCGGCTGGCCGCCGGTCATCGCCACCATCGCCGTGCTGTCGATGACGATGGCCAACCTGATCGCGGGCCGTCAGGAGTCGGTCAAGCGCATGCTCGCGTACTCGAGCATCGCCCACGCCGGCTACCTGCTGGTCGGCGTCGCGTCGACGGTGCGCGAGCCGGTCGACGCGCAAGGCGGCGTGCTCTTCTACCTGCTCGGCTACACCGTCTCCACCGTGGGTGCCTTCGCGGCGCTCGCCTGGTGCGGCAGCCGCGGGGCGGAGGCGGTCAGCTACGAGGACCTCGCGGGGCTGGGCAAGCGTCACCCCGGCGTCGCGGCGGCCTTCTCGCTGTTCCTCATCTCGCTCACCGGCGTCCCGCCGACGGTGGGCTTCTTCGGCAAGCTCTACATCGCCAAGGCGGCGATCGGCGCCGATCTCTACCTGCTCGCGGTGCTGCTGCTCCTGAACAGTGTCATCGCGGCGTACTACTACCTGCGCGTCATGGTGTTCATGTACATGCGCGATCCGGCGCCCGGCGCCCCCATCGCGACGCCGATGAAGTCCGGCTACATGGTGGCGGCGGTGGTGATCTCCGGCGTGCTGGTGCTGTTCTTCGGCATCTTCCCGAGCTCGGCGCTGGCCTGGGCGCTCGAGGCGGCCCGCAGCTTCGGATGAGGTTCGTGTCTCGGTCGGCCTCCGACCTCCCCCGGCACGCACCTTCTTACCACTCGCCCGCGCACCGCGCGGACGGCTGGCGCGTTCGGTTGGTGGTCGCGGCGCTCCGGATCGCCGTGGCGGTCCTCGCCGGCGTCAGCGTCGGCGGGTGCGCCGACTGCGGGTCGGGCGCCGCGCCCTCCGGCGCGGCCAGCGCGACCCCCTCCGGCGCTGCGAGCACCGGCGCGGTCTCCAGCGCCGCAGGCGAGCCGCGCCCGGTGTGGCTGGGCAGCTCGGCGCCCGTGGCGCAGGTGATGAAGATCCTGAACCCCAAGGGGCAGGAGCCCTACGACGGCCCGCGGGCGAGGCTGCGCGGTCGCATCACCATCACGGGTGACACGCCGACGCCGACCGTCCACACCATCCCCTCCACCTGCGGCAAGGCGAACGACGTCTACGGTCGCCTGTTCCGGGTCGACGCCAAGGGCGGCGTGGCCGATGCGCTGGTCGCGGTCACCGGCTACGACGCCTTCGTGCCGCCGACCTACCCCGCGGTGAAGGTCCCCATCGACGGCTGCGCCTTCGAGCGTCGGACCCTCGCCATGACCTACGGGCAGCGCCTCGAGATCGAGAACGCGGACGCGGTCGAGTCGTACATGCCGTACCTCGACGGCTCGAAGTTCTCCGCCATCATGGTCGCGGTCCCCCTTGGCTCGCCCATCCCGCTGAACCCGCAGGCGCCCGGGCAGTACCTCCTGCGCGACGCGATGAAGCGACCGTTCCTCCTCGCCGACGTGTTCGTCCTCAAGTACGCGACCGCCGCCGTCACTGGCCTCGACGGCAGCTACGTCATCGAGAACCTGCCGGTGGGCAAGGTCCGGGTCGACGCGCTCCTCCCCATCATCCGCAAGACGGCGGGGAAGGACCTCGAGCTGAAGGAGGGCGACAACGACCTCGACCTCGAGCTGACCTACGACGCCGACAAGGACGCGCCGAGCAAGGTGCCCGAGCCGGTGTGGGGCTCCCGCGTGCCTCCGGCGGCGCCTCCGCCGCCCTGAAGGGTGGGAGCGCTCGCTGCGCGGCGCTGCCGAACAGGAGCGAGCATGGACATTGGCCTAGACAAAAGTTGGACGAATGGTTGACAAGTGAACCGGAGGGGCGCAAATCGCTGCCCATGAACTCGACCGTCACCGCCTTCGTCCTGCCGTTCCTCCTCGCCGTCGCCGCCGGATGCGGCGGCGCCACCGAGACCCCCGCCTCGCCCGAGACCATGTCGCCCCCCGCGGCCGATGCCGCTCCGGGCGACGCGGCGCCGACCGCCGACGCGCCCGCCGCAGAGCCCGCTGCCGCGAAGGACATCGTCGACACCGCCGTCGGTGCCGGCTCCTTCAAGACGCTCGTCGCCGCGGTGACGGCGGCCGGGCTCGTCGACACGCTGAAGGGCGCGGGACCGTTCACCGTGTTCGCGCCGACCGACGAGGCGTTCGCCAAGCTGCCCAAGGGCACGGTGGAGGATCTGCTGAAGCCCGAGAACAAGGAGAAGCTGAAGAAGGTGCTCACCTACCACGTGGTCCCGGGCAAGGTGACCGCCGAGCAGGCGATGAAGACCTCGTCCGCGAAGACGGTGCAGGGCTCCGATCTCCAGCTGAAGACCGAGGGCGGCTCGGTCATGGTGAACGGCGCGAAGGTCACCCAGGCCGACATCGCCTGCAGCAACGGCGTCATCCACGTCATCGACGCGGTCGTCCTGCCGAAGTGACAGGTCAGCGCGCCAGCGCTGCCACGAGCCGAAGGCGGACCGCCTCCTCCAGCGGGTCGACGCGCGGCGCGGCCAGGCTCTCGGCTGGTGCCCACGCCATCGCCGCCTCGCGTCCGCCCCGCCGCAGCAGCAGCTCGGCGTAGAGCAGCGACGCCAGCGGCGAGGGCGTGCCGGAGGGCAGCCTCGCCAGGCGCGCTCGCAGGGCACCTTCGTCAGTGGCGCCGTCGTCGCTCGCCGCGGCGACGCACCACGCGGTCGCGTTTCCCGGCGCCGCCGCGACGACGCGCCGGGCGATGGTCGACGCGATGGCACGGTGCCCGTGGGCGAGGGCGCGCGCCGCGAGGTCGGCACGCGCGAGGCGCGCGGCGGTCGCGCGGTGTGCCGCGTCGTCCAGCTCCCCGCGGCGGAGCGCGTCGTCGACGTCCGCCACCGTCGGTCGCTCGGCGCGGAGGCTTGCGGCGAGATCGGCACCACGGGCCGCCGCGGACGCCGGGAGGACCACACCGTCCCCCGCGCGCGCGCGGTCGGCGCGGCGGCCGGCGGCGTGGTCGCCGTTGCGCAGGGCGGCTCGCCCGGCGCGCGCCTCCGCCACCAGGGACCCGGCCTCGGCCTCGCGACCCGCGCCGCGCAGGGCCTCGGTGAGCAGCATGACCGCGTCGCCGTCGTCCGGGTCGACGCGCACCGCGATCGCTGCGTCGGCGGCCGCGTCGGCGTGGGACCCGCGCCCGAGCGCGCAGCGCGCCCGCTCGCGGTGCACCACGGCGGCCGCCGCGTCACGGGCCAGCCCCTCCTCGAAGGCGCGGCGCGCCCCCTCGGCGTCCCCGAGCGCGCAGGCGACCGCGCCCAGGCGGGCGTACGCCGCGGCGTCCCCCGAGTCGTCGGCCGCGATGGCGTAGTCGCGCGCAGCGTCCCGCAGGCGCCCCTCGCGCTCGGCGATCGCTGCGCGGGCGTAGGCGGCGTACGCGGTGGGGGTGACGAAGTCGCCGCGGCGCTCCTCGCCGTCGACCACGCGCACCACCTCGGGGTGGAAGCAGCCAGCGCTCGCGCAGATCGACAGCGACAGGCCCACCGCCACGGCGCGCAGCCACGACACCCGGCCGGCGCGACTCGAGGCCTCGGTCACGCGCTGTCTCCGGGCACGGCGCGACGGTGGAGCGCCATGTGGCCGCGCTGGATGCCCTCGGTCGCCAGCGCGCGCAGCGCCGCCAGGTTCGAGGCCAGGCCCACCGACGCCGCGATCGAAGCCAGCTGGGCGGCGGTCGAAACGCCGGTGATGGCCAGGGCCAGGCGCGCGCCGCGGTGCGCGCGCAGCGCGCCGCCCACCACGCCGAGGGCGAGCGGCATCTCCAGCTCGCCCACGAGGACTCCCCGCGGCTCGTCCTCTCGCCATGTGGCCAGGGGGCGGTAGACGCCGCGATGGGACGCAAAGGCGTGGGCCGCTGCCTCGACCGCACGCCAGTCGTTGCCGGTGGCGACGACCACGGCGTCGACCCCGTTCATGATCCCCTTGTTGTGGGTGACGGCGCGGCGCACGTCGCGCTCCGCGAACTGCGAGGCGAGCCGCACGCGCCGCGCCACGTCGCGACCCTCGCCGTCGTCACCGGAGGCGACCAGCGCCGCCCACGGCACCTCCGCGCGCACCCGCACCAGCCGCCGCTCGCAGTGGTTGCTGAGGATGCGCAGACCGAGCTCGCCGCCGCACAGGCGAGCCACCTCGGGCCCGATCGCCTCGGCCAGGGTGTTGAGCATGTTGGCGCCCATGGCGTCGCAGCAGTCGACCAGCACGTCGACGACGACCATGCCCTCGCCGAGGTCGCGCGCCTCCAGGGAGCGCGGCCCGCCCCCGCGCGCGGCGAGCCCGGGCACCGCGCTGGCCGCGCGGGCGAGCAGGTCGGCGCTCGCGGCGCCGACGGCGGCAAGCGCGCGCTGCGTGTCCTCGACGTCGTGCACCTCGACCTGCGCCGTCATCAGCGACGGGTCGACCGTGGTGCGAAAGCCCCCTCCGGCGCGCACCCGCTTGGCGGCGCTGGAGGCGGCGGCGATGACGCTCGGCTCCTCGATCGCCATGGGGACCAGGTGGTCGCGACCGTCGACCTGCACGTGAAAGGCGAGGCCGAATGGCAGGGCCAGCGTGCCGATGGCATTCTCGACCATGCGGTCGGCGCCCTCGTCGTCGAGGCCCCCGCTCGCCAGCGCCGCCTCCAGCGCCTCGAGCTCGATGCCCACGCGAGCTGCCAGCCGCCGGCGACGGAGGGCGGGGCTGATCTCGCGGAAGCTGCGCGGATCGTCGCCGTCGTTCACGGCGCCTCGACGGCGGAGACGCCGGGCGCGCCGATGACGCCCTCGAGCGCGATCAGGCCCAGCGCGCGCGCCGCGGCGACGAGCGGCGCGACGTCGAGACCGCGCGGCGCCACCAGCAGGGACACGTCCCCTCCGCCCGCGCCCGCTGGGCCGACGAAGGCGCCCACCGTCGCCGCCGTGGCAGCCAGCGAGCCGATGGACGCGGTGACGATCCGCGCCCCCGAGGCCTCGCCCAGCTCGGCCAGGGCGACACGCTGGGCGGTGAGCGCGGCGATCAACGCCTCGGCGGTGAGCGCCGCGACGGCCGCGCGTGCGCCCTCGCTGGCCGCGTCGATCAGCCGCTGGAACGTCGCGCCGTCGCGCGCGCGCAGCTCGCGCACCCGCGCCAGCATGTCCGCGGTCGACGCCGCCTCGGCGCTGGCGAGGAGGGTGATCGACGCGTCCTCCGGCAGCGCGTGGCGCTGCACGTCGAGCGCGCCCTGCGCGGCCCGGCACACCAGCACGCCGCCCAGGGCGCAGGCCGCGACGTCGACGCCGCTCCCGCCGCCCTGAGCTGCGCGGTGGGCCTGGCGGGCGAGGTCGGCCAGCTGCGCCCGGGCGTCGTCGCTTGCCGGCGCACCCGCGACCGCCGCCATCGTCGCGACCAGGATGGCGGCGCTCGACCCGAGGCCGAGCTTGCGCGAGCCATCCGCGCTGCGCAGCGCGCCGGCGTCGAACCAGCAGGCGCGGGGCAGGAGGCCGTGTTCGATGGCTGCCTGCACCTCCTCGGTGATCCGATCGGCCGCGCGGTCCCCGTCGGCGATCACGTCGCGGCCGACGGCGGCGACGATGGCCGGCGCTCCCTCCAGCACCGCGTAGGCGCCGGACAGCACCACCTTGCCCGGGGCGCGCGCGACGGTCACGTCGAGCCCTCGACGCGCGCGCCCTCTCCCGGCGTCGCCACCAGCACCCGGGCCACGCCGGGAACGGCGGACATCGCGTCGCGCACCAGGTCGGCGTCGACCGCCGCGGTGAGGACCTTCACGTGGGGTCCGGCGTCCATGGTCGCCCAGGCGCCGATGCCTCTGAGGCGCAGCGCCGTCACCGCGCCCAGCGCCTCCAGTGTCGCCGGCGTCCAGTAGAGGACCGAAGGGCGCGCGGCGATGGCGGAGGCGTGCATGGCGAGCGAGCTCGCCTCGACCGCGTCGCCCAGCGCCTCGAGATCGCGCCCGAGGAGCGCCGCCTTCACGCGGGCGAACACGCCGGGCGCGTCGGCGACCCATGCCGCGTAGAACGGGCTGGTCGCCGCAGTGTGCGCCATGCCGGCGGTCGAAGCGGTGGTCTTCGGCGCCAGGGTCGTGGCGGCGACCACGACGGCGACCGCCCACGCGTCGGGCGCGAGGAGCGGCTCGGCGGCGAGCCGCTCGTCTCCCGGCTCGCCCGCGCGTAGCTCGGCGAACCCACCGAAGGCGCTGCGCGCGGCGGAGACGCTGGTGCGTCGTGCCAGATCGCTCCGATCGCCGGCGTCGGAGTCGACGCCGTAGGCCGCCAGCGCCGCGGTCGCGAGCGCCGAGAACGCGCTGGCGCTGGAGGCGAGCCCGGAGGATGTGGGGAAATCGTTGGCGCTCTCGACGCGCGCGAATGTGGCGATGCCCGCGCGCTCGCGCACCCGGGCCAGCAGGCCGGCCGCGCGCGACGTGGCGGCGGCGTCGGCCGGCGCGCCGTTCAGAAGCAGCGTGTCCGCCGTCGCCGCCGGATCGAGCGTCACCCGCGTGCGCGTCGCCATCCCAGCCAGGGTCACGGAGAGGCTCGGCACGGCGGGGAGGTTGTGACCGAAGGGCTGCTTGCCCCAGTACTTCGCGAGCGCGATGTTCGGGTGCGCGATGGCGACGGCGTGGGTCACGGGCGGCCTCCCTCGCGGGCGACGCGCGCGGTGAAACCCGAGAACCCGACGTCGCGCCAGGCGGCCACGACCCGGTCCGCCGCGGCGGAGCCGCCCCCAAGGCCGCCGTCGTCGACCAGCGCGACGACGCACCCGCCGCCACCGGCGCCGGTCAGCTTGGCGCCCAGAGCCCCCGCCTCGCGCGCGACCGCGCACAGCCGCTCGATGGGCTCGGTGGAGAGCATCCACCCGGCGAGCAGCATCTGCGCGAGATCGAGCAGCCGGCCGACCGCGGGCACGTCCCCCGCCTCGATGGCGAGGCGCGCGTTGTCG
>JBKJLX010000024.1:0-6133 GCA_046596645.1 Polyangiaceae bacterium
CTCGCCTTGCTGCCGTCGCTGCCGAGCTCGAGGAGGCGGCGCCGGAGGCCGATGTCGGCCGGCGCCAGGTGCAGGATGCCCTCGGCGGGCAGACCGTCGCGGCCGGCGCGGCCGACCTCCTGATAGTAGGCCTCGATCGAGGCCGGCGGCTGGGCGTGCACCACGATGCGGACGTCGGGCCGATCGATGCCCATGCCAAAGGCGTTGGTCGCGACGACGACGTCGACGGTGCCGCCGGCGAACGCGTTGGCGCAGCGGGTGCGGTCCTCCGCGTCCATGCCGGCGTGGTAGGCGGAGGCGCGGAAACCCTCTGCTCGCAGCGCCTCCTGCATGCGCTCGGTGCCCTTGCGCGTCCCCGCGTAGACGATGGCGGCGCCGTTGGTCTTCTTGCGATCGCCGAGCGCTTGCTCCAGCGCGCGCGTGGTCAGGGTGCGCACCTCGCGTGGGCCCTCCACCTCGACCACCGAGAGCGCCAGGTTGGGCCGCGCGAAGCCGCGCACGATGACGGCCGTGTCGTCGCGGGGCAGGCCCAGCGCGTCGACGATGGCGTCGCGCGTCTCCGGCGTGGCGGTGGCGGTGCAGGCGACGACGCGTGGCGGCCGCACCCGCTCCAGGAAATCGCGGATCTCCAGGTAGCTCGGCCGGAAGTCGTGACCCCACTGGACGATGCAGTGCGCCTCGTCGATCGCCAGCAGGGCGAGGTTGCCCTCCACCAGCGACGCCGTCGCGTCGCCCAGGCGCTCGGGCGCGACGTAGATGAGCTTCACCTCGCCGCGGCGGATGCGGGCGCGGCGCGCGTTGCGCGTCTCCGCGTCGAGCGTCGAGGCGAGGAACGTCGCCGGGATGCCCCGCTTCTCCAGCGAGCGGACCTGGTCCTCCATCAGCGAGATCAGGGGCGAGACGACCAGCGTCACCCCCTCGCACAGCACCGCGGGCAGCTGGTAGACCAGGCTCTTTCCACCTCCGGTGGGAGCGACGACCAGGGCGCGCCCCGGCCCCTCGAGCAGCGCCGCGAGGGCCTCGGCCTGCCAGGGCCGCATCTCGTCGAGCCCGAACCGCTCGCGCAGGACCGCCGTCGCGCGGTCGCGGAGAGCGGGGGACGGCGCGGCGGACTCCATGGAGCTCCTTCGCTTACCGAAGTTCCTGGGTCGCGACCAGCGCCGCAGACCGCGGCCTGACCACGCCGAAGACCCTGGGAGGGCGACCGTGGCCAGGGCGGCCCCAGGGGCGCCGACCGAGCCACGAACTTGGTGCGCTGGAAGTCGGGTGGTAGGCCCGAGCCCATGTCCTCGTCAGGGATGCCGTTCGCCGGCGCCGCCGCGCAGCGGACCGCCTTCACGCTGGGTCTCGCGCTCGGCCTCGTGCTTCTCGGCGCCGCGTGTCAGGTGCCGGGGCTCGGCGAGGGCACGGGCGGCGGCAGCGAGGACGAAGGCGCGGGGGGCAACGCCGACGAGGGCACCGCGTGCGAGGAGGCGTCGGAGTCCTGCGACGTCTGCGCGAGCTGCGCGGCGCAGGGCCCCTGCGCCGAGCTGGTCCGTGCGTGCGGTGTCGATCCCCTCTGCACCACGCTCGACAGCTGCCTCGGTCTTTGCGGCGGCGAGCCCGAGTGCGCCGACGGTTGCTACATGTCCTACCCGGAGACGGTGGACCTCCACAGCCGGGCGATGGGCTGCGTCTATTGCGACCAGTGCTCCCGTCACTGCGCCGCCGCCGCGCAGTGCATCTGAGGGCTGTCCCTCCGCGTCTACAAATGCTGACATCGGCTCATGCCGAGAAAAGCCGACCCCGCGACGATCCGCGTCGTCGTGAAGTTCACCCAAGTGGACCGCGACGCGCTCTTCGCGCATTGCGAGGACGAGGTCCGCACGGCGGGCTCCTGGTTCCGACTCCAGGTGCGTCGCGCCTGGAAGACCCGCAAGCCGCCCAAGCGGCCGCCGCCCTACCAGCGCAACCAGGGTGACGGCGTCCACCGCGAGGTCGACATCTGGGCGCGCCTCACCGAGACCGAGCGCGACCAGCTGGACATCCTCACCGGGGACGCCGGCGTGAGCATCTCGGTGTGGTTCCGCCGCCAGCTGGACGAGGACATCGCGCGCTCGGGCGGCCGCCGCCGCTTCACGCGGAGCCCCTGACGGGACCGCGGGACAGGCACCCGCAGGCCGCGCAGCCGCCTTGCCAGATGCGATGGCAGATACTATTCAATAGATGTGTTGAATAGAAGGCCACGGCATCCCGCGAAAGACGCCGTCTTCGAGGCGCTTGCGCGGCCTGCCAAGGCGCTCGCCAACCCCCACCGCGTGGAGCTCCTCGAGCTGCTTTCCCAGGCGCCGCGGACGGTGGAGGCGCTCGCCGAGCAGACGGGGATGTCGATCGCGAACACGTCGCAGCATCTGCAGGTCCTCCGCGCAGCGGGACTGGCGAGCTCCACCAAGACCGGGCTCCACGTGACGTACCGGGTCGGCTCCACCGCCGTCCTCGATCTCGTGAACGCGGTCCGCCGCGTCGCGGAGCAGCACGGCCAGGATCTGGCGGAGGCGAAGCGAGCGCTCCTCGGCAACGCCGCCGACCTCACCGCGGTCTCGGGGAAGGAGCTGCTGGCGCGGGCGCGCGCCGGTGAGGCGCTCCTCCTCGACGTGCGACCCCGTGAGGAGTTCAGCGTTGCCCACCTCCCGCACGCGGTCAGCGTGCCGATCGACGAGCTCGCGCGTCGGCTGGACGAGCTGCCGCGGTCCACCGAGATCGTCGCCTACTGCCGCGGCCCCTACTGCGTCTACGCGGCGGAGGCGGTGCGCCTCCTCCGCCAGCGCGGGTTCCGCGCATCCCGCATCGAGGACGGCGTGCGCGAGTGGCGCGCGCGCAAGCTCCCCGTCGTCGTCAGCAGCAAGGAGCAGGCGCCGTGATCTTCCGCCCCTACCACGACTTCGCGCGCGGGTGCGCCGCCTACGTGTTCGGCTGCGGGGGCGAGGGACTCGGGATGGTGGTCGACCCTCGCCTCGAGGAGGTCGACCTCTACCTGGACTTCGCGGCCTCCAAGGGTCTCCGGCTGACGCACGTCGTCGACACGCACATCCACGCCGACCACCGGTCCGGTGCGCGCCTGCTCGCCGAGCGCTCCGGCGCCACGCTGGCGCTCCACCGCTCCGCCGAGGTCGGCTTTCCCTTCCACCCACTCGACGACGGGCAGCAGCTGGCGCTGGGCAACACGCGCGTCCGCGTGCTGCACACGCCAGGGCACACGCCGGAGAGCCTATGCCTCGTCGTCACCGATCTTCGGCGGGGCACCGATCCCTGGTTCGTCCTCACCGGCGACACGCTGTTCGTGGGCTCGGTCGGCCGCCCCGATCTCCCCGGCCGCGCGCGCGAGAACGCGGAGCTTTTGTACCGCAGTCTCCACGAGAAGCTGCTCCCTCTGGGGGGGGACGTCGAGGTGTACCCGGCACACTTCTCCGGCTCCGCGTGCGGCGCGGGCCTCAGCGGCAAGCCGTCGAGCACCATCGCCTTCGAGGCACGGTGCAACCCGCTCCTCAGCTGCTCGCGTGAGGAGTTCGTCGACGCGGTGATCGACGTCCCGGCGAAGCCCGCGGAGATGGAGACGCTGCTCCGGGACAACCGGGGGCACCCGTCGTGAACACCACGCCGGCGCTCGGCCTGCGCGCGAACCTCGCGCAGTTCAGCCTCCTGGTCCTGGTCAACGCGCTCGTCGGCGCGATGATCGGGATGGAGCGCAGCATCCTCCCCACCCTGGCGGAGGAGGAGTTCGGACTCGCGGCGCGGAGCGCGATCCTCTCGTTCATCGTCGTCTTCGGCATCACCAAGGCCCTCACCAACTACCTCGCCGGCCGCTGGTCGGACCGGATCGGCCGCAAGCCGATCCTCGTCGCGGGCTGGGTCGTCGCGGTGCCGGTGCCCTTCCTCCTCATGTGGGCCCCGTCCTGGTCGTGGGTGCTGGTCGCCAATGCCTTCCTGGGCGTGAGCCAGGGGCTCACCTGGTCGACCACCGTGATCATGAAGGTCGACCTCGCGGGGCCGTCGCGCCGCGGGCTCGCCATGGGCCTCAACGAGTTCGCCGGGTACGCCGCCGTCGCCGTCAGCGCCCTGGCGACGGGGTGGATCGCGGCCCACGTCGGCCTCCGCCCTCAGCCGTTCTACCTGGGCATCGGCTTCGTGGCGGTTGGGCTGCTCCTGTCGATCCTCGTCGTGCGCGAGACGCGCCACCACGTCGCCACCGAGATGCGCACCGGAGGGACGGACGCCTCGGAGCAGAGGACCCCGCGCGAGGTCTTCTGGGCGACCACGGTGGGCGATCGCGACCTCTCCAGCGTGTCGCAAGCCGGTCTGGTCAACAACCTCAACGACGGGATGGCGTGGGGCCTCTTCCCCCTGGTGTTCGCGGCGGCGGGGCTCAGCCTCGCGCAGATCGGCACCCTCGCCGCCGTGTACCCGGCGACGTGGGGCGTCCTTCAGCTCGTCACCGGCGCGCTCTCCGATCGCGTCGGGCGCAAGTGGCTCATCGTCGGCGGGATGTGGGTGCAGGCGGCGGGCATCGCGGTCGTGGTGTACAGCTCCACGTTCGGCGGCTTCGCTGCGGGCGGCGCGCTTCTCGGCGCCGGCACCGCGATGGTCTATCCGACGTTCCTTGCTGCGATCGGCGACGTGGCTCGCCCATCGTGGCGCGCGTCTGCGGTCGGGGTGTACCGCCTGTGGCGCGACGCCGGGTACGCCGTCGGCGCCGTGCTCGCCGGCGTCACTGCGGACGCCCTCGGCCTGGACGCCGCCATGCTCGTGGTCGCGGGGCTCACCTTCGCTTCCGGCGCCCTGGTGGCGGTCCGCATGCGGGAGACGCTGCGGCGGGCCGAGCCGGGGGCGGCGTCCGCGCCGGTCGCGGAGTCGGCCACGCCGCCGGTCCGGGCGTTGTGATCGTCACTCGGCCCCGCCGTGGAGAGCGTCCGCCGGCGCGACGTCGGTCGTCGGGGCGTCAGCCGCACGCGCCCGCTCGCGATGCGTCGCGCGATAGAGCACCGGCAGGACGACCAGGGTCAGGAGCGTCGAGGAGATGATGCCGCCGATGACCACCGTGGCGAGCGGACGCTGCACCTCGGCGCCGGTCCCGCTGGCCAGCGCCATGGGTACGAACCCGAACGCGGCCACCAGCGCCGTCATCAGCACCGGCCGCAGGCGGGCGATCGAGCCGTGATGCACTGCATCGTCGAGGGACTCGCCCTCGGCGCGGAGATTCTCGATGAAGGTGACCATGACCAGGCCGTTCAGCACGGCCACGCCGGAGAGCGCGATGAAGCCGATGGCTGCGGAGATCGATACCGGCAACCCGCGAATGGCCAGCGCCGCGATGCCGCCGGTGAGCGCGAGAGGCACGCCGGAGAAGATGAGAAGCGCGTTCTTCACGGTGCCGAAGGACGCGTAGAGGAGCGCGAAGATGAGGGCGAGCCCCACCGGGACCACCAGCATGAGGCGCCGGCGGGCGGCGACCAGGTTCTCGAACTGGCCTCCCCAGGCGAGCCAGGTGCCGGGCTCGACCTTCACCTGGGCCTCGATCCGCTCCTGCGCGTCGGCGACGAACCCGCCGAGGTCGCGGCCACGCACGTTGGCCTGCACCACGACCCTTCGCTTGCCGTTCTCGCGGCTCACCTGGTTCGGTCCCTCCACGATGGAGACGCGGGCCAGCGACCCCAGCGGAACGAAGCGCGCCTCGGCGTCCTCCGTGGCCGCCGCGGCAGGGAGCGCGACCGGGAGACGCTGGAGCGCCGCGGGGTCCTCTCGGATGGCGTCGGGGAGCCGCACCACGATGGGGAACCTTCGATCGCCCTCGTAGAGCGCTCCCGCCTCGACACCGCCGAGGGCGACCTGCACGACCTCGTGGACGTCGTCGATGGTGAGACCGAGGCGGGCCGCCGCCTCGCGATCGACGTCGAGCGTGAGCACCGGGAGGCCCGATACCTGCTCGACCTTCACGTCGGCGGCGCCGTCCACCTCCCCCAGCAGGGCCCCGATCTCGGTGGCCGTCCGCAGCAGCTGGTCGAGGTCGTCGCCGAACACCTTGACCGCGACGTCGCTGCGGACGCCGCTGATGAGCTCGTTGAACCGAAGCTCGATGGGCTGGCTGAACTCGTAGTTC
>JBKJLX010000033.1:0-4114 GCA_046596645.1 Polyangiaceae bacterium
CGGCGCTCTCCCCCAACGGCTTCAAGACCGTCATGGACATCGACGCCAACGGAACCTTCAACGTCTGCCGCGCTGCCTTCGACGCGTGGCTCCGCGATCACGGAGGCGTCATCCTCAACGTGTCGGCGACGCTCCACTACGCCGCGACGCCGATGCAGGTCCACGCCTCCGCCGCCAAGGCCGCCATCGACTCGATGACCAAGACCCTCGCCCTCGAGTGGGCGCCCATGGGCATCCGCGTGGTCGGCGTCGCCCCTGGCCCGATCGACGGCACCGAGGGCATGTCGCGCCTCGCGCCCGGGGAGGCGAAGCACAACATGGAGAAGAACATCCCCATCGGACGCTTCGGCCGCATCGACGAGATCGCGAGCGTCGCCCTCTTCCTTTGTTCCGACGCGGCGAGCCTGATCCACGGCGAGACCGTCGTCGCCGACGGCGGCGCCTGGTTCGCCTCGTCGCGCGCCCTCCTGGGCTGACGCTCATCGGAGCGGCGCGTCGCTCAGGAGCGAAGCGGCGTGGCGCCGGCCGCGGGGGTCGCCTCTGTCGCGGTCGACGGCGCGCCCGTCACCGCGGCGCCGAGCAGCACGGTCGCGATCCACACCGCGTCGGCGAGCAGTAGGTGGACGATCTGCATCCACCATGGCGCCAGGAGGGCCAGGTTCGCGAACCCGACGACGACCTGCACCAGCACCAGCCCGCCGACCCACGACGCCATCCGCTTGCCGACCGAGGTCGGCGCGTGGCTGGCCAGCGTCCCGGCGACCCACAGCAGGTAGGCCGCGGCTGCGCCGGCGATGAAGGGGTGCAAGACGCGCAGGCGCAGCAGGACGTGAGCGCCGGGCGACGCGTCCATGGAGAGCCCGTGCGCCAGGCTCGTCGCCGGAAAGAGCGTGTCGCCCAGCGCCGCGATGGCGCCGGTGACGCCGACGGCGAGCAGCAGGACGAGCCCGCCGCCGATGCGACCCGCGGCCGGGCCACGCGGCCTTGGAGCGTCGTCGCTCTGGCCGTACCAGGTCATCAACGTGGTCACCCCGAGCAACAGGAACGTGTTGATCAGGTGCGCCGCCATCCACCAGCCTCGGGCGAGCGACTTGTTCTCCGCCACCAGCTCCAGCAGCACCAGACCGGCGCCGATCAGGGCCTCGGTGACGAGGAAGAACAGGGTCACCAGGCTGGTCACCCGCGCCGGGTGACGGCGCGGAAACGTGCGGAAGGCGGCGACCACCAGGGCGATCACGAGCAGACCCAGGAGGCCGCTGGTGAGGCGGTGGGTGAGCTCCACCAGCGTGGCGGCGCTGGGCGACCGCGGGATGATCTCGCCGTTGCACGTCGGCCAGTGGCTCCCACACCCGGCGCCGGAACCAGTGGCGCGGACGAAGGCCCCCCAGAGGATGACGAACACCGTGGAAGCCAGCGTGGTCGCCGAGAGCCTGCGGTAGGTCGCGCGCGTCATCGCCGGACGCCACTCTGGTGCCGGCCGGGCGTCGTGGCCAGTGTAGACTCGAGCGCCCCATGCGCACCATCGTCGTGACCGGCGCGAACCGCGGCATCGGCCTCGAGCTCTGCCGCCAGATCGCCGCCCGCGGCGACCGGCCGGTCGCCATCTGCCGCAAGAGCTCCCCCGCGCTGGAGGAGCTTCGCATCCCCATCGAGGTCGGCATCGACGTCGGCGACGACGACGCCGTGCGCGAGCTCGGGCGCCGCCTGACCGGCAAGCGGATCGACGTCCTCGTGCACAACGCCGGCGTCATGGAACGCCAGGGCGGGGAGGGCTTCGTCGTCGACTCGATCGTCCACCAGTTCGTGGTGAACGCGCTCGGCCCGCTGAAGGTCACCGCCGCCCTCCTCCGCAACATCCCCCAGGGAGGGAAGATCGCGATCGTCACCAGCCGCATGGGATCGATCGCCGACAACACCTCGGGCGGCGCCTACGGCTACCGCATGAGCAAGGCCGCGGTGAACATGGCCGGCAAGTCGCTCGCGGTGGACCTGCGAAAATACGGGATCGCCGTCGCCCTTCTGCACCCCGGCCACGTCAAGACGCGCCTCACCGGCGGTCAGGGCGAGATCGACGCGCCGACGGCGGCCGCCGGCCTGCTCGCCCGCATCGAGGCGCTCACCCTCGACACCTCGGGTGGGTTCTGGCACGCCAACGGCCAGCTGCTCCCCTGGTGAGGTCGATCGAGCCAGTGGCAGCCGGTGATCAGCCGGGAGGCGCGACGCCGAGCGCGGCCAATCCCTCGATCAGCCGCTCCAGATCGCGCCAGCGCACGTAGGCCTGGGCCGAGACGCGGAGCAGGCGCCCGGGTCCGCCCGGGTTAGGCACCACCGGCACCTCGACGCCCCGTGCGGCCAGCGCCTCCTGCAGCGGGTCGCGGTCGAGCGCGCTCTTGCCGCCGCTCGCGGCGGCCCCGATCGGCACCGCGGCCAGGGCGCCGATCATCGACTCCGGCGCCGGGGGTGCCACGCCCATGCGTGCGCAGAGCGCCGCGCGCATGCGGAGGGCCAGTGCGCGGTTGCGCTCGCGGAGCGCGGCGAGCCCGCCAGGCCACACGTCCTCCATGGCCGCGACGCACGCGGGGAGCGTCAGCGGCCCCGTCGGGTCGACGGTGCCGGTCCAGTCGAACTCGACCAGGAAGCGGCTGCGATCGGCCCGCGTGCTCAGCGCGCCGTGGCTGATCGAGGTCGGCCGCACCTGCCCCTGCCGGTCCTTCCGCACGTGGAGGATCGCCGTCCCCTTGGGCGCGCAGAGCCATTTGTGCGCGTTGGAGGTCCAGTAGGCGGCGCCCAGGCCCTCGACGTCGCAGGGCACCATTCCCAACGCGTGCGCGGCGTCGACCAGCGTGTCGACCCCTCGTGAGGACAGCTCGCGGACGATGTCGGCGATGGGGAACACCAGCCCGGTCGGGCTGGTCACGTGATCGACGAGCGCCAGCCGCGTGCGGGGCGTCGTCGCCTCCACGATCGCGCGGACCACCTCGTCCGGCTCCTCGATCGGGAAGGGCACGCGCGCGGTGACGACGCGCGCGCCGGCGCGCTGGGCGGCGAACACCAGCGCGTTGCTGCACGCGGCGTAGCCGTGGCTCGTCACCAGCAGCTCGTCGCCGGGGGCGAGATCGAGCGAGCGCACCACGGCGTTGACCGCGGTCGTCGCGTTGGGCACGAAGGCCAGGTCCTCCGCCTCGGCGCCGACGAGCGGCGCCACCGCCGCCCGCGCCTCGTCCAGGAGACCCTCGAGATCCCGGACGAAGAACTGCATCGGGTTGCGCTCCATCCGCGAGCGCAGCTCGAGCTGCCGCTCGAGGACGCTTCGCGGGCAAGCGCCGAAGGACCCGTGGTTCAGGAACGCGAGCGCGGGGTCGAGGGCGAAGCGTTCGCGGGTGGGATACGGCTCGTCACCGGGGAGCACGGTCGGACGATAGCTGCTAAGGTCCCGCGCCGTGTCCGAGACCGGGGTACGCCCGAAGATCGGCTGGATCATCGCGCTGGTCGGCATGCTCGTCGTCCCGCTCGGCGGCCTCGTGTGGGCTGCCGTCGGATCGTCGCCTTCCGACATCGAGGCCGAGTCCGCCGAGGCCGATTCATCCGATGAAGGCGCGACCGTCGAGGACGACGAGTCGGACGGCACCGGCACGACCACGCCCGCGAAGAAGAAAAAGAAGAAGAAGAAGAAGAAATCGAAGAAGCCCAAGGAGGCGACCTCGACCGTGCGCGGCACCCGCAAGGCGACGCACGAGGCGGCGTCCTGCTGCGAGGCCCTGCGCACCGCGGGCCGCGAGGATCCGGACGTCTCCAGGCGCCCGACCTTCCTCGCCGCGGCCTCCGCGTGCGAGGCGGCCCCCACCGCCGCTCGCGCGAGGACGCAGGTCCGTTCGATCGTCGAAGGTTCCCGCCTCGAGCTGCCTGGCGAGTGCCAGGACGAGTGACGTCAGGTCGGGGGCCCGGCGCCGTCTGACTCGCCTCAGCGGTACGCGAGGTGGATGTCGACAGACCACAGCGGGCTGCGGCACGCGGCGCTGGTGGCGTCGCAGGCGACGACCTTGCCGGTGGCGCGGAACGACTCGACCAGGCCGATCTGCAGGGCCGCGTCGTTGTTGCACACGTGGTAGTCGGC
>JBKJLX010000382.1:0-6741 GCA_046596645.1 Polyangiaceae bacterium
AACATCAGCGCCGAGGCCCTCGCCGACATCAAGGTCGCGTGCATCCCGGTCGTGATCGCGTCGCTCGAGGGCGCAGTGGTCAACGTCTCGGCAACCGTCAACGCGTCCGGCAGCATCCTCGGCCAAGTTGGCGGCTGAGACACAGCTCGGCGGATGAAAAGAACGGGTTCGAGCGGCCGATCTCCGGCCGCTCGGGCGCCTCGCGCGGCGGTGGGTCACCTTCCGGGTGGCTCGCCGCCATCGCCATTTTGTGGCTGGCGAGTGCCGACTCGCTGCAGCCGCGAGATGCACGCCCTGGACGCAGCTTGCGTGATATGCCGCTTTCCTGCTCTCACGTGAAGGCCGGCGTGTAACGAGCATCATCCCCTCGACGCCACCGTCGAACCCCGGCCGCGGAATCTTTTCTTCCTCAAGGAGATCTCCTTCATGAACTTCAACACCAAGCTCGCACGCAACATCGCTCCCAGCCTCCTCGTCCTCGCCGGAGGCATCGCCGCCTTTTCGCTGCAGGGCTGCGGCGACAACCCGCTCGACGCCCTGTGCTGCGAAGCGGACGACTTCTCGGTCGGCGGCACTGTCTCGGCGGAGGCGGCGGGCAGCGCGGAGCTGACGGTCGCCCTGCAGGCGGTCGCGGACATCTCGGGCATCGCGGCGGCGACGGTGGCCGACCTCGAGACGGCCTGCCGCTCGATGGCCGAGGAGCTTGGCGCGCCGAAGGCGGAGCGCGACGCGGCGCAGGCGAACGAGGACGCGACTGTGCGCATGGAAGCGTACTGCAACCTCGCGGTGTCGGCGATCGCCACGTTCAAGGGCAGCGCGTCGATCACGGCCGAGTTCGCGCCGCCGAGCTGCAGCGCCTCGGTGAGCGCCTCGGCGGACTGCAGCGCGAACTGCCAGGTGGACGCCTCGTGCGACGCCAGCGCGACGCCGCCGACCTGCGAGGGCGGCAAGCTCGAGGTCAAGTGCGAGGGCTCGTGCACGGCCGAGGCGGGCGCCACCATGAAGTGCCAGGGCTCGTGCACCGGCGGCTGCACCGGCTCGTGCACCGCCCAGGGCGGCGTCGAGTGCGCGGGCAAGTGCGACGGCACCTGCAAGGGCGCCGCCGAAGGCGGCACCGGTCAGGGCATCAAGGCGGATGGCACCTGCGAGGGCACCTGCGAGGGCACCTGCGAGGTCACCCCGCCGGGCGTGAGCTGCACGGGCTCGTGCAATGGCGAGTGCGATGCGAGCTGCGAGGCCGAGGCCGGCGCGTCCGTCACCTGCGACGGCAAGTGCGAGGGCACGGCGGAGCCGATCAAGTGCGAGGGTGGCACGCTCAAGGCCTCCTGCGAGGCGAACGCGGAGTGCTCGGCGAACTGCGACGCCAGCGTCAAGGCGAAGGCCGAGTGCACGCCGCCCGAGGTCCGCATCGTGGTGTCCGGCGCGGCGGACGCGAACGTCGAGGCGAAGCTCAAGGCGGTCCTCGAGGCGAACATCGGCATCATCGCCGCGCTCGAGGCGCGCTTCACCGCGCTCGGCGACGCCCTGGTGACGGTCTCTGGCAACATCAGCGCCGAGGCCCTCGCCGACATCAAGGTCGCGTGCATCCCGGTCGTGATCGCGTCGCTCGAGGGCGCAGTGGTCAACGTCGGGGCGACCGTGAACGCGTCCGGCAGCATCCTCGGCCAGGTTGGCGGCTGAGACACAGCTCGGCGGCTGAAAAGCACGGGTTCGAGCGGCCGACTCCGGCCGCTCGGGCGCCTCGCTTCGGGAGCGGTGGTGCGTCATCCTCGCGGTGGCGCACCATCGCCAGTTTGTGGCGAGCGGGTGAGGAGACGCGCAGTGACTTCAGCGATGATGACGAAGCTCGGAGCCGCCGCGCTCGCGTTCGGCGTGCTCGCATGCCGTGACGGCGCCACGGAGGTGCGCAAGAGCTGCGACACCCGGACGGGCTGGAAGCAGGCGGTGGCCAAGAAGTGCACCGACTGCCTTGCGAAGGCATCCATCCCGAAGTGCAACGTCAAGTGCACCGACAAGGAGTACTCCGGCCAGTGCGACGACGAGGCGGAGGCGACGCGCAAGGAGCCCACCTGCGAGGGCGTCGACTGGTGCCTGCACGAGTGCAAGCGGGACGATTGTGCGTGCGAGGAGAAGTGCTACGAGGACAAGGCGCGCTGCAAGGAGCTGACGGGCGTCGCCGAGGCGTGCGTCACCTCGGTGTGCGACGCTTACTGCCGCTGAAGCGACGAGCCGCTCTCGTCACTCCTGCCGCAGCGCCTTGATCGGATCCATCCGCGCCGCGCGTCGCGCCGGGAAGAACCCGAAGACCAGGCCGATGGTGGTGCTGGTGGCGAGCGCGACGACGAGCGCGCCCATGGAGAGGCTCATCTCCCACTCCAGCGCCAGTCGCAGCCCGACGATGAAGCCCCAGCCCAAGGCGGTGCCGGCGAGGCCCCCGAGGAGGGCGAGGACGATCGACTCGACCAGGAACTGCAGGAGGATGTCGCCCTCGCGGGCGCCGATCGCCATGCGGATGCCGATCTCGCGCGTCCTCTCGGTGACGCTCACCAGCATGATGTTCATCACGCCGATGCCGCCGACCACCAGCGACACCGCGGCCACGGCGACCAGCAGCGCCGTGAGCAGGCCGAAGATGAGATCGCCGAGCTTCTCCAGATCGCCCTGGCTGCGCACGGTGAAGTCGTCCTCGCCGCCGTCGTCGATGCGGTGGCGCTGGCGCAGGATCTCCTCCGCCTGCTTCTTGGCGCGCGCCGTCGTCTCCCGGCTGGTCGCGCTGAGGATGATGGCGGTGACGCGGTCGGCGCGGCCCTTCACCAGGCTGCCGCGCATGGTGGTGATGGGCACCACCGCCACCTTGTCCTGATCCTCGCCGAAGGGGGTGGTGCCCTTGGCCTCGAGGACGCCGACCACCTGGAAGCTGGCGCGGCCGACGCGGACCCAGCGGCCCACCGCGTCGGTGGGGCCGAACAGCTCCTTGGCGATGGTCGAGCCGAGGACCATCACGTTCTCCGCGGTGTTCTCGCCCTCGCGCGACCACCGACCGCCGGCGGAGAACGTCCACTGCTTGATGTCGAAATACTCGAGGCGCGTTCCCATGATGTCGGCGCCGACGTTCTCCGCCTCGTAGACCACGGTCGAGCTGATGCGCAGCTGCGGCGCCGCGACGGCGATGGAGGTCGAGTCGCGCACCAGCGGCTTCAGGTCGCGCTCGCTCAGCTTCGAGGAGGCTGTGTCGCCGCGGAAGCCCGACTGCCGCGAGGCCCGGGGAAAGATGATGAGGATGTTGGCGCCCAGGCTGGAGACCTGGGCGCCGACGCTCTCCCGAGCGCCGCCCGCGAGGGCAGTGACGGTGACCACCGCCGCGATGCCGATGGCGATGCCGAGGACGGTCAGACCGGAGCGGAGCGCGTTCCGCCGCACCGCGCGGAGAGCGATGACCGTCGAACGCAGGAGCAGGGAGAGCCAGCCGACCACGGGACGATCACTCCATCCGCAGGGCGTCGATGGGGTCGAGGCGAGCCGCGCGGCGTGCGGGGAGGAAGCCGAACACCACGCCGATGGCGGTGCTGGTGGCGAAGGCCACGGCGACCGCCTCGGGGGAGATCCGCGCTGGCCACTGCAGCGCGCCGGCGATGGCGAACGTCACCCCCGAGCCGACGGCCACCCCGGCGCTCCCTCCCAGCAGGCACAGCACCACGGCCTCCACCAGGAACTGGAACATGATGTCGGCCTCCCCGGCCCCGACGGCCATGCGGATGCCGATCTCGCGCGTCCTCTCCGTCACGCTGACCAGCATGATGTTCATGACGCCGATCCCCCCGACCAGGAGGGAGATGGCGGCGATGCCGGCGAGAAGCAGGGTGAGCATTCCGAAGATCTGCTCCTGGGTCCGTGCCAGCTGAGACTGGGTGACGATGTCGAAGTCCGCCTGGTCCTCGGGGTCGAGGCCGTGCCGCTGGCGAAGGATGTCCTCGATCTGCTTCACCGCGCGGTCCACCGTGCGCTCGTCGGACGCGCTGGCGACGATCATCTGTGCGCGGCTCCCCAGGCCGGGGAGGATGCGCGTCCGGAACGAGGTCGACGGCATGAGGACGCGGTTGTCGCCGTCGTCGCCGAAGAGCGACTGGCCCTTCGCCTCCAGGAGGCCCACCACCTCCCAGCTGTGCTTGCCGATGCGGACGCGCTCCCCGATCGCGTTGCCGCTGCCGAACAGCTCCTTCCGCACCGTCTCTCCCAGGAGCACCACGCGCGCCTTCGTCACGTGATCGAGGTGGGTGAAGTCACGCCCCTCCTCGATGACCGTGAGCAGGATGCTGGTGTGGTCCTCGCCCACGCCCATCAACGAGGCCAGCTGGTTCTGGTCGGCGTGGACGACCTGCCCCCGCGAGTTGCCCATGGGCATCGCCGCGGCGACGCTGGTCGCCTGCTCGCGCATCGCGTCTGCGTCGCCGATGGAGAGGCGGCTGCGGCCGCCATGCCGCGCGCCGGACGTGCGGTTGTCGCTGGGGAAGATGTAGATCGAGTTCGCGCCGAGGCCGCTGACCTCCTTGTTGATCCGCTCGCGGACGGCGCTCCCCAGGGCGACCACGGTGACCACCGAGCCCACGCCGATCAAAATACCGAGGATGGTGAGCGCCGCGCGAAGCTTCGAGCGCGCCAGCGCCCGGAGCGCGATGCGCACTGCCGTCCACAGCGCGGTCACGCGGGTTGCCCCTCGGCGACGCCGCCCGCCACGTGATCCTCCGCCGGTGGGAGGGCCGCGAGCGCCGCCGCCGCGTCGAGCGGCGTCTGCACGGTGTCGCTGTGGACGCGCCCGTCGCGCATGCGAACCACGCGGCGCGCGCAGGCCGCGATGTCGTGCTCGTGGGTGACCAGGGCGATGGTGATGCCGCGCGCGCTGAGGCGCTGCAGCAGCTCCAGCACCTCCAGGCCGGTCCTGGTGTCGAGGTTGCCGGTCGGCTCGTCGGCGAGGAGCAGGGGAGGGTCGGTCACCAGCGCCCGCGCGATGGCGACGCGCTGCTGCTGGCCGCCCGACAGCTGGTTCGGCGTGTGATGGATGCGCGTCCCCAGCCCCACCGCGTCCAGCGCCTCCAGGGCGCGCTTGCGGCGCTCGCGCCCGCCCACGCCGCGGTAGACGAGCGGCAATTCCACGTTCTCCAGCGCAGTGGTGCGCGGCAGGAGGTTGAACCCCTGAAAGACGAACCCGATGAGGCGGTTGCGGACGATGGCGCGCGCGTCGTTGCTGCGCTCGGTCACGTCGATGCCGTCGAGCACGAAGCGGCCGGCGCTCGGCCGGTCGAGGCAGCCCACGATGTTCATCATCGTGCTCTTGCCGGAGCCGCTCTGGCCGATGATGGCGATGAAGTCGCCGTACTCGACTTGCAGGTCGACGTCGCGCAGCGCGCGGACGGTCGCCGCCTCGCTGACGTAGTCCTTCGAGACCCCCGCGAGATCGATGATGACGGCCATGACGCGCCCGGCCAGCCGCTCAGGGACCCTTCCTGGGGGCCTCGTCGGTCTCGTCGCGCACGACCTTGGCGCCGCCGAGCGCGGTCGACAGCACGGTGTGGATGCCGTCGGTGATCCCGACGTCCACGATGCGCGGCTCGACCTTCTCCTTCCCCGGTGTCTCGTCGACCAGGAGCCAGATGCGGCCCTTCCCCTTCTCCAGCTTCGGAAGCGGCTCCTGGGGGATGGGCTTGCCCTTGTCGTCCTTCGGGAGCGAGGGCTTGAAGCGCAGCGCAGCGTTGGGGAGGCGGGTCACGCCCTTGGCCTCCGCCGAGCGGACCACGACGCTCGCCGTCATCCCCGGTCGCAGCTTGAGCTCAGGGTTGTCGACGTCGATGACCGCGGCGTAAGTGACGACGCCCGAGGTGCTGAGCGGGCTGAAGCGGACCTGCTCGACCTTGCCCAGGAACGTCTCCCCGGGGAACGCGTCGACGCCGATCTCGGAGGCCATGCCCTCCTTCACCTTGCCGACGTCCGCCTCGTCGATGTCGGCGAAGATCCGCATCTTTCGTAGATCGTTGGCAATGACGAAGAGCACCGGCGCCTGGAAGCTGGCCGCCACCGTCTGCCCCTCGTCGACGGCACGGTTGATGACGACCCCGTCGATGGGCGAGAAGATCCGCGTGTAGTCCTGGTTGGTCTGCCCCGACTTGAGCTGCGCGCTGGTCTGCGCGACCAGCGCCCTGGCGGCGGCGACGTCGGCCACGCCCACGTCGTAGGCGGCGCCAGCCGCGTCCAGGTCGGCCTGCGTGCCGAGCCCCTCGGCGGTCAGCTGCTTCGCTCGGTCGAGCCGCTGCCGAGCGCTGGCCAGGTTCGCCTCCGCCCGCTTCACGCTCGCCGAGGCGCTCATGAGCTGGGCTCGCGAGCCCTCGATCTGCGCGGAGAACAGGGTGGGGTCGATCTCGGCCAGCACGTCGCCCGCCTTCACCTGGCTGTTGAAGTCGACGTGCACCTTGGTGAGCCGGCCCGAAACCTGGGCGCCGACCTGCACCTCGCTGCGCGGCTTCACCTGACCGGTGCTCTGCACCGTCTCCACGACGTCGCCGGTGCTGATCTCGGCGAGGACGAAGCGGGAGGGGGGCGGCGGCGCCGCCTTGATCCGCCACACGACCACGCCGGTGATCAGCGCCGCCAGGATCGCGAGCACCAGGATGCGGCGCAGCCACTTGCGCCCGCCGCCCGCGGCGGCGAGCTGGCGCTCCAGATCGCTCCCCCTGGCGCCGCGCGCGCCCG
>JBKJLX010000189.1:0-21864 GCA_046596645.1 Polyangiaceae bacterium
CTCGTCGACGGGCCGCGCCAGGTGACCGACCATGGGCTGCTGCGGCAGCTCGAGCGCGGGGATGCCACCGTGGCCGCCGGGGCCGTGGCCCACCGCGTTCTGGCGCGCCGCCTCCTCGTGGATCTGGCGCACCACCTGATCGAGCCCGCCCCCCAGGGGGATCGTTCCGCCGTGGAGGCGCGGGGCGCCTGCCGGAGGCCCTCCGGGGAAGCTGCCAGACGGCGGCGTCAGCGCGCGCCCGGGCGCACCGGGCGGAGCGCTGGGAGGCGCCACCGGGGCGAACCCGCCCGGCGGCTGGCTGGCGCGCGACCCGTCCGGACGCCAGGAATCCATCGGCCGCGGCGAGACCGCCGGGCCCGGCCCGTTCGGTTGAACGTCAGTGACCTGGGAGGCTATGGGGTCGCGCATGGGCGGCGGCGGACCCTGCCGCGGCTCGAGCCGCTGCTCGCGCAGGCGGGGCTCGACGGCGGCCAGCGCGTCGCGCAGCTCCTCCGCGCGAGCGAAGCGCTCCTCCGGCTTCTTCGCGAGCGCGCGCAGGATGATGGCCTCGAGATCGGGGTCGACGCCGTCGACGTGGTGGCTCGGCGGCGTCGGAACCTCGCGCACCTGCTTGGCCGCGATCTCGAACGGGCTCTCGCTCCAGAAGGGGAGCTTGCCGGTGATCAGCTGGTAGAGGAGGACGCCGCACGTGTAGAGGTCGCTCCGGCGGTCGACGGGCTGGCCGCGGCACTGCTCGGGCGACATGTACGCGGGGGTCCCGACCACCGTCCCCACCCGGGTCAGGGCGGAGACGGGCCCGTAATCGTCGCCTTTCTGGGCGGGTGCATCGAGCATCTTCGCGATGCCGAAGTCGAGGACCTTCACCGTTTCGCCGCCGGGGGCGTCGGACTCGACCACCATCACGTTCTCGGGCTTGAGATCGCGGTGGACGATGTTCTGGTCGTGCGCCGTGGCCAGCGCCTCGCACACCCCGCGGAGGAGGCGACTAACGCGCGCGGGGCCCATCCGACGCTGCAAGGTGAGGATCTCCGCGAGGTCCTGGCCCTGCACCAGCTCCATCGCGATGTAGTGCAGCCGCCCGTCCTCGCCGGTGTCGACGATGCGGACGCTGTTCGGGTGCTGAAGGCGGGCCGCCGCGCGCGCCTCGAGGCGGAAGCGCCCGGTGAAGGTCGGATCCCCACCCAGGTGCTGGTGCATCACCTTGATGGCGACGTCGGAGGCCGCGCCCTGCTGCGTCATGTCCACGCCGCGGAAGACGGTGGCCATGGCGCCTTCACCGATGAACCCGGTGATACGGAAGCGGCCCGCGAGCACACGCCCGAGGAGCGGCTCCGTGGCTGCCATCCCCGAGACGTTATCGGAATTCCAGTGCGGACGCCCCTTTGCGGCAGGCGAGGGGGGCGCCGGCGCCGCACCGGAAAGCCAGTCGGGGATCAGCGCCTGGCGAAGACCGCCTCGAGCAGGGGGCGGTCGCCCTGGACGGCGACCCGCTGGGCGTAGAAGAGGAGGCCCCGGAGGCCCCCCAGCTCCTCCCCACCACCGGCCCGGCCCGGCCCGCCGTGGATGGTCTGCGGCAGGACGGTGCCCGGCCCTGGCGTCTGGTCGATGACCTTGGCGCTGCCGATGAAGATGCGGCCGTTCGACGAGCCGGCCTCGAGGACGAAGTCACCGGCGAACTCGCGATCGTCGGTGTAGAGGCTCGCCACCAGGCCGCCGCCGCCACGCCGGACCTGCGCCGCCGCGTCCGCCGCGGTGTCCGACGGGAGCACGCTCACCGCGGGGCCGAAGACCTCGTGGTCGTGAACGGCCTGGGCCCGCGCCGAGTCCTTCTGGACGAAGACGGTGGGCGGGACGAAGTAGCCCTTGCCGCGCGCGACGCCCAGAGGCTCGAACGGGCCCTCGCCGAGGACGCGCGTCGACTCGGCGGCCAGCCGCTCCATGCCGGCGCGGATGTCGCGGAGCTGCGCCGCGGTCGCGAGGGGTCCCATGCCCACACCGTCGTGCCGAGGGTCGCCGACCTTCACCTCGCGCAGCCGCTCGCAGAGCTGCTCGACGACCTCGTCGAGGCGCGCCGGCGGCACGAACACGCGCCGGATCGCGGTGCACTTCTGCCCCGTCTTCTGGGTCACGTCGCGCGAGACGTCGCGCAGGAAGGCGTTCCAGGTGTCGGAGCCCACCTCCACGTCGGTGCCCAGCACAGCGGCGTTCAGGCTGTCGGCCTCGACGTTCACCCGCACCGAGTCTCGCGTGACCGGCGCCATCGAGCGCAGCGTGTTGGCGGTGGTGCCGCCGCCGGTGAAGGACAGGACATCCTCGCCGCGCAGGTGCTCGAGGAGGTTCCCCGCCGGGCCGGCCAGCAGCTGGAACGCGCCCTCGGGCAGAGCGCCGCTCTCCACCATGAGCTCGGTGATGCGGTGGGCGACCAGCGAGGTGCTGGTGGCGGGTTTGCAAACGACCGGCATGCCGCCGAGGAGGGCGCAGGCCAGCTTCTCGCCCAGGCCCCAGGCGGGGAAGTTGAACGCGTTGACGTGGACCGCGACGCCGCGCCGCGGAAAGCAGGCGTGCTGGCCCACGAAGCGCGGCGAGCGTCCGAGCTGGATGCCCTCGCCGTCGATGATGATCTTCGCGTCCCCCAGCTCCTTGCCGAGCGCGGCGTAGTAGCTGAGCGTCCCGGTGCAGCCGTCGACGTCGAACTTGGCGTCGCTGCGGGTGTTGCCGCCGTTTGCCATGGCCAGGTCGAGCAGCTCGTCACGCCTGGCGTGGATGGCGCGCGAAAGGGTCTGCAGGATCTCCCCGCGCTGGGCGAAGGTCAGCCGGCGCACCGCTGCGCCGCCGCGCTCCCGCGCAAAAACCAGCGCGCCGGCCAGGTCGAGCCCCTCGGTCGAGACCTCGGCCAGCACCTGCTCGGTGGACGGGTCGACCAGCTGCTGCGGCTTGCCGGTCCCGCTCTTCCAGGCGCCACCGAGGTAGCTCGCGAGGGTCTTCATGGGCGCGGGAGACTAATCGGCCGTGGTCCGGGCGCAACGGGCGAGCTGTGGCCGCCGATCAGTACTTGCAGGAGGAAGCGACGAGCAAGGCCGCGATCTGCGAGCGGATCAGCTCGAACTCGCGCACCGCGAGCTGCAGCTCCGCCTCGCGGACGCGGCGGCCGGCGTCGACGAGGTCGAAGCTGGTGCCGGCCCCGGCCTCCCAGGCGCGCTGGCTGAGGCGCTCGACCTCCCTGGCGAGGTCGCGGCTGGTGCGGGCGACGACGAGCGCCTGGTTGGCGACCTCGATCCCCCGGCGCGCCTGGGCCGACTCGACCCTCGCGACGCGGGTCAGGCCCATCGCCCGCTGCCTCGCCTGGTCGACCTCCGCCACCGCGGCGCGGTGGGCACCGTAGCGCGCGCCGCCGTCCCAGATGGGGATGGTGAGGAGGGCTTGCACGTTCCAGGCGAAGTGGTCGGTGGTTGCCAGCTCCTCGCTGGAGAGCGTCGCCGTCGTCGAGATCTCCGCTGTGGGCAGGTAGAGCAGGTCGGCGTCGGTGACGCCGCGCTCCGCCAGCTCGATGGTGGCGCGCGCCGCGCGGAGGTCGGCGCGATCCTGGAGCGACGTGGGCTGGCAGATGGCGCGCGCGTCCGCCTCCAGCCCGTCGAGGGTGAAGCCCCGCGGGACGCCGTAGGGCTCCGTTTCGCCCAGCGAGACGCCGAGCGACTCGCGGGCCCGGCGCAGGCTCTCGTCGCCCTGGATCAGGGTGGCCCGGGCGATGGCGACGTCCTGATCGAAGCGTACGACGTCGAGCATGGTGCCACTGCCCAGCTCCTGGCGCCGGCGGGTGAGCTGCAGCCGCTCCATCGCGGCGTGCAGGCCCACGCGGTTGATCTCGGCGACGCGCTCGGAGGTGACGACGCCGACCACCGCGTCGGCGGCCGCGGCCACCAGGATGCGCCGTCGATCCTCCACCGAGAGCTTGGCGACGTCGATCTGCGCGTCGGCGGTGCCGATGCCGTGCCAGGCGCGCGGCGCGAGGATCGGGTGGCGCGCGGTGATCTGCGCCTGCGCGGTCGGCGAGGCGGGCACGGTCTGCGTGGTCGGCGCGCCGGTGGCGAAGTCGACCGACGTGATCTCGTTGCGGATGAGCTGCACCGTCACCGCGCCCGAGGCGGAGACCGTCGGGAGCGCCGCGGCAAGCGCCTGCCGCCGCACGCCCTCGGCGCGCTCGATCTCGGCGAGAGCGATGGCGTACTCGACGTCGCGTGTCGACACGAGCCGGACCGCGTCGCGCCAGGTCGCGAGCACCCGCGCCGGCGCGGCGACGTCGGCCAGCATCGGGTCGTCGATGGTCAGTCTGGGGGGGAGGGGTGTCGCGCCCGGTGCGCCCAGTGCGGCGGTGGTGGTCCCCGGTGCGGCGGCAGGCGTCCCCGGAGCCGGGGCGGAGCCCGTGGTCGTCGGCCGTCCGGCACCGGTCGGGGGCGCTGCGCCCGCGGGCGGCGCCGGTGCCGGCTGCGCGGCGGCGGGCGCGGCAGCGAGCAGCGGCGCGAGTGCCAGCGCGCAGAGCGCGACGCGCGAGCGGAGGTCGATCATGGCGCGGAGCCTGGGCCGAAGGGCCTCCCGCCAGCAACCGTCTCGCGTCGCCACCAGCGACCGCGAGAAGCCCGGTGTGTCGCTAGGCGCGCCCGCTGCGGCGTGCGCGCGTTCGACGGCGAGGCCGCGCGGCGCCGTCGACGGCGACACCCCCGGCCCCGGCCCCCCCAGGGGGAGGATGGCTGGGCGGACCTGCGCGGGGCGGAACGACGCTGGAAGGAACGGCGCTGGGCGCCTCGACGCCGGTCTCGCCGTCCTCGATCCAGCGACGGAGCGGCTCGTGGTGCGGGGCGAGGCCGCGGCGGGCGGCGTGCCGGAGGACGCGTCGCGCCTCGGGCATGCGGCCGCCTCGCGCCAGCGCGTGCGCGTAGCTCGCAGCGATCTCCGGATCCCCCGGGGCCTGGGCGACGGCGCGCGCCAGCCAGCGAATCGCGTCGTCGATGCGGTCGAGGCCGACGTCGTAGAGGTGGCCGAGGTTGTGCGCGTAGTACGGGTTGTCGGGGGTGCGCGCGAGCGCCCGCTCGTAGGCGGAGGTCGCCGCGCGGGTGTGGCCCAGCAGCGAGCAGGCGAGGCCGAGCAGGGCCCAGGCGTGCGCGTCGTCCGGCCGCTCGGCGACCACGCGCCGCGCCAGGAGAGCAGCGCGCCACGGGTCCTCGTGGGCGGCTATCTCCGCCAGGTGGCGGTGGGCGAAGACCCACGCGTCCCCACCGACGTCCGCCTCGCGGGCGAGGCGAACGAGCAGGCTGGTCGCGTCGTTGCCACCGGCGCGCAGTGCGCGCTCGGCGCGCTCGAGGAGCGCCTGCTCGTGATCGGCCCGCGTCACCCTCTCGTGATACGGGAAGCTCGCGCCTCGTGCCAGCGCGAAGCGGGGATCGTCACGCCGACCCCATCACGCCGACCCCATCACGCCGACTCCGCGACCGTACCCTCGTCGCGACCGCGCGCCGGCTCGGCGTTGACGGTGCGGCCGCCGAGCGACGCGCCACGGAGACGCTCGACGACCTGCGCGACGTCCTCCGGCGGGACGGTCACGAAGGAGTGCCGGTCGCGGACGCGGATGCGCTGGACACGCTCGTGGTCGAGACCGGCGACGTCGACGAGAACTTTCTGCAGATCCGAGGCGCGCACACCGTCGCGTCGGCCCACGTTCACGAAGATCTCGGCGCCCTGGACCTGGGGCTCGCCGCTCTCCAGGGCGGGTGCATGGCCGCTCGAGGCAGCGGCGCCCCCCGGTGCGCTCGCGCCACCAAAGGCGCGAGCCGAGCCCAGGAGAGGCTCGTCGTCGTTCGCCTCCGCCTTGGGCTGCCAGTTCACCATGTCGGCGTGGCGCACGCCGCCGCGGGCGCGGGCGTCGTCGCGCGGACGGTCGTCGCGGGCCTGCATCGGACGGTCGTCGCGCGGACGGTCGTCGCGGGGCTGCATCGGACGGTCGTCGCGCGGACGGTCGTCGTCGCGGCGCGGCCGACGCTCCCGCGGAGGACGCGGCGCTCCACTGGCCAGACCCTCCGCGGGCACCTCGGCGCGCGGTGCCATCGCAGGCGCGGGCTCGACGAGAGCCGGATCGGGGCGTTGCAAAGCGCCCCCGGCGAGGACTCCCTCTTCCCGCGGCGCGACCAGGGACGGCGGGCCAGCCGACGGGCCAGCCGGCGCCGGGGCGACGTGGTCGCGTCGGTCGTCACTGCTGCGATCGAAGCGGGGGCGTCGATCGTCGTCGCGCGGGCGGTCGCGATCGCGCCGCGGGGGAAACGCGTCGCGCGGGGGCGCGTCGCCCGCGGCTGCGCCCTCGACGGGGGCGGCGCCGTCGACCGCATCGCCACGGATCTCGGCGTTGGCGTCGCGCCAGCGCTCCTCGCGGCGCTTCAGCATGCCGCGGCGGGGCGTCGCTCGCCGCGCGGCCGAGGCCTCGTCCTGCGCGGTGGGACGCGCGCCGAGGTGGTCGCGCAGCAGGCCGGCGAGGATGCCCTCGATCTGGTCGTGGGCGAGGAGGCGGCGCGCCAGCGCGCGGTCCTCGACGTGGGTGCCCTTGGCCAGGAAGGCCTCGGCCAGCATCGAGGTGAGGTCCGCCTCGGCGCGCGTCTTCAGCTCGCCCGGGGTCGGGATCTGCCGCTCGATCGGGCGGATCTTGTAGGTGAGGCGGAGCATGTACAGCCCGCCGATGTCCTGCGGCGTGATCAGCGAGATCGCGGTCCCGGTGCGGCCGGCGCGGCCGGTGCGGCCGGTGCGGTGGACGTAGGTCTCCGCGTCGAACGGGAAGTCGTAGTTGATGACGTGCGTGAGGTGCGAGATGTCGATCCCTCGGGCCGCGACGTCGGTCGCCACGAGGAAGCGGAGCTTGCCCTCGCGCGTCGCGGTCATGACCTTCTCGCGCTCGCTCTGCGGCAGGTCGCCGTTGAGCCAGTCGGCGTCGTAGCCGCGCGCGGTGAGCGCCTGGGCGACCGCCTCGGTCTGGTCCTTGGTGTTGCAGAAGACGACCGCGCTCTCCGGGTTCTCCACCTCGACGATGCGCCCCAGGGTGCCGGCCTTGTCGCCGGTCACCATGTAGACGAAGTGCGCGATGGACAGGGCGCCGATGGCGTCACCGGAGAGCGTGATGAACTCCGGCGTCTTCAGCTTGTTCTTCGCCATCCGCTCGATGTCCGGCGGGAGCGTCGCGGAGAAGAGAAGCGTCTGCCGGGCGGGGGGAAGTTTGTCGAGGATGGCGGTGAGCTCACGCTCGAAGCCCATGGACAGCATCTCGTCCGACTCGTCGAGGACGAGCAGCCGCACCTCCGAGGTCGGCAACGTGCCGCGGCGCACGTGGTCCAGCACGCGACCCGGCGTCCCGACGACGACCTGGGCGCCGCCCTCGATCGCATCGATCTGGCGCTGCATGGGCGCGCCGCCGTACACGGCGATGATCTTGGTGCCCTTCTTCGCCCCGAGGCGCTCGAGCTCGCCGGACACCTGCACCGCGAGCTCGCGCGTGGGCACGAGGACCAGCACCTGTACCGCCGCCTGCGAGCGGCGGACGATCCGGTCGACGATGGGCAGACCGAAGGACGCCGTCTTCCCGGTGCCGGTACGCGCCTGCACCACGCAGTCCTTGCCACGCGTCGCCGGGTCCCACACCGCCAGCTGCACCGGCGTCGGGTGCAGGTAACCCATGGCGGCGAGGGTGGCCTTGAGGTCGTCGGACAGCGGAAGCGCGTCGAACGTCGGCAGCACACGGGGCTCTTCCTCCACCGGGGCGCTGGAGTCAGCCGAGGGGTCGGAGAGAAGAGCAGGGGTCGTCATCGGGTCTCGTTCCTGGAAGGGTCGGCCGAGGGTCGGCCTGGAAGCGGGTAGCCGGGAAGGTGGCGGATGGGCTCGGGGCCTTCCTCGTCGGTCCCCCCCCCGACAGTGGCCCCTCCGAGGGTAGGAAGCGCCGTGGGGTCGCCGGCCTGCGTGTTGAGAATCGGTCCGCCGCCCGAGGCGTCGAGCGCTCGCCGTCGCAGTGCCGCGAGCGAGCCGCCGTCGACTCGCACCCTCGACTCGAGCGCATAGCGGAGCCGCTCGAGGGCGTCGAGCCTGGTGGCAGCACCCGGATCGGTGCGGCACGCCCGCTGCAACCAGGGCAGGTGCCGCCAGCCCGGCCGGACCGCAGAGCGGAAGCGGTCGAGGGCGTGCTCGGGGCTGTCGTCCTCCCGGCGGGCCTCGGCCCAGCCGGCGTCCAGCGAGGCCTGGAGGTCGCGGATTCCAGCGGCGCAGCTCGGCGGGGGGGCGGCCGGCTCGGCGGGCTTGAAGAGCTGCAGGCCGACCTGGGTGCTCGAGGCCAGCGAGAACACGGCCGCGGCGCCCCAGAAGAAGGTGGCGGTGCGCTTGCGCCAGCGGACGACGCGCGCCGTGTCGGGCTCACCCTCCGGTGTGGACGGAGGCTTCTCTGAAGGCCTGTCGGGATCTCCGGCCATGGTCCGCGTGCTCGAGGCGGCCGGACCCTAGCACCGCACCCCGGGGAAGGCTCCAGCGTCCTTTTGCTGGGCCACGCCGTGAACTAGAACGCCGCGCGTGGGCCGCCGCCTCGTCGCTTCCGCGCTGTGCGCGGCGATCGCGTGGCCGGCGTCGGCCGCGCGCGCCCAGCAGATGGCGCCGCTCAGCACCAACGACTTCGCGATCGAGCTGTTTCGCGGCCCGGTGCTGGCGCCGCTGCGGGTCACCGGCCTGGCCGGCGCCTACGCCGGCGTGGGCGAGGGCATATCGGGCCTCCCCGCCAACGCCGCGAGCCCGGCGGTGCGCCCGGTCTACTCGATCGACGACTTCGACTATGACCTGGCGGCGTCGCTGTCAGTCCCGCTCCCGCTGGCGGAGCCGAACGACTTCGACAACAGCGGGTCGCGAGACAGCGACGACTCGCAGTTCATCTACGCGACCGGCGGCGGCATGCTGCAGCTGGGCCCGTTCGGCGCCGGCACCCTGGTGGAGCTCGAGCGCTACGCGATCGTCGTCGGCGGCCGGACCACGACCACCCTGGTCGCCCGCTACCACGGGCTGGTCGGCGTCGGTCTCGGCGGCGGGCAGGTCGTGGTGGGCGGCGGCGTGCGCGCGGTGACCATGGGCATCGACGCGCCGGAGGCGAACCTGACGCTGGCGGGCATCGCGCCCCAGATCGGGGTCCTGGTGCTTCCGAGCGAACTCCCGATGCGCGTGGGCGCGACGGTGCGCGCGCCGGTCGACGCCGGTGCGCTGGGCGAGGGCGTCTCGGTCGGCGAGGACGGCGTGCGGCGGCTGGGCGGCCTGGTGCTGCCGGACGCCGTGGTCTGGCCGACCGAGCTCGAGGTCGGCTTCGCCTGGCAACTCGGCCCCAAGCCGCTCAACCGCAGGATGATCGACCCCGACGAGGACCTGCAGGCGGCGCGGGTGGCGGCGGCGCAGCGTGGCGTGGGCGAGGAGGGGCACGAGGCGCAGAAGGTGCGGCTGCGGCGCGTGCGCGTCGAGGCCTCGCGCAACCTCCCGCGCGAGCACCTGCTGCTGACCGGCGCCCTGCTCGCCACCGGCCCGGTGGGAGACGCGATCGGGCTGGAGGGCTTTCTCGCCCAGCGCCGCGGCGACACGGACACCGCGGCGGTGCCGGGCTCCTCCGGCGCGCGCGTCAGCTTCTCGCCGCGGGTCGGGCTGCAGGCGGAGCCGCTCCCCAACTGGGTGCAGACGCGCTTCGGCACCTACTACGAGCCGAGCCGCTTCGGCCGCACCGGTCGGCAGCACTTCACCTTCGGCGCCGACCTGCGCGTCCTCTCCACGCGCCTGTTCGGTCTGGCGCCCGACGGCGTCACCTACGCCATCGTGGGAGCCGTCGACCTCGCGCCGCGCTACGAGAGCATCAGCCTCGGCATCGGCGTCTGGAGGTGAGGTTCAGTTCAGATCGCGCGAGTCGCGGGCAGGAGGCTCCTCGTCGGGGTCCTGCTCGAGGAAGGTCGCGCTGATCTCGCGCTCGAGGGCGTCGGCGATCTCCGCCTCGACGGTGTCCGGCGAGCCGGCGACGCGAGTCACGTTGATCGCGTAGACGAAGACCCGCGTGGCGCGCGGCGACGCTGGCTCCTCGTCGGCCACGCCGTCGAGCAGGACCAGCGCGCGAGGGTCGACGCCGTCCGCCACCAGCTCGACGCCGGGGGCGTCGGTCACGAACACGTCGGCGCCAGCGACGTACTGGCGCAGCATCGGGGCCAGGCCCTCCAGCGCCCGCGCCGTCATCGCCCCGAAGTCCTCGCCCGAGGGGGACCACGGCGGCAGCCCCAGGCGCACGTCGAGCTCGCGCGAGCGGAGGAAGGCCTGGGTCGCGCCGCGCTGGTCGCCTCGCGCGTCGCGCAGGAGGCCAGAGTAGTAGTGGGCCTCGGCGTGCTCGGGGTCCTTCTTGCAGGTCTCCTCCACCAGCTCCATCGCCTTGTCGTGCTGGCCGAGCTCGTAGTGGGCGCGCCCCACCAGGAAAGCCTGGGCCGGGTTCTCGTAGGGGCCGCTGGGGATGCGGCGCAGCACCGCGCCCGCCTCCTCCAGGTCGCCCTTGCCGACCAGCGCGTCGAACTTGAGCAGGAGGGCGTCGATCACCTCCTCGTCGATCTCGGCGAGGTCGAGCGCCTGGTCGCACAGCCGGATCGCCTGGTCGAAGTCCCCCAGGGGGGCGATGTAGACCTCGGCGGCGTTCAGCATCGCCTCCAGGTAGGTATCGTCGAGGGCGATCGCCTGCTGGTAGGCCTCGATGGCCTCCTCGCCGTCCCCAGCCATCGCCGCGACGTAGCCGAGGAGGTTGTGCGCCTCGGGCGAGTTGGGATCGATCTCCAGCGCCCGACGCGCGGAGGCCTCCGCACCTCGGGTGTCCCCGCGCTGGACGAGGTCCCAGCCGCGGTCGAGGTGCGCGGTGAACTGATCCATCGACGACGTGGTCATCCCTCTCGAGCCCGGGCACAGCGGCCCGCGCAGTGCTTCCTGTGGGAGGGGACCGCTGCCGTCAAGCGCCGTCAGTGGATCGCGACGACGCTCCCCGGGCGCTCCTTCGTCGCGACCACCGCGTGCCAGCCTCGGGGGAGCCGCGGCTCGACCCAGCCGAACACGTGCTTGGCGTCGAGCGGCGCGAGGTTCACGCAGCCGTGGCTCATCTCCCGGCCGAAGTTCGAGTGCCAGAAGGCGCCGTGCAGCGCGTACGAGCCGTCGTAGTAGGCGACGAAGGGCACGTCGTCGATCGAGTAGGGGAGGTCTCCCCCCGCGCCGTCGCCGTCCATCGTCACCGCGACGTGCTTCTCGCGGATGCGGAAGGTCCCCACCTTGGTCGCGTGGTCCTTCTTGCGGTCCTTGGAGCGCTTGCCGGGCGAGACCAGCGCCGCGTACACCGGCCTGTCCCCCTCGAAGAGGACCAGCGTCTTCCGGTCGAGGTTCACGTCGACCCAGCGCTCCGCGCCCACCACGTGCGTCGGGCGGGGGCCCGGCTCGGTGAAGGTGCCGGCGGCTGACTTGAGCCACGGCCCGTCGACCGTCTGCTCGTAGCGGGTGCCCTCGAGCTCGATCGTCTCCCCGGTCATCCCGTGGGCGGCGAAGCGCTTGGCGGCCCCGGTGTCGCGCGCCTTCTTCCTGTCGCCGTCGATCGTGAAGAGGCGACCCTTCTCCACGAGGACGAAGAAGACCTTCTTCGCGTCCTTCGGGATCTCGATGCCCTTCGACTCCGGCGGCTTGTTGAGCCACATGCGGTCGCTGGGCGCGAGGAGGCCGTTGGTGGTGCGGAAGAAGCTGCGGCCGTTCCACCCCACCGTCTTGTCGACGGCGACGAAGAAGCCCTTGGCCATGCGCTTTTCCAGGCTTCCGCCGGCGTCGCGCGCCATGTCGGCCAGGGTGACGCTCGGCTTCTCGCCGGTCTCATTGGCCACCTGCCACCACGGCTTCTCCGGCGCCGGCTCCTTCTCGCCCTCGCCGGCGGGGCCGCCGTCGATCGCGGTGACCGCCGCCATCGCCGCCGCCGCGTCGTCACCGCTGGGCACCGCGGAGCCCTCGGAGCTGGGGCGCCCCTCGGCGTCGCGCTCCAGCGTCGCGACGGGATCGCGCTTCGCCTTGCGACCCTTGCGCTCCTCCTCGCTGCCGGCGGAGGCGGAGGGCGAGGCCGCTGCGCTCGCCACCTCGGCCGGGGCGTCGATCTTGTCCTCCGGCGGGGCGCTCTTCGCCCGCTCCGCGCGCTCGCGCTCGGCCCTCTGATCGGCCGCCTTCTTCTCGCGCTTCGCCTTTTCCTCCGCGAGGTAAGGCTCATAGCGGTTCATCTCATCGCGAGTGGGCGGCTTCTTGTAAAGCGGCGTGCCGTGATAGCGGTTGTACGCGTACTTGTACGGGAGCACGCCCTCGAGGTCGGGCGCCTTCACGCCGAGCTTCACGCGCGGGTTGTCGACCTCGAGCGTCGCGTACTTGCCGCAGACGTACCCGCCGTCGATCAGCTTGAACCAGCCCTGCTTGCAGTTCGGCCGCTTGATCGGCCTGGGGTCGACCGGCACCTTCGCGCCCTGGCGCAGGTAGCCCAGCCGCTCGTCGCCGAAGCGCGGCTCGGGGTAGACCGGCGTCTGGAACGCCATCGCGCCCAGCCACGGCCCCGTCCACGGCGCGCCGGGATCCACCGTGGCCGCGGGCGCCGTCGCCTCGCCGCTGGCGGCGCTCGCCGAGCCGGCGGGCGCGCTCGGGTCGCCGTCGGCGCTGGGCGCCGCCCCGTCCGTGGGCAGGGACGTGGTGCGCGAACGCTCCGTCGACTCGGTCTCGTCGTCGTCGCAGCCCGAGGCCCACACCAGCGCGCCACCGCCCGCGACCACCACGCCGAAGCCGATCAGTGCCGCCAGCCAGCCGTCGCGACCCATGCCCGACAGGGCTCGTCGCCGCGCGCCGGCCCTGGCGCCCGCCCCAGGGGCGGCACCGCCGCCGGGCGGCGTCGTCTCGCGCGTGGGCGGTCGTCGTCGTTCGGTCATGGCGTCGGCCGCGTGGGAAGCCCCGCGCGTGCGAGAGCGTCTAGTACTCGCGGCAGGCCGTGTCGATCCACTTCGTGGCTCCGGCAGTGCACGGACTCGCCTCGCCACGGCGGCGCGGTCAGGGCCTTCGGCCCTGGCATGCCGCATTCTCGGAGGGCTTGAACCACGAGCCCCGCGCTCTCAAGCATCGTGCCGCGGCGATCGCGGCGTGGCGCCGCCGTGGGCACGCCGCTCCGGCCGCCTGCTAGGGTGGGTCTGTGTTCGAACGGACGCGGGGGCGTGGGCCTCGCGACACGGGGCGCGGCGATGTGACGGAAGGGGCCGCCGGGCCGTCCGTCATGGCCGCGGCGCGCCGGCTGGAGCCCGCACGCCACGTGTTCGTCGTGTGCTGCGTCCTCGCCATCCTGATCCATCTGCCCGCGCTTCCGCTGCGCATCATGGGCTGGGTCGATCTCATCCTCGACACGCGCTCCGCGGTGGAGGACGAGCCGTTCGACGCCGACTCCTTCATCCCCATCGAGCTGGATCTCGACGGTCTCGAGCCCTCGGGTCAACCGGGAGAGGACCCCAGCGCGCCGGGAAGCGGCCAGGGGACGGGACCCACCGGCGAGACCGAGGTCGACGTCGGCGTCCCTCCCGCGGTGTCCGCCAGCGCACCTCCGGCGCCGCCTCCCCCGCCCGTCCCGCCGCCGCCGCCACCGACGCCCACCGGTGACGACGCGCTGGACGCCGGTCTGCCCGACGCCGCGCCGCGCGCGGAGGACGCTGGCCCGGAGGACGCCGGCCCCCCTGACGCCGAGCCCGCAGACGCCGGCCCGGAGGACGCCGCTCCGAGCGATGCCGACCCGCCCGACGCCTCACCGGTGAGCGAGCCATCCGACGCTGGCCCCAGGCCGATCGCGTCGCTCGATCCGCCGAAGGCTGCCTCGCCTCCGGGCCTGCAGGACCCCGACGAGCTGACCAAGGTGACTCGCGGCCTCACCGCCGCGCCCAACGTTCAGGTGCTCCTGGTGGGCAAGCAGCTGCGCCTCCACCCGGTGGGCAAGGAGCTAGGCAAGCTCCTGTCGTCGCTCCGCGAGTGGAACAGCTTCTTCGCGGGGACCGGCATCGACCCGGTGGCCGACCTCGAGCACATGCAGATCACCGGGCCAGAGCTGCGCAACTCGTCGCAGGTGGTCTCGATCCTCGAGTTCTCGTCCTCGCCCGAGGCGATTCGCAGCGCGCTCGACGTCGTGGTGAAGCGCGGCGGCGGCACCTGGCTCGAGGGCAAGCCTTTCCCCACCGCGCGCGCCAAGGCCGACAAGGCGGAGCGCCTCTTCGTCATCCTCCCTGCGCGGCGCATCCTCGCCGTGCTTCCGGGGAAGGACGAGGCGAAGATCGACGACCTCGCGAAGCTGCCGGCCTACCCGGCGAACCTCCCGTTCGCCATCCAGATCTCGATGGTGACGCCGCACCGGGCGTTCCGGTCGATGGAGGTCATCGAGATCCCCGAGAGCATCGTCAAGATGCGCCTGCGCGCGTACGGCCACGGCGCCGGCGGCGGCAAGCTCGAGCTCGAGTTCCTCGACGAGAGCGCGGACAAGGCCATCGCCAGCGCGGCGAAGCTCACCGAGCAGTGGGGGAAGGTGCAGGCGGCGGCGATGCTCGGCCTGATCTTCCTCGACGACATGCCGTTCAAGGCCGAGGGCACGCGCATCGTCGGCTCCACGACGTTCACCCGCGAGCAGCTCGAGCGCATCCTCGCCCTCGCGGGCAAGAGCTTCGTCAGCAAGTCCAGGGGCGGAAACAAGGCCAGCCCGCTGGACAAGGCGCCGCCCTCTCCGGGGCGCAAGAAATAGCCGCGGCGCCCCAGGCGCCCATGGCCCGGCGCGGGAACACTTTCCGGCGGTGCGGCGTAGCGCTAAGGCCCGTGTCGGAGCTTCGAGCGATCGTGGACGAGCCGAATTCAGCGCCGTCAGGTGCTGAACGAAGAGACAATGCCGGCGGTCCTCTCGCCGAGATCGCGCGCCACCCGAAGGGCGACGCTCTCGCGCGCCTGGTGCACGCGGCCGCCTTCTCCGCGGCCAGCGAGCGCCGGCCCGCCCTCGACGAGGGGCTCGACGAGCTCTCGCAGCGCTTCGGCATTGCTCCGGGGGACGGGCAGACGAGCTTCGGCGACGTGCTCCGCGCGCTCCGCCGCGACCACGCGGCCACCGGGCCCGAGCGCGCGCTGCTCGGCGCGCTGCTCGCGCGCGGCGTCGCGCTGGAGCCGCCCAGCGAGGGCGGGGAGGAGCGGGTCGCCGACGCCCTCCTGTGGATTGCCGCGACCACGCCCGTCGACCCCTGGCCCTCGCTCGACGCGGCCCTCGGCGACCGGGCCGCGCCCCTGTGGCGCGCCGTCGCCGACGCTCTGGTGAAGCACGACGACGGTGCGGCGCGGCTCTCGCGCGCGCAGTCGATCGTGGGCGCCCTGGCCCTCGCCACCTCCACCTCGACCGCCGCTGACGGTCAGCGCGCGCGTGCGGCGACGGCGCTCCGCGATCCCACCCTGAAGCGTCTGCTGGAGGGGTCGGCCGCGGCCGGTCGCCCGGCGGCGAGCAGCGCGGTCGCCTCCGGCGAGCTGGTGGCGGCCCCGCGTGGTCCGGTCGCGCTGCTGCTCCTCACCGTGACCGGCATCCTGCTCCTGGTGGTGCTGTTCCGGCTCCTCGGTCGCTTCGCCCTGCGCATCCGCCGGCCCGCCGAGCTGCGCGTCACCTCGGGCGGGGTGACGGTCGTCACCCGCACCGAGATGCTGGGGAGGACGCTGCGCGAGCGCGAGCTCCACATCCCCGCGGGGTCGCTGGCGCGCGCCGCGCGTGAGGTCCGATTCCCCCGGCTTCCGCTCTACGCCGGCGTCGCCGCCCTGGTGATCGGCAGCTACCTCGGCCTCCGCCTCTTCATCGACGGCCTGCGCGCCGGCTCGCCCGAGTTCCTCGCCCTCGGCGCCGCGCTGGTCCTCCTCGGCCTCGGCGTCGACTATGCCCTCAGCCACGTCGGCCTCGCGGCCAAGGGCCGCTGCCAGGTCCTGTTCCTCCCCCGCAGGGGCGGCGCCCTGGTCGTGTCCGACGTCGACCCCGCCCTCGCCGACGCCGCCCTGCTCCGCCTCCGGGGGTAGCCGCGCAAGGGCGTTGGTGTTGTGGAGATCGACGCCCTCAGGGCGCGTCGACGGCGAGACAAATTTGGCCCTGCCGTACGCCGGCTGATAGCGGCGATGGCATGGCGAAGCCCCAGATGCTCGACGAGCTGCGCAAGATGCTGCGCGAGTCCTTCACCCTCCAGCACGAGGGGGGGAGCTACGCCAAGCTGGCGCGCGCTCAGGGCAACGCCGACGGCTACATGCGGGCGCTGCTCGACGGCGGGCACGTCTGCCAGAAGGAGCTTCTGTCGCTGGTCGCCGAGGAGCGCGCGGCGGTCCGCGGCCCGGCGACCCGGACCGCGGCGGCCTACGCTGCCTGAGTGGTATCCGCCGCCTCCCGAGGAGGCGGAGCGTGAGGGGCCGCTCCGCCGCGACGGCGATGGCGCCCCCCGCCGCTACGGCGTGATGATGGCGACGTCGCCGGCGGGCTCGCCGGCGCCGACCCGCCACCAGTGGGCGACGCGGACGCCGTCCGACGTGGTGAAGATGCGGGCGAACGCCCCGCCCACCCCGTCGCTCGGGATCGCCCCGAGCGCCCAGCTGTGGGCGCTGCCGTTCAGGGTGCCGGTGGCGACGCGCAGGACGCCCTCGGTCGCGTCCTGGTATGCGATGCGCACGTCGCCGTTGCCGGAGACGGCGATCGACGCGTCGTCTCCCACGATGTGCTTGCCGTCGGCGAAGGGAGCGCCGTCGACCGCCACGCCGTCGTCGACGACCTCGATCTGGGCGACCGAGCCATCGGTGCCGAGTCGCGCGTACTTGAGCGCCTCGTCGTAGCCGTCGACATAGGCGATGTGCCACTCGCCGCCGCCATCGATGGCCAGCGTCGCGTAGATGCCCACGTCGACCGGGACCTCGCCGCCGCCGTCGACGATCTGCGTCGTCCATGTGCCGGCGACCTTGCGCGCCGCCATGAGCGTGCCGTTCACGCGGTCGTACCAGGCGAGGCCGACCCCGCCGCCCGGCTCGCGCGCGGCCGAGATGTAGTCGCCCGTGGCGTAGGGGTAGGTGTCGAGCTTGCCCTCCTCCAGGATCTCGGCGCACGCCGGGGCCGCGCCGGTGGACACGCACTCTTCGCCGGCGCCGCACTCGGCGCAGCCGGTGGTGGACGGGGTGCACTGCCCGCTGTCCGCCACGCAGACCGAGCCGCTGGTGCAGAGCTCGGCCCGGCACGGCGTCTCCAGCTCGACCGACACGTCCTCGTACTGGAAGCCGCCGCTGGAGCCGGCCCGCGCGATGCGGACCTTGGAGGTGACGAACCCGGTCGCGACGGGCTCGATCGCCTGGTAGGCGACGACCGGCCGGCCGCCCTCGAACCAGAGCTCGGGGTAGCGGCCGACGTCGCCGCCGTCGATCGATTCCACGACGTCGACCGACCAGTCGCCGTCGCTGCGCAGCGCGATCTTCAGCTGGCGGTTGGTGCGGTCGTAGTAGGCGACGCCCAGCTGACCGTCGTCGCTGGCGGCGATCGACGTCCACAGGCCGACGTCCTCTCCCGGCGCGGTCTGCCCGCCGCGGAACGCGGAGGTGTCGTAGCGCTCCGAGTCGACCTCGGGCTCGGAGGGTCTACCGTCGATGACCTCCCAGTCGACCTTCTCGCCGTCCCACTCGCCCACCACCAGGTCGCCCCAGGTGTAGCCCTGGACCCAGTTGGCCTCCGCGTAGCCGGCGACCCAGATCGCCCCTTCGTCGTCGACGGCGACCGAGGTGTACGCGCCGATGAGGCCCGGCTCGAGGACCTCGCAATCGGTGCAGGAGGGGCCCTCGCCGCCGCCCGAGCCGCCGGCGCCCGAGGAGGTCGATGTGTTGATCGGATCGTCGTCGCCACAGTCGCAGCCGGGAGCGGCCGCGGTCGCGCCGAGGGCGGCGAGGACCGCCGCGGCGCGCGCCGCGTCCGAGTCGAGGAGGCGCGCCGCGATACGGCCCAGGGGGCGCCGGGTGGCATCGCGCCGGCGGCGCGCGCGGATGGCCATGGCCAGCCCCCCCAGCGCGAGCGCGGCGGTCGCCCCGAGGCCGCTGGAGCCCGACCGGCGTCCGCCGGGGACATCGCAGCTGCAGCCGTCGCCGCCATCACCGCGCGGCGCGCCGCGGATGATCGCGCTGGAGGCGGCGGCCACGTTGCCCTCCTCGTCGCGGACCTCGACCCGCACGTCCTCCGCCGCGTCCTCGATGGAGACGTCGGCGAGCGGCAGCCAGCGGCCCCAGGGCCCCTCCGCGATGCGGACGCGAGCCATCAGCTCGTCCTCCTCGGTGATGACGTCGAAGGCGTCGACCTCGTACCCGCCGTCGGCGTCGATGAGCTCGACCTCGGGCGCGGTGGTGTCGATCACGACCTGCACCGGGACCGGCTCGGCCAGGGTGAAGGGCTGGCCCACCTCACGCCCGCGGACCAGCACCGTGTGCCGACCCTCGATGCGGAACGCCTGATCCTTGACCACGATCTCCGGACCGGGCTTGAAGGGCTTCCAAGGACCCTGGTCGACCTTCACCTGGTACTCGGCTTCTCCCGTGATCGAGCTGGCGGTGCCGATGACGACCACCGGGGCGTTGGTCTTGGTGACCGTCTCGGCGCGAAGGCCACGCGGGTCGATGTGGCGCTTCTCCACCCAGGCCTCGAGCGAGGCGACCTGGGGCGCGGTCGCCTCCAGCGCGGCGAAGATACCGAGGAAGTCGTGCGCGCCCTTGGTCAGCTTGCGAATGCCGGGCGAGCCCTGGCCGGGGGTGCTGGGCGGGATGGAGAGGCGCAGCCCGTATTGCTCGAGCGCGCCCGAGATGTCGATCGCCGGGAGGCCGCCGGCGAGCAGCGAGCCGACCTGCCCCGAGATCAGGGAGGCCAGCGCCTCGGCGAGGAGCTGCGGGTCCTCCGCCAGGAGGTCGGAGTTGAGGACCTCGCCGTTGGCCACCTCCACGTCCTCGATCACCGGGACCAGCCCCTCGGCGGTCACCTCGAGGTTCGCGGGGACGGCGAGGTCGAAGCGCGCGGTGAACACGCGGAGGAAGCGGTCGAGTGACCATACGTAGAAGTCGAACTCGATCCCGTTCAGCTCCAGGCGCAGCGTCGGGTCGGTGGCGATGTCGGTGCCGTTGCCGAGCTCGACGTGGGGCGCCTGGGTGGGGCGCAGCACGATGGCGATCGGCTGGTTCTCTCGCTGGATCGTGAGATCACGCAACGACGCCGCGAAGATGCCGACGGTGCCGGTGTTGAGGATGTCACCCACCGACTCGGTAGTGATGCCCAGGCAGAGCAGCCCCGAGTTGTACATCCCGGAAAACGCGAAGTTGAGGAAGTCCTCGGAGAGGGCGACGCTCACGTCGGGCCCGGTCTGCCCGGGACGCGGGAAGCCGTTGGGCCAGCCGGTCACGGTGTTGGCCCGCAGCTCGTCGGGCACCGGGATGCCGGTCGGCTTCTGCAGCGTCGACAGGGGCACGCACTGCGACAACGGCCGCGGCTCGACGCCGCCGTACATGCCGACCGTCGCGCCGCCGTTGATGGGGTCGAGGTCGCCCCACTTCCCGGAGCCGTCCTCGCGCGTCCCCTCGCCGCCGGCGGCGAGGATGAAATCGAGGCCACCCTTGGTGCCGGGTGAGATGCTCGAGAGGAGGCTGCCGAGCTCGGCGTGCCCGTCCGTCCCCAGCACCATGGAGACGCACTCGCTCTCCGCGTCGGTGCCGTAGCGGCAGACGCCCTCGATGTCGTTGGTGCCGGTGGGGCAGGGGGGGGCCACATCGGGGTTCGACTTCTGGCAGAGCTGCTCCTCCACCGTGTTCTTCACGGTGTCGATCAGGCCCGGCGCCACCTGGTCGATGATGAAGCCGCGGAAGAAGTCGGCGACCGAGCCGGCGAACCCGCCGCACACCGCCAGCTGGTCCTCGATGGCTCCGGTGTCGATGCTGATGCCGCCCTCCTCGATGCGCAGCTTGGAGTAGCCGAAGCGCGCGTGGTTGGGGTCGGTATCCGCCTCGAGCGAGATGCGCACCGTCACCGGGATCATCGCGAACGGGCTGCTCGGCGAGCCAGGGCACTCGCGGGTGGCGTTGATCGAGACGTTGCCGCCGCCGACGTCGGTGTCGAGCGGCAGGTCCTGCAGGCGGATGGGGAGGTCGCCCGAGACCGTCAGGTGGTGCGGCCCGTTCGGCGCAAAGTCGAGGTTCAGGTTGGCGACGTCGATCTCGACCGTGCAGGTGAGCGGGTTCTCGGTCGGGCCGCCGGGGCAGATGGTGTAGTCGATGTCGGTGATGAACGCGTCGATCGAGCCCATGCTCTCGTTGATCGCGAAGCCGTAGACGCCACCCTCCGCTCCCAGCACACCCGAGGCGATGGTCCCCAGGTTGGCCTCGAGGAAGCCGAAGCCGGACTCGGTGATGCGGAGCGCGCCGGCGTTCTCGATGCGGGCCTCGGGCTCGAAGCCGCCGGGGAGCGGCGTGATGCCGCCACAGCCGCTGGTGCAGCCCCCGCCCGAGCACGCCCCGAGGGACAGGGCGACGATGGAACCCACCAGGATGTGCTTGAGGAAGGCGCGCATTGGTTTGACCTCCAAGAAAAGCGCCCTCGCCGGGCCGGCGCCGTGCGCGAGCGCGCCCCGGCCGCGCGCTCCCGGGGAGCGCGCCCATGGACCAGAGTACGCCTGGCCGGACGTTCACGACAAGGCTGCCGAGCGGCGCGAAGGCGCTCGGAGCACCGCGTCACCCCCGGCAGAAGCGCGTGAGGGTCAGCGTCCACAGGCGCTGGAACGGTGGCACGAACTCAGTCGATCGCGAAGAGGCGAAGGATGTCCTGGACCCGGCGTTCGACGCCCTCGGACGTCAGCACGGCGACGCGCGAGGTGCCCACGGCCTCGACGCAGTGGGATGCCGTCGCGGTGCCGTGGACCATGGCCCGGCGCAGGACCGAGGAGGTGATCTCGGACTGCGTCGCGAGGTAGCCGACGAAGCCGCCGGCGAAGCTGTCGCCCGCGCCGGTGGGGTCGACCACGTTCTCCAGCGGGAAGCCTGGCACCGCGAAGATGCCGCTGTCGTCGAAGAGGAGGGCGCCGTGCTCGCCGCGCTTGATGATGAGGCGCGTCGGGCCGCGCTTGCACACGTCGGCGGCGGCCTTGCAGATGTTGTGGATCCCGGAGAGCTGGCGCACCTCCTCGTCGTTGATGATGAGGACGTCGACCTTCTTCAGGAGCTTCGCGAGAGCCTCGGGCTCGCCCGAGATCCAGAAGTTCATGGTGTCGGCGATGACGAGCTTCGGCGCGTCCATGCTGTCGAGCACCTCGGCCTGCAGCGCCGGGTGGATGTTGCCGAGCAGCACCAGCGGCGTGGTGCGCCACGCCGCCGGGATCTTCGGGCGAAAATCGGCAAAGACGTTGAGCTGGGTGTCGAGCGAGGTGCGTCCGACCAGGTCCGCGCCGTAGCGGCCGGCCCAGCGGAACGTCTTGCCCCGGGCGCGCTCGATGCCGGTGGTGTCGACGCCGCGCGCCGCCATGCCGTCGAGCTGCGACTGCGGGAAGTCGTCGCCGACCACCGCGACCACCCGCGCCGGCGCGAAGGCCGAGCAGGCGAGCGCCGAGTAGGTCGCCGATCCGCCGACCGTGTCGGGGAAGGCACCGGTCGGCAGCTCGAGGTCGTCGAACGCCATGGACCCGACGATGAGGACGTGCTCGCGGCTGGTCACAGAAAGCTCCTCTTCGCCGCAGCTCGGCGCGGCAAAACGCCCGGCATCTA
>JBKJLX010000459.1:0-7405 GCA_046596645.1 Polyangiaceae bacterium
GACGTGCCCGAAGGGTAGCGGGAACCAGCGCTGGGCCAGCCCCTCCACGCGCGCGTAGGCGTAGTCGCTGCCTGTCGGCGGCATGCCCAGCGACAGCCGCGCCAGCAGCAGCGAACCACGGGTCACCAGGAAGGGTGCGTCGCGCGTATCGTGGAGCAGCGACGCCTCGATCGTCGAGAGCACGCTCGACCCCGGCAGGACGTCGAACTCCAGCGGCTCGCGCCGCCCGCCGCGATCGTGGGAGGCGATGATGGGCGGCGTCGCCATCACGCGCTCCAGCCGGAGGCCGACGGCGAACGAGGTGGCCAGCGTGAGATCGTGGCCGGTGCCCAGCTGCCCGCCGATGCGCTCGAAGGGCACCACCGCGTAGTTCTCCAGCCGACGCTCGAGCGAGAACGGCGACTCGAAGACGACGTCGCGCGCCCCGAAGAAGTCGCGCCCGTCGACGAAGAGGAACGACGCGTGAGCCGCCCAGTCGGTGGCGAGGAAGGTCGGGTCGGCGAAGTCGGCGCGGAGGGAGATCTGCTCGTCGGCCACGGCGACGCCGCCGCCCAGCGTGACGCCGGTGCCGAGCAGGTTCCGCTCCGCGATGCGCAGGCCGAGGAACGGGCTCACCGGCTCGGCGCCGCCGGCGTCACCCTCGTCGGCGGCGACGCCCACCCACAGGTTCTCGACGATGAGCGTGTTGCGCTCGACGACCTCGAGCACGAGCACCACCCGGCCCCGCTCGCTGCCGCGCTCCAGCTTCACCTCGGCGCGCGAGACGAAGCCGGTGGAGAGCAGCCGGTAGCGGAGCAGCTCCAGCTCGGGATCCGTCGGATCGAGGCGGCTGCCGGGGCGATAGGGGACGTGGCGCAGCAGGACCGCGGCGTCGGTGCGCGTGTTGCCGCGCAGCTCGACGCGCTCCAGCACGTAGTCGGGCACCGCCGCCGCCGGCGTCGCGGTGGTGGGCGGCGCTGGGTCCCCGGTCGGCGCGGTCGCTGCCTCTTGCGCCCACGCCACGCGCGGAGACGCGAGGAGCAGCGCGATCGACGCGAGGCGGCGCACCGCGAGAACGTATCAGCCGTCGTCGGCCGGCTTGTCGGGGTCGTCTCCCGCCGGGGGAGGCTTTTCCTCCGTCGCTGCAGCCCGATTCTTCTTGGTCTTCTTCTTCTTCTTCTTCACCAGAGCCGCGACCGGCGCCTCGGCCACGTCGCCCTCGGTCTCCCCGCGATCGAGGTCGGGAGCGGCGGGAGGCGTCGAGGGCTTCCGCGTGCCCGCGTCCGCATCCTCCTCGGCCGTACCTGCGTCGGCTCTCTCGGCCTCCGCCTCGGTCATGTCCGCCTTCTCCGCCGCTTCCTCCTCGCGGTCGGCATCGGGGTCGGGCGGCAGGTCCAGCGCCATCGCCGAGGCGGGGTGCTGCAGCGCTGCGCGGTGGAACACGCCGTAGGCGAACGCCGCGGCGACGCCGGACCCGAGCCCGATCGCCTGCGAGGTGGAGAGCTTCATCATGTACTGCGCGGCGAACTCGGTCGGCGCGTACGCGACGTACGCCATGACGGCGGGGACCACCGAGGCCACCTGGGTCACCACGCGCAGCGCGCCATTGCGGATCGCAGGGGCGATGCCCAGCGAGTAGGCGACGGCGAAGAGGGCGAGCGAGCCGGAGAGGAGGACGTGCTCGGGCAGGGCCGGCGGGATGGCGCCTCGCTCCAGGTCGTCGCGCACCAGCTCCAGCCCGAACCGGGCTGCGCCATAGGCGAACGCGAAGATGAAGAAGATCTGCCCGCGGAACTTCTGGCGTCGCCGCACCGAGAGGAGGAGCACCAGGAGGGCCAGGCCGACCAGCGACTCGTAGAGCTGGGTCGGGTGCACCGGCAGGGACGCCGCGGCGTCTGGCGCCAGGCCCCGCGTCTTCACGTGATGGACGAACGCCGGCGCGCCGCTCCCACCCTCGATGGTGCCCTTGACCCAGTGGGGGAAGGTCCCCAGCTTCTGGAGGAACCCGGGCGCGCCTTCGGCCAGGGGTCGGCCGAAGTCGCAGCCGAACATGTAACAGCCGATGCGGGTGATCATCAGCCCCGAGGCCAGACTGGGGACCGCGACGTCCGCCCAGGGGAGGAGCGGGAGCCGGTGCCGCTTGAGGTAGAGATACGAGCCAGCCAGCCCGCCCAGGAAGCCGCCGTAGGCGACCAGCCCGCCGCTGCGGAAAGACACCACCTCCGCCCAGTTCCCCGAGAACTCGTCGAGGTTGGTGAGGACGTAGAGGAGGCGCGACGCGACAACCGCGCTGATCGCGGTCACCACGTAGTTGTTCGCCATCTTGTCCTTGGGCAGGCCGTCGCGCTCGGCCAGGCCCAGCGTCAGGTACCAGCCCACCACGAGGGAGAGGCCCAGCATGACGCCGTAGGCATAGATCGCGAGGGGGCCGAAGCCCGGGATGTTCAGCCGGAAGAGGACGGGATGCACAGGCAAGGCCCCTACTCGCGGAGCGCCGCCGACGAAAGCACGGCAAAGCGTGCGGCCTTCGCGTGGTAGGCTGCGCGCGTGGCGCCGTCCGCCCTCGCCCTCGCGGTCCCCCTCGCGTTCTCCGCGGGCTGCGTCGCGGAGGGGGCGCCCACCGGCCGCGGCGGCGCCACCGCCAGCGCGTCGTCCGTTCCGGGCGAGCCTGCTGCGGCGGGACCGTCGGACCCGCCGCTCGACGCGCTGTTCGAGGACCGCTTCGATCGGGAGGAGCTGGGGCCGGACTGGCGCGCCCTCTCGCCGGCGTGGCGCATCGAGGATGGTCGCCTGTGCGCGCGCGGCGCACGCAACCGTGGCGTCTGGCTGCGGAGGACGCTTCCCGACGCCGCGCGCATCGAGGTGACGGCCATCGCCTCCACCGAGCTCGGCGACCTGAAGATCGAGCTCTGGGGCGACGGCGAGACCGGCGCCAGCGGCACCACCTACGACGACGCGACCAGCTACCTGGCCATCCTCGGCGGCTGGCGCAACGAGCGCCACGTGCTCGCCCGCCTCGACGAGCACGGCAGCGATCGCCTCGAGCTCCTGGTCGAGCCCCGCTCCGACGATCCGCGGCAGCGCGCGGTCGCCCCCGGCCAGCCCTACCGCATGCGCTTCGAGCGTCGCGACGGGCGCACGCTGCGGTGGGAGGTCGACGGCGTGCCGCTGTTCGAGCTGGATGACGACCAGCCACTGCACGGCGTGGGACATGACCATGTCGGGTTCAACGACTGGGAAGCACCGGTCTGCTTCGACGACCTGCGCGTCGAGCCCATGAGGCGTGCCGACTGATGGCTGACCCTTCGCCCCTCGACCTGCAGCTGACGGAGCTGGAGGAGAAGATCGACCGCGTCCGCGCGCTCTACGAGCAGTACTTCATGGGCATCGAGCGCCTCGAGCCCCTGATCCCGCGCAAGGACATCGAGCGTCGCATCCTCGGGCTCCGCAAGGAGCAGATGCGCAACACCGCCATCCGCTTCAAGTTCAACACCCTCTGCCAGCGCTTCAGCACGATGCAGCACCACTGGGGGCGCATCTGCCGGGAGATCGAGAACGGCACCTACAAGCGCGACGTCGCGCGCGCCGCGGCGCGCTTCGGCGCCGACGAGGTGCTCACCGCCGTCGGTCGCAGGCGCGCGGCCGGCCTGCAGAAGGTGCTGGAGACGCAGAAGAAGGAGGACGTGCGGCGCGAGGAGGAGCGACGTCAGGCGGAGTCGGTGCCGCCGCAGCGCCCGGTGGACGACGAGGAGGACGCGCCGACGCCGCCGCCGCAGGGCGGGCGACCGCATCGCCCGCCGCAGCACTCCTACGACATCGGCCGCTTCGCAGCGCCGAGCGTCGACGACGCCGCAGGGGCGAAGGCAGGCTTCTCCTCGACTGCAGCGCGAGCGCCTGATCCGGCGGCGATGGGGTTCCCCGACGTGGACATGCCGCAACCGGTGGCGCCGGCGCAGCCTGCAGCGGCGGCGGCCACCCCTGCCGAGGCGCTGAAGAAGGCGCCTGCCGGGCTGCGGCTGGGCGCGCTTGGCGTGCGCCGCGTCACCGATCCCGATGCGGCTCGCAAGCGGCTGGAGGAGCTCGCCGCGAAGATGGGCGGGGGCGCACCCGAGCCCGCAGCGCCGCAGCCGGCGGCTCGCTTCGGCGCGCCCGGGACGCCGCCTGCAGAGCCGGTCGCGGCGCCGCGCGTCAGGCGCTTCGATCCCGACGAGATCATGGCGCTGGGCGTACCCGGGTGGGTGCCTCCGCCCGCCCCCCAGCACCCCAAGCTGGAGCGCCCGTCGCCAGTGATCGCGCCGTCCGACCCGGGCACTGACTCCGCGCGCCGCCCGCCGCCCGCGCCCGCATTCTCCCCAGGCGCGTCGTCGCCTGCCTCATCCGTCGGCGGGTCGGGACCCGCGTCGGCCCCCGGCCGACCGCTGGGGCTCCGCCCTCCGTCCGCTGGCCGCGCATCCACCCCGGACGGTGTGTCGACCCCGCCGCCGCCGGTGGCCCAGGGCGCTGCATCGCTCGGTCCGGCATCGGGTCCTGGTGGGCCGAGCGCGGCGGATCGTGCCGCGGTGAAGCGCGCCGATGTGGCCGCCCAGGGCGGTCGCGGCGACATGGCCGAGCCGCGCGTCCGCGAGATCTACAAGGAGTTCATCGAAGCCAAGCGCCGCAGCAACGAGTCCACCGCTGCCATCACCTACGACAAGCTCGCCGACAGCCTGCGCAAGCAGATGGACAAGCTCAAGACGGAGCACAAGGATCGCCGCATCGACTTCGCCGTCGTCACAAAAGACGGCAAGACGATGATCAAACCCATCATCAAGTAGCGCTCTTTCGTCGCGCTACTGGATGACGGGCTTGCTCATCCTTGCTTCCCGGGCGCCCTTCGGTCCCCCGCCCGGCCGCCTCGGATGGAGCCGCGGCGTCAGTGAAGTGCGCGATGACGCGGGGACGGCGAGGGGGCGCCGTTGCCCTCGTCGCAGAGGAGGACGCAGCAAGCATGGCGGTCGGACTCGCGCATGCGCTGGCACAGCGACGCGAGGTCCTCGTCGGCGTCGACCACCTCGGCCTCGATGGGCTTCGACGTGGACGGGCAGTAGCGGACGTTGTCGAGGGCAACCCAGCGCCCCCGGTGCTCGGAGCGGCAGATGTCCTGCCAGGAGGCGCGCATGGGCGAGGCGCACGGCGCCGAATGAGTGACGATGGACCGAGGCATCGAAAAAAGCCTTCTTCAGGTCTCCGACGACCAACAGGCCCTCACGGACGGCCCGCTCCCCTGCAAACAGCGCAGAGCTCCGGGGTCACATGCGGCCGAACACGGCGCGCCTCGAGGCGCGCGACGAGCTGGCATCGAAGAACAAATCGACCCTACCGCCGCTCATGGACTCCGTCAAGCGACCCGACCCGCGCTGCGACGCATGGCGGGGCGGGGGCTGAGGGGACCCCCGGGCAGCACTAGTTACACTTGATGCCCTGCGCACGCACGGCGTTGACGCCTTGCTCGCGGCTGGTCTGCCCGCTCTTCACGCGCTGGTTGATCGACTGGCAGATGCCCCTCTTGTCGCGTCGGCGCTCGCCGGCGCAGCAGCCGTCGAGGTTGCCGCCGCTGGGGCGCGCACCGGTCGGCGGCGGCGCGGCGTATGTCGGGGGCGGCTTCGCCGTCGCGGACGTCGCCGGGGTCCCGGTGTCGACGGTCGGGATCGTCGGGTCGGCGACCGTGCCCCCGCTCCCGGTCGCGGCGTCGGCCAGCACCACCGCAGACGGCGGCGCCGTCGGGATGGTCTTCACCTCGGGCTCCGTCTCGTCACCGCCGCGCAGCGCGAGGAACGCGCCGCCGGCGAGCAGCCCGAGCAGGCCGACGATCGCGACCGCGACGATCGGTCCGCTCCCGCCTTTCTTCCCCGTGACGGGCGGAGGCGGCGCCGCGATCGCGGGCGCGCCGTGGCCGCCGCCGCCGTAGCCGGGCGCGCCCATCGGCGCGGGGACGCCGTGGTCCGCGGTGGTGCCGCCTGCGCCCATCGGCGCGTAGGCGGGCTCGCCGATCTGCGTGCCGCCGCCGCGCGCGCTCGCGCTCATCTGCCCGGTGCCCGCGCCCATCGAGCCGGTGATCGGTCCCGGCATGCTCTGGAGACCCGGCATCGAGTGGCCGCCGCCCCCGACCATGCTGAGGCGCTGGCCGGAGCCGCCGAGCGTGACGTCCTCGAAGTACTCGCGCACGTTCTGGTGGCGCTGCTCGCGGTCCTTGTTGAGCGCGCGCATGATCGCGTGGCGCATCTTCTCGGGGATGTTGTTGCCGATCGGCGTCGCCTCGAAGGGAAAGGGCCGAGCCGTCATGTGTTGCGTCGCCCACTCCCATGGGGTGTCGGCCTCGAACGGCAGGCGCCCCGTGAGCATCTCGTAGGTCACGACGGCCAGCGAGTAGACGTCGCTGCGCGCGTCGAGCTGCTTGCCGGTGAACTGCTCCGGGCTCATGTAGGGCGGAGTCCCGAGGATCGTGCCCTGCTGGGTCAGCTTCTGCTGGCTGTCCTTGTCGTCGGTCTTGGCGATGCCGAAGTCGAGCACCTTGACCGAGTCCTGCTCGCCGGCGCGCGTGGTGAGGAAGATGTTCGCCGGCTTGAGATCGCGGTGGACGATGCCCTTCTCGTGCGCTTCGGCGAGCGACCCGCACACCTGACGCAGGATGTGATCGACGCGCTCCGGCGCCAGCGGGCCCTGCAGCAGCGCCTGCTCCAGGCTCTGGCCCTGCAGGAACTCCATCGCGACGTAGATCTCGCCCGTGCCCTCGATCTGGCCGAAGTCGTAGACCTTGATCGTGTTCTGGTGCTCGAGCTCGCTGATGGTGCCGGCCTCGCGCATGAAGCGGCCGACGGTGTTCTGGTCCTTCGCGAACTGGGCAAGCAAGGTCTTGATCGCGACCTTGCGGACCTTCGTCCCCATCTGCTGCTCGCCGACGTAGACGCGGCCCATGCCGCCCTCGCCGATCACCTCGAGCACGCGGTACCGACCGCCGACCATCTTCCCGATCAGCGGGTCCGTCTCGGATCCGCCGACGGGCAGCGGCGCGCCGCACTTCTGGCAGAAGCGGGCCCCGTCGGTGTTCGGGTGGTAGCAGGCGGAGCAATCCATGCGGGCGACGAGAATCACCCGTCACCCGGTCCTCGCGCAAGACCCGGCGCCTTGCGATGCGACTTGACACATTTTCTTCCGCTGCCTATACGACCGCTCCCCTCGCGGGAGACGTCCGTCCGCCGCACCCGACGTTGCGCCCTGGCATCCGCCAGCGTGCCACCAGGGCTCGGCGACCGGGAGTCGAACGGGAGAGGACCGATCGGCGGCCTGACCCCTGGGGGTCCGTCATCGATCGGTGTCGAGGTCACCGCTTGCGAAGCGTGCTGGCGTAGCTCAACTGGTAGAGCACCTGCCTTGTAAGCAGGGGGTT
>JBKJLX010000380.1:0-3698 GCA_046596645.1 Polyangiaceae bacterium
GCGTGTACATCGAGATGCAGATCACCTTGTAGTGCGCGGGCTTGTCGAGCGCCTTGGCGCGCGCCGACGCCGCCGTGCGGACCGGCTGCGGGCGATAGAACGCGCCCGAGAGGACGCCCTCCACCTCCTCGCGATCGAGAAGCGTGCGCGCCGCTCCGCCGAAACCGTGGTCGATGGTCATGTGCTTCTCCGTGGTCTTTCGAGGGGGTGATGGAGGCGACTTCAGGCGTGGGCGCTGGCGGCGACGGCCGCCGCGCGCGTGGTGCGCGCGGAGCCGGCGAGCTCGCGCTCCGACTCGGCGCGCGAGGCGACGATGCGGTCGACGACCACGCCGTAGTCCTCCGCGGCGTTGGAGCCGGCCGCGTACTCGAAGATCGTCTGCCCCTGCGCCGGGGCTTCCTTGATCTTGATGGCGGCGCGCACCGGCGGCAGGCAGCGGTCGCCGAAGTGGTTCTTCAGCGTGGCCACCGCCTCGCGGCAGATGTTGGCGCGGGCGTCGTAGAACGTGGGTAGGACGCCCCAGATCTGCACCGGGTGGTGGAGCAGAGCGTTGACGTTCTTCACCGTCTTGATCACCTGGCGCACGCCGACCAAGGACAGGTAGTCGCAGGCGACCGGCACCAGGACGCTCTCCGCGAAGACCAGAGCGTTCTGGTTCATCAGGGAGAGGCTCGGCGAGCAGTCGAGGACGACGTAGTCATAGCCCTCGGACGCCGCCTGGAGGCGGTCACGCAGCACGCGGTCACGGTTCTGCCTTCCTGCCAGGTAGAGCTCGGCGGCGGCCAGTGTCTCGTTGGAGGGGACGAGGTCGAGGTTGGGGCGGATGGTCTGCACCACGTCGGCGACGCGGAGGCCCATGACCAGCACGTGGTAGAGCGAGCGCTCGCCGGTGGCGCCGAGCGAGACGGAGACGTTCCCCTGGGCGTCGGTGTCGACCAGCAGGACCTTGTGGCCCTTGGCGGCGAGGCCTGCAGCGACGCTGACCGCGGAGGTGGTCTTGCCGGTGCCGCCCTTGTGGTTGAAGACGGCGATGCGCTGCGGACGCGCAAATGTGGCGCCGTGCTCCGCGGGCGGGGGCGGCTCCTTGGCGCGCGGCGTGGTGGCGACGACGGTGCCGCCGCTGGCGACCGGAGGACGGGCGGCGACAGAGGGAGGCGTGATGGTCTGCCCGCTGGCCGACAGGGCGAAGGGCGCACCAAGCGACGCCACGGCGACGGTCGACGGCGCGACGCGCACCGGCGGCTCGAGGGCGGCGGCCGAGGTCACCCGCGGCGCCGAGGCCTCACGGGCGATCTCGCCGAGGCGGGTGCCGCTCGCCTCGCGCAGCATCTGGGCGCGGCAGCCGAGCGAGCAGGCGTAGACCCGCTTGCCGGCGACGTAGAACACCTGGGACACGAGGGACGGCGTGAAGCGCTTGGCGCAGGCGTCACAGCAGACGCCTTCGCCGTCCTTGCCGGCCTTCTGGCTCGCTTCCAGGCACTTCTGGGAGCAGAAGAACGAGAAGCCGCCGTCGCGCTCCTCCATCTGGTAGCGAAACTGGACGTCGAACGAGGTCGTGCAGACGGTGCAGGTCTCGGAAATGGCCACCGGGGGCTCCTCCTCACCCGGACCAGCCGGGCGTGGACCATCCCTGACCACAGGCCGCGGCATCGGGCCAAATAAGTGCGCGTGCCGAGCGCTCGCGCGTCACCTCTCACGTGAACTCGTAAGTTGCCGTGTGCTTTGCTTATTTAGGCCTTGGTCGGACACCGACGCTCGCGTCTGGGCAAGCGTCGAGAGGGCTGTCACCAGATCGTCGGAACGATGCCTGCCGCGCGGATGGTCTCGTCCTTCGTCAGCAAGGGCACGCCCCTGGCGAGTGCAGTGGAGACGATGACCCGGTCCGCGGGATCGCGGTGGTCCCAGCCGAGCGCGAGGCTGCGGAGCCAGATGCTCGTGTCGACCGGAACGAGGTCGACGACGCCGCCGCGCTCGATGCGCCGGACGAGCTCATCGATCGCGATGCCGAGATCGAGCTTGCCGCGCTTCACCTTCGTCCCGAGCTCCCAGATCGAGATCGAGCTCGCGTAGCCGCCGTCACGCTCCATCGCCGTGACGACCTCGACCGCGCGCGACGACAGGTGGTCGGGATCGAGCCCCCACCAGAGCAGCGCGCGGGTGTCGAGGACGATCACGCGTCGGGCCACTCTTCCGTGGTCGGGGCGAGGAGGTCCTCGTGATACCGGACGTGACCCCTCACATCGGCGAAGACCTCTGCAGCGGGACGTCGCCGTCGAATCGGCACGATGCGGACGACCGGCACGTTGCGGTCGGTGACCACCAGCTCCTCGCCGGTCTCTTCGACACGGCGCAGGTATTCGAGCATCTTCGCCTTGAGCGCACCCTTCGAGACTGGTTCCACTCCGCCATCGTGACCGTGGTCACGACCATGGTCAAGTGACGGACTCCAACCGGCACGGACCGAGCGGCGCCCAGTGTCAGTGCCGAAAGTGACGCGCCCCGGTGAACACCATGGTGGCGCCAGCCTGATCTACGGCGGCGATGACGTCGGGATCCTTCACCGAACCGCCCGGCTGCACGAACGCGGTTGCCCCCGCCTTCAGCGCCAGCTCCACGCCGTCGGGGAACGGGAAGAAGGCGTCGGATGCGAGCACCGACCCGCGCGCCTTTTCGCTCGCCTTGGAGATGGCGATGCGGACGCTCTCCACGCGCGACATCTGCCCTGCGCCGACGCCGAACGTCTCGCGCTCGCCGGCGAGGACGATGGCGTTGCTCTTCACGTGCTTGCAGACCCGCCAGCTGAAATCGAGCGCGTTCCACTCGGCCTCCGTGGGGGCGCGCTTCGTCACCACCTTGCCGTTGCGCGCCTCCTGGGGGCCGGTCGCGTCGCGATCCTGGACCACCAGGCCGCCGCCCACGCGCTTCCACACAAGCTCCTGGTAATCGGGGCCGAGCCACCAGCCGGTGGCGAGCATGCGCAGGTTCTTCTTCGCCCGCAGAACCTCGAGAGCGGCCGGCTCGAAGGACGGCGCGATGATGCACTCGAGGAAGGTCTCGGCGAGGAGGCGAGCGGTCGCCTCGTCCACCGCGCGGTTCAGGGCGACGATGCCGCCAAAGGCGCTGGTGGGGTCGGCATCGCGAGCGCGGCGGTAGGCGGTGGGGAGATCGTCGGCCCAGGCCACGCCGCAGGGGTTGGTGTGCTTCACCACCACCGCCGCCGGGTGCTCGTACTCGCGGACGGCGTCGAGCGCTGCGTCGACGTCGACGAGGTTGTTGAAGCTCAGCTCCTTGCCGCCGGTGCCCAGCGACTCCGCGCGGGCCACCGAGCCGTCGGGCGCGCCGCGCTCGGCGTAGAAGGCGGCGCGCTGGTGCGGGTTCTCCCCGTAGCGCAGGCCGTAGACGCGCTCGAAGGCCAGGGTGAGGAACGGCGGGAAGGGTGCGCGCTCCGCGGGCGAAGAGGCCGGGGCCTCCTCCCCGATGGAGGAGAGCCAGCCCGCGATGGCGCCATCGTACGCCGCCGTGTGGGCGAACGCCTTGGCGGCCAGGCGACGGCGCAGCGGCGCCGCGGTGTCCCCGCTGGCCTCGATGGCGCCAGCGACGGCGTCGTAGTCGGTGGGGTCGCACACCACCGTCACCCGCGCGTGGTTCTTCGCCGCGCTGCGCACCATGCTGGGCCCGCCGATGTCGATGTTCTCGAC
>JBKJLX010000354.1:0-8607 GCA_046596645.1 Polyangiaceae bacterium
TCGTCATCCGGCAGCGAAGATCGACGAGCTGCTGCCCGACGCCTGGGCCGCCGCGCTGTAGCGATCTCGGCAGCGGCCGCAACGGCGTCCTCCTACGTCCGAACCTGGACGGTTACGTTGCAGACGTACTGCAGCCCGTTGACCCCGGTGCCGATGCGGCTCGACGCGACGAGCACGTCCACCTTGCCGTCGGGCTTCAGGAACTCGTCGAGGTGGCTGCGGTCGGTGTCCCCGGTCAGGAGCCCGGCGTCGTACCCGGCCTCCTCGACAGCGTCGCGGAGCGGGCCGGCGATGCCGTCCACGTAGTGGGTGTAGATGAGCGCCTTCTCGCCCGGCGCGAGGTGCTGGAGGATGGTCGGCGTCCGCAGCCGGGTGAGGACCTGCTCGAGCTCGAGCACGGTGCCTCGACCGACCGCGCGGATCTCGTCGAGCGAGGCGCCGCAGTCGATCTCCTCCTTCAGGACGTCGAGCTGGATCTTGTAGTCGGGCTTCCAGCGCGTCCCGAGGGTGACCAGGCGCTGGTAGAGCCGCATGCAGTTCTGCACCGTCGCCCGGGTGTCGAGATCGTCGTGGCGGTGGCCGGTGATCATCTCCACCAGGCTCTTGCCCTCCTGCAGCGTGTTGATGACCGGCGTGCCGCTCATCCCGAGGACGCACAGCTCCGGGGCCCTCTTCGCTGCCTCCAGGATCAGCCCCTGCACCAGGCGCTTGCGCTTCGACATCTCGACGCCGGCGTCGCGCTGCTTGGCGTAGTGGATCTCGTCGACGACGACGAAGTCGACGACGTTGCGCTCCAGGAAGCCGACCAGCTCCGGCTCCGAGCTGGGCTGCTGGAAGTGCTCGTAGTTGAGGACCAGGTAGCGAGCCACGCCCTGGACCGGGTCCTTCCACTCCGGATGCCAGGTCTTCGTCGCGACGTCGGACGCGGGGAACGCCAGCCTGATCTCCGTCGCCCAGCTCTCGACGACCGCGTTCGGGCAGCAGATGACGGTGAGGGCGGCGCCGACGACCCGGGTCGCCACGATGGCGCTCAGCGTCTTCCCTGCCCCCATGCCCGACCAGTTGCCGAAGCGGCGCTCGTTGCGGACCGACACGGCGACGCGCCGCTGCATGAGGTTCGGCGGCGTGATGGGCGCTCCCGGCTCCGGGCGAAAGGCATAGCCGGCCGGCAGCACCAGGGCGTCGGCCTCGTCGAACTCGGCCAGGAACCGGTCGCGGACGAGTGTGGAGTAGACGTCGCCCTGGAACGTTGCGGCCTGCTCGCGCGCCTCGCCGGGGTTCACGTAGGCGTGCCGCCACAGCTTCGCCTTCGCGCTGTCGAGGAGGAACTTCACCGTCTCGGCGTCGACGCCGGCCAGGAGATCGCTGTCGAGGGCCGCCAGCGCGTCCTGGGTCTTCACCAGCGGCATCTCGCCGTCGGCGGTCGCGACCGCCGCGGCCGTCGCCGCGCCGGTGGCGTCGACCTCGCGGCTGACGTCGACGTCGACGCGCTCCGCCACGTCGACCGGCTCGGGCGCGGCCGGCAAGGCGTAGGGATCGTTCGAGGCGGGCGGCCTCTCCGGCGTCCGGCCGTCGACGATCTCGAGGGTCAGCTCCTTGTTCGCCGCGAACTCGTCGACCAGCGACGGCTTGCCGGACGCGAATTTCTCCAGCTCCTCGCGGGGGAAGCGGCCGGTGGAGATCGCCATCACGAAGGGGCGCGAGTCCTTGTCTGCGAACACCCCCGCCTGCATCGCCAAGGCGAACATCTCGCTCGGGCTGAACGCCGCCACGTGGGCCAGCAGTGACTTCACGAAGCCGCGCAGGTTCTCGAGCGACCAGCCACCGAAGCAGGTTGGGCACCGCCGATTGCCGCGGGCACGCGAGCGGACCGTCGCCTGGTACTCGTGCCCGTTGGGGCAGCGCCACCAGGCGTTCATCAGGTGGTCGGCGTCGACCTGGGTGGGCGAGACGTCGCCGTTGCGGACCAGGTGCCACTCCGCCGCGACCGCGGGCGCCGTGGCGGCGAGCGACGTCTCGGCGGCGGCGCAGACGGGGCACGCCGCGTCGCGAACCATGAGCAGCGGTGAGCGCTGGAACTCGTGGCCGCGCGGACAGCGCCACCACGCGTCGCGGGTCTGGGTTGCGTCGACCGACGCCGGTGTCTGCTGGCCGTTCTTCTCGGGGCTCCAGAGCGGGACGAGGGTGGGCCGCGCCTTGGCCAGCGAGGTCACGATCGGGCCCCGGCGGCACTCGGGGCACGCCGGGTCGCTGAGCATGAGCCGTGGGGAGCGCTGGAAGGCGTGGCCGTGCGCGCACCGCCACCAGGCAGAGCGGAAGCTCCGCAGCTGCACGGCATCGGCGGCGCCGTTTTTCTCGGCGTCCCACAGCCTCCCGAGCACGGGGTGGGCGGCGATCGTCTCTGCCACGTTTCGCTCCTTCAGGTCGTGGGCGGCCTGATGCAGTCGTCGCTCATCCACCGGGGGTCGCGCGGGTCGAGGCCGCGCGGGACGCCGGGGCCCTGCACCTCGCGGCCCTCGGCCTCGTCCTCGGCGACCAGCCGGTTCAGCTCGAGGAGGAACTCGGTCCCGTTCTGGTCGTGAGGCATCGCGTAGGCCTGCCGCACCGTTTCGTCGAGCGCGGCCTGGGCGTGCTTGAGCGCGTGAGCTCCGGCCACCTCCGCCGCCTGGTACAGCGCGCGGAGGGACCAGGCGTTCTCGCTCATCAGTCTGGCGCGGACCGCCCGGAGGTTCCGCGCCGCTGCAGCCACCGCGACGACCTCGTCGATGCTGGGCTCCTGTGGCCAGGGAAACGTGCGCCAGACCTCGGTGGCGTACACGATGTCCTCCTTGAGGCGCCCGCCCTTTGCCTTGGTCCACTCCCAGTGGTTCGACGACTGCAGCACGCCGAAGGAATAGTCGTCGCCGAAAGCGAACAGCTGAAGCCGCTCGAGTGGCACCACGCCGTCAGTCGCGAGAAAGAAAAAGATCTGACGAGAAGCGAGACGCGAGCAGGCGGTGAGCCGGGGTAGTGACCGCACAGAGTCCATGAACTCGCGACGGTGCCACAGCGGACGCCACCATTGCCGCAACCAGGTCGAGTAGTGCCCTGTTGTGGACGTTCGAGCCTTCTCCTGAACAAGGGGAAGTACGTGGGTGAGGATGTGCTTGAAAGCGCCACCCGTGGCCTGAGCCTCAACCTCGGTCGCACAGCTTCCAAGGTGCACCGCGTAGTCGGGGCCGGTCACGAACGTCCCGCGAAGAACGTCGTCACCGTTGGCGACGGCCTGCACGAATTTGGCACTGTCGCGATCAGCCCTCAGGGCGCGCGCCTCACCGCCGTCGAGGAAGAACGCCTTTGTGCCGAACGTGATTCCCTGGCACGTACCTGTGCGGTTAGCCGTCAGCTCATGCGCGCTGCTCAGGTCGCGGTGTAACTGGAGGTGCGTTGGAATGATGTCGCGCTCGAAGACCTCGTCGCCCACCACCAGGGAGTGAGGACCGGACAGGGGCCCCTTGTGCCAGTTGACCATGCTGACATGAACCGCTGCTTCTCCCGGCCAGTCGCGCTCCGAAACGGCGTTGGTGATGGTTCCCCCTGCGGCGGCGATGTGGTCGAGGGACGATGCGCGGTTTCCACCAACCCGAATATTGCTCGGACCGACCAGTCCCGCGCGGCCACCTTGCGGAATGTGGTCGTGAGCGCGTCGGAACCAGTAGACGCAGAGGTCGCCCGAGACATCCGGGTAACGGCGCTTGAGTTCCTCCACCCGCGCCTTGCCGAGATGCTTGCGAAGCCATTTCTCGCCGAGGAAGGGCGGGTTGCTGACTATCGCATCGACCCTCGGCCATTCGGTGAACAGCGCATCCGCGCAGACGATGTTCTCGTCGAGGTTGTCGAGGGGCAGCGAGGGGTCGACGTCGATCTCCAGCTGGCCCACCAGGTCCGCCGCCATCTCCTGGCGCTCGTCGAACGCGATCTTCTTCGCGATGTTGAGCGTCACCTTCGCCAGCTCGACCGCGAAGGGGTTGATGTCGATCCCGAAGAAGCTCTGCGTCTGGATGCCGACCCCCCAGGTGACCTTCGCCTTGCCGTCGCCCTGGGTGGACGGGAACTCGCGGAGGCGCGCGAGGAGCTCGGTGTCGAGCCGGTACAGCTCGCGGAATGCGACGTAGAGGAAGTTCCCGCTGCCGCAGGCGGGGTCGAGCACCCGGAACGCGAGCAGCGCCTTCCGCACCTCGAGCAGCTCGGCGAGCGTCTTCGCCGCCCGGATGCGCTGCCGCCACGGGTCGACGATCGTCGGACCGACGACGCGCATGATGTCGTCGTGCGCGGTGTAGTGCGCGCCGCTCTTGTGCCGCTCGGCGTCGTTCATGATGCCCTGGAACACGCTGCCGAAGATGTGCGGGTCGACGTAGGTCCAGTTCGCCTCCGAGGCCTTGGTCAGCGCGTCCAGCTGGACCGCGCCCAGGGGGAGCGTCGCCGGCTTCGAGAAGAGCCCGCCGTTGAAGTACGGCACCACGCGCGGCGATGGCACGTCGCGCGTCGCCATCAGCCGGAACAGCTCCCCGAGCCGCTTCTCGGTGTCTCGGTCCCGCGCGCCCTCGTAGAGCAGCGTCGTGAAGTGCTCCCTCGGCAGGAGTCCGATGTCCTCGGCGAACATCGTCAGGATGCACTGCAGCGTGAACTGCACGACGTCGCGCTCTCGCTCCGGGTGCTGCTCCTTCAGGCTCCGGTAGAGGCGCGCCACCAGGTCCGCGACCTCGCGCGACACCTTGGTGACGTCCACGATCTTGGGCGTGGCTCCCGGGGCCCAGGTCGTCGCCAGGAAGGGGAACGCCTCGCTGTACTTCGGCAGGTCGTCCACCGGGATGGAGAGCCGCGGCGCCTTGGGGTCCCGACCGAGGTCGTAGAGGTGAAGGTCCCGCTGGTTGGTCAGCACCACGTACTGGGGCACCGGGTCGACCTGCAGGCAGACGCGATGCAGCTCCTTCCACGCGAAGTCGAGCATCACGTCGTGCTTCACGACCTCGACGAGGACGCGACGCGCGTCCCAGATGAGCGGCACCGTCCGGTTTTTCCTCTGCCCGTCGTCGACGACGGCGATCTCCGCCGGCATCGTCGCGTCCGCCGGGCGCCCGTCGGGCCACCCGAAGCACATCAGGAGCCGCGTCGTGAACTCGCTGGCGGCGTCCCGCCCGCGGAAGCCGCCCGCGGCGTCGAGGGCGAAGCGGCGGAGGAGCGACTTCACCGCCGACCCTCCGCGAACGCTCATCGGGGGAGGCATGCTGCTTGGCGACGCCGGCGACGAGGGCGAGGCCGGCGACGAGGGCGACGTCGGCGACGTCGGCGACGTCGCGGGAGGTTCGGTTCGATCGGTGCCGAGGAGGCGATCGATGAGCGTCGCCTTGTCCCGCCCGCCACGGCCGAGCCCCAGCGCGTCGCATGCCTCCGCGAGCTCGTCGCGTCGCAGCGACTCGAGCAGCTGCCGGAAGTCGAGCGACCTCTTCCGCACGACCGCGTCGACGTGCGACCGGGTCGAGCGTCGGTCGTCGACGTCGAGCTCGAAGCGGGTCGTCAGCTCGGCCAGTCGGTCGCGCGGAAGCAGGTCCAGGATGCGGCGGCGATCGCGGGGAGAGAGGGACTTGTCTGCCATCTTGGCCGGCCGGGAGCATACGCCTGGACCGGGTGGTGGCGTCGACCGCGCGTTCGGCCCCTACGCGTGCGCGTCTCGACGAACTTCCGCGACCAGCTGGTCGAGCTCGTCCTCTCGGACCAGGCGACTGTCGTGCTCCTCGAGGACGGAAGCGATCCTCGACTTCAGCTGCTCGCTGGCGCTCTCGTCGAAACCGCCCACGACGATCAGCCTCGACGGCTCGCCCGCGGCCTCGGGGTGCCTGTGGATCAGTCTGCCCCTCACCGCGAGCTGCGCGGCCTTGGTCATGGCAGGGCCCTCGTCGACGGAGAAGCCCTCGGGCTGCACGAGATTCAGCACCCCGTTCTTGAAGGCGTAGGGCACCTCCATGGGGCCGAAGTTCGGAACCTCCACGCGCACGTCGCGTCGTAGCTCGACGCCCTCGAGCTTGGCCTCGAAGCGCGTCTTCAGGTCGGGCTTCGCCTGGCGACGCCGTGAACGCGGATCGACGAAGACCAGGCGCTGGAAGAGCTCCGCGAGCTCCGCCTCGGGGGCGACCGCCAGGAGCGTCCGCGGAGAGGTCAGGATGAGGCTGTTCCCTTCCTTCGCGCCGAAGCGCGCGAGATCGTCGGGGGTGGTCCAGGAGGGACCGTCCTGGCGGAGGCGGGCTTCGATCGCGCGCTTGGACGCGGCGAGCCGAGCTTCGTCGAAGCTGCTTGCCCCGAACCGCTGCTTCGGCCCCTCGTTGTCCCCTGCCATGCGGACGCCGACGAAGGTCTGCTCCGGGATGGCCAGCACCACGCCGACGTTGACGGCCTCGCGGCGGTCGAGATCGGGACAGAACTGGATGAGGCTGAAGAACCCCCTGGAAGACGGCATGGGCTTCACTCCGTGGGCTGAAGCATGGGCTACAGGAAGCCCTGGTCCACGAGCATCTGCTCGACGTTGTCCGCAACGAAGCGCGCGCGGTCCTTCATGAAGTCCGCCAGAGCGTCCCGGATCTCCTCGGAGGGGGCCCACTTCGGCGGGATGGACGGCTGAAGCTCCCGGGCGTTCGACGCCTGGAAGCTCCCGAGGCGTGAAGCATACGCACGAACGTCCGGCGTCGACAGGTGTCCCCTGAACTCGGGGAAGTGACCGTACAGGCGATCGTCCTTGGTCCGCTGGATCCCGCGGATGGCCGTCGTCAGCGCGTTTCCGCAGGTGAAGCAGTGGGTGTGGTCCATCGCGACCAGCCGATGCCGGCCCTTCGGCGCGCCGTCGGCGGAGAGAAAGACGTTCCGCGTGTTGCGCCGCACGCTGCCCGCCGCTGGCGAGAACCGGTCGCAGTTCCGGAGCCACGTGTCCAGGACGACCAGGCCGGAGATCGCGTCCTTGTTCGCGATGCCAGCGAGCTCTGCAGACGTTCCGCCCCACGTCGTCCCCTCCTCGGCTCGGGCGAAGAAGGCGGCGCCGGCCTCGGACAAGGAACCGTCTGCGTAGGTGACGAGGCCTGCCTCCTCCACCTCGGCGGTCGCGATCCGGAACGTCGGGAGCCCGAGCCACGCGGCGGCGCGCGTGCCGACGAGATCGCAGAACAGCGCCTGAGGACCCTCCTTGTTGCCAAGGAGCTTGGCATAGGCGGGCCCCACGTCGGTCTCGACGCGGACCGCCCCGGTGCTGCTGTCGACCTGCTGGACGACCCACCGGATGCGGCTCGGCTGCCAGATCGTCACCTGCGCATCCTAGGCCGGTAGCGGCTCGCCGACACGGCCGGGCCTCCGCGCGCTCGGATGAGACTGCTGCGCCGTACGACGGGGGCTCGCGTGCACGTCTCCTCGGCGGGCGAAGAACCGACGCGTCGAGCCCCCAGCTCGTGTGATTGCAGGGTCAGCTCGGCTTCAGGATCGGTCGAGGATCACCTCCACCCGGCCGCCCCTCCTCGGGACGTGCGTCTCCAGCGGCCCCGCCGGGTCGATGCCGAGGAAGCGCCGCAGATCGGGGAGCCATCGGGGCAGACCGACGCTCGGCAGCATGCTCGTCGGCCCCCACAGATCACCGCGGCGTCGCCGTCGCCTCCGGCCAGCGCGCCGCCCACGGCGTGCCCGGCGCGCGCCAGCTCGCTTGCGCCCCCCCAGCGGAGCGGGCCACGGGCCACGCGCGGCGCCGAGGCGCGCCGTCAAGCCACGCTGACCTGTGGCGCGGGCAGAACGAGGGGCCGGAGCTGCAGTCAGGGTGTCCTCTGCGGGCGGCGCTCGCCCAGTTCGAGGCGGTCGCCGTCGAGGCGGGGTGAGGCTCGGCCGACGGCGGACGGGCGCCGCCAGGTGCGGCGCCCGCCAGCGCCGCCTTCAGCGCGGCGCGCTCAGCAGCTTGGTGAGCACCGCCACCAGGTGGGCGAGCTGATCGAGCACCACCCGCGCCCGCGCGGCGGGCACCTGCCCGAGCCGGAGGAGCGCCTCCACGGCAGCCGCGGCCTCGCCGGCCTCGCTGAGCGCCCCGCGGAACCGCTGCGCCCGCTCGGCGCCTTTCTTGGGCGCCCCCTCGGCGACCTGCAGGTACGCCGACTGCGACGCCCGCCGCATCTGGTCCACCAGCGGCCCGTACCCGCGCCCGACCGACCTGCCGAGCTCGTCCGCCCCGACGAGCGCCTCGAGCGCGACCCGACACGCATCGAGCCGGTGATGAGGGAAGTGAATCTGCTGGTTCATGGCGATCTCCTCGCCGCCCACCGCGGGCGGCGTTGCCCCCACCCGCGCAGACCGCGTGACGAGGGCCCGCGCCGTTCACCCCTCATCCGATCCACACCCGCCCCGCGCGGGCCCTCGGCGCGCGGTGTGCGCGCCTGGGCAGCGCCGCCCGCGGTGGGCGGCGAGGAGCAGGAACCGCCACTCGACCGTCAGCCGTCGACCGTCAGCCGTCAGCCGTCGACCGTCAGCCGTCGACCGTCAGCCCCCTCGATCGCCGCCCCGCCAGCCGCAAGCGTGCCCCCCGCCGTCGCCCCCAGCGCCCCCGCC
>JBKJLX010000834.1:0-12625 GCA_046596645.1 Polyangiaceae bacterium
CATGCGCTCGGTGTGATCGCGCGAGATGAGCGGCTCGCGGACCACCGTGGGGCCGTCGGACCAGAGGCCGGCGAGCAGCAGCGCCGTCTTCACCTGTGCGCTGGGGATGGTGAGCTCGATCTCGATCGCCGACAGGACGTGGGGGAGGGGGAGCGGACCCACCTCGAGCGGCGCGTACACCTCGCCGACGCGCCGGGGATCGATGCGGCCCTCGAGGCGAGCCCCCCGCTGACGCAGCGGCGTCACCACCCGCGCCATCGGCCGCCCGGAGAGCGACGCGTCGCCGATCAGGGTGGTGGCGAAGCGCTGGCCGGAGAGCGCGCCGGCGAGCAGGCGCATCGTGGTCCCCGAGTTGCCGCAGTCGATTGAGCCCTGCGGGGCGGTCAGCCCGGAGAGGCCGACGCCCTGAATGCGGTAGGCGCCGCTCTCCTCGGTGACCGTCGCGCCCAGGGCGCGCATCGCTTCCAGGGTGCGGAGCACGTCCTCGCCTGGTGCGCGGATGCGCACCCGGCTCTCCCCCTTCGCCAGGCCGGCGAGGAGGAAAGCGCGGTGCGCGATGCTCTTGTCGCCCGGCAGCGGTACCGTGCCGCGCAGTGGGGCGACCGGCGGAAGGACGACGAGGTCGGCCATCCGCCTTGAAACCTCAGGCCGACTTCGCGGCGCGGACGGGAGCGACGCGAGCGCGGCCGACGGCCTCGGTCGTGAGCCCGCGCTCGTCGAAGCTCTGGAGAACACCGCGGACACGGTTCTTGCGGACCGGAGCGTGGAGGCGGGCGCTGGCGAGGATCGACTCGCACAGGTCGCCGAAGGAGATGCCGGCCGCGGCTGCGATCTTGGGGAGCAGGCTGGTCTCGGTCATCCCCGGGAGGGTGTTCACCTCGAGGACGTACTCGTTCTCGCCGCTGGTCACGAGCAGGTCGACGCGCACCGCGCCGGTGCAGCCCAGGGCGGACGCGGCGCGCTCGGCCAGGTTGGAGACGCCGACCAGACGGGCCCTGGGGAGGCGGGCCGGCATGAAGTACTCGGTCATGCCGGGCGTGTACTTCGCCTCGTAGTCGTACATGCCGGACGCGGAGGCGGGGGCGATCTCGATGGCGCCGAGGACGCGGCCGTCGAGGATGCCGACGTTGACCTCCATGCCGGCGACGAAGCGCTCGACCAGCAGGCAGTCGTCGAAGTCGAAGGCGTGATCGAGGGCCTCCTCCAGCTCGGTGAGGTCGTTGGCGCGCTTCACGCCGAGGCTCGAGCCCTCGCCACGGGGCTTCACGACCACCGGGAAGCCGAAGGAGCCGTGCAGCGCGACGAGATCGGTGCGGTCGTCGTCGACGTGCACCGCGTAATAGGGGGGCGTCGGCACGTTGTGGAGGCGGAAGAGCTCCTTGGCCTTGAGCTTGTCCATGGCCAGCGCGCTGGTGAGGACGCCGGAGCCGCTGTACGGGATCTTCGCGAGCTCGAGCAGCCCCTGGATGCAGCCGTCCTCGCCCATGCGCCCGTGGAGCGCGAGGACGGCGACGTCGATGCGGGCGGCGTTGATCGCCTCGGCGGCGTCCTCGGCGCGGAGCGGGAGCTCGACGCGGACCACGTCGTGACCGCGCGCCTCGAGGGCGGCAGCGACCGCGGCGCCGGAGCGGAGCGAGACCTCGCGCTCGCCGGACGAGCCACCCATGACCACGCCGACTCGCCTCTTCACGTCGCTCATGTGACTCACGCCTCCTCGATGCGGGGGTGGAACGCCGGAGCTGCCGCGCTCTCGTCCCGCGAGGCGACGTTCGCTAGCAGCGGGCGCCGAGGCGGTCAAAAAAAACGCGGACCTACACGGGCTCCGTGCGCGGCCGTGGCGCGCGGGGAGGCAGATTGGCGAGGGAGTATGCCAGCCACTAGAATGCGCCGCGATGCCGTCGGAAGACATCAGCTCGGACCGGCTCCAGACCGACGAGAGCCTGCGCGCGGAGCGCGATCGCGCCGATCAGGGGCTGGCCGAGAAGATGGTCGCCATCGAGGAGGCGGCGGACGCCGTCATCACCCGGGCGCGGCAGCGGGCCGACGCCGTGCTCGCCGCCTCGCGGAGAAAGACCGACCGTGCCATCGACGCCCAGGCGCTCAGCCGCCGCAGCCGCGACGTGGTCCAGCAGGACCGGCGCCACGAGGACACCGTGGTGCGGCAGGAGCGGGCGGTCGCGGATGCCACGCTCCAGGGCGAGCGCGACGAGCACGCGACCCTGCTGGCGGGCGAGCGCGAGGCGACCGACAACGATCTCTCCTGCGAGCGCCAGCAGGCCGACCACGCGGTCGAGACCCGGGACGAGTTTCTCGCCATCGTCAGCCACGATCTTCGCAACATGCTCCACTCGGTGGTGGGCTTCGCGGCCCTGATCACCGAGGGGCTGACCGCAGAGCCACACCTCGAGACGCTGCTCGGCCAGGCCCGTCGCATCCAGCGCTCTGGCGCGCGCATGGACCGCCTGGTCGGTGATCTGGTCGACGTCGCCAGCATCCACGCCGGCGCGCTGGCGGTCTCGCGCGAGGTCGGGGATCCCACGGCGGTCCTCCTGGAGGCGGTCGACGACCTGCACCTGCGGGCCATGGCCGCCGGGATGACCGTCCGCGTCGACGTCGCGCAGCCGCTGCCGCAGGTGTCCTTCGATCCGGCGCGCCTTGTCCAGGTCCTGATCAACCTGCTCAGCAACGCGGTGAAGTTCACCGGCGCCCAGGGGACGATCCAGGTGCGCGCCGAGCGCACCGGAGATGACGTCCGTTTCTCGGTGAGCGACACCGGCATCGGCATCCCCGCCGACAAGCTCGAAGCCGTCTTCGAGCGCTACGTCCAGGTCGACCGCAACGACCGACGCGGCATCGGCCTCGGCCTCTACATCTCGAAGTGCATCGTGAACGGCCACGGCGGCCACATCTGGGCGGAGAGCCGCGAGGGGGAGGGCAGCACGTTCTCGTTCACCCTGCCCATCGTCCCGACCGCCGAGGCACACCCGGGGTGAGCCCGCTCCCGCCCGCCCGTCGACGAGCGCCTCAGAAGCTCAGCGGACCTCGACGATGACGCACGTGATGTTGTCCTTGCCGCCGCGGTTGTTGGCGAGCTGGATGAAGTGCTCGACCGCCAGCTCGCCGCCGGCGGTGGCGATGGCGGGGATCTCGTCGAGCTGCAGGTAGCCGTGCAGGCCGTCGGAGCACAGCATGAAGCTGTCGCCCGGCTCCATCGGGTAGATGTTGGTGTCGACCTCGACGTAGTCGCGGTTGCCGACGGCGCGGGTGATGACGTTGCGGTGGGGCGAGTTCTTCGCCTCCGCCTCGGTGATGAGGCCCTGCTTCATCTGCCAAGCGATGAGCGTGTGGTCCTCCGTCAGCTGCACGGCCTGGTTGTCCCGCACGCGGTAGATGCGGCTGTCGCCGACCTGCCCGGTGACGAACGAGTCCCCCACCACCATGGCGCAGCTGATGGTGGTGCCCATGCCGGTCTTGGCCGCCTCGAACTGGGCGATGCCGAAGACCATGTAGGTCGCGGCCTGGATGGCGCTCTCCAGCAGGCGGCACGCGGCGCGCGAGCGCTGCTCGTCGCCCGCTAGCGGGGCATCAGGGTCCCCGATCGTGGGCAGGCCGCGCTTCACCATCCCGTAGACGGTGTCGACGGCCTCGGCGCTGGCGATCTCCCCGGCGGCATGACCCCCCATGCCGTCGGCGACGATCCAGAGCCTCATCGGATCGTCCTGGAACAGCGAATCCTCGTTCGCCTTGCGGTGCCGCCCGATGTCCGTCTTGCCGAAGGACTTCACGGCAGGACGCCAGTTCTGCGGCCGCTGCGCTGGACCAGGATGGGAAAATGCCATGATCGAAGGCCGCTCGCGAAGATACCGGGAGGCGCGCCGGCTTGTCGAGCCAGCCGGCGTCGCCAGCCCCGGTAAGGGCGGCTTCTGATCAGCGCTCTCCGCGCTTCGCGGCGTCGCCCCGGCCAGCGCGACGGCGACGGACGACCAGCCCAGCCGCCAGGGCGATGCCGACCAGCCACGACGGGTTGGATGTCGGGCTCGTGCCACCAGGCACCGCGCAGTCACAGGTCGTGGTGGTCGTCTCCTCGCTCCCACCGTCGGCGCGGTTGTCGTCGTCGTCGTCGCCGTCGTCGTCGTCGTCGCCGTCGTCGTCGGACGATCCGCCGCCGTCTCCGGTGCCGCCGCCGGAGCCGGCCCCGGCCCCGGTCGTCGCGCCCGCCCCGGTCCCGGTGGTCACGCCCGCGCCGGTGGTCGTGCCTCCATCGCACGACGGGTCCTGGCACGCGGCGTCGCACGCGGTGCAGAACGCGCAGTCGAGCATGGCGTTGTAGCCGTCGATGCCGGCGGGGTAAGCGGCGGCACAGTTGTCGACGCAGGCTTGATCGTTGGCCCCGCAGCCGTTGAGGCACTCGAAGAGGCCATTGCAGTCGGGGTTGTTGACGCAGGCGTCGTACTGGGCGGAGCAGGACCCGCTGAGCGAGTTGTTGGCGCAGGTCAGGCAGTCCTCCGGCTGGGGCTGGCCGCCGATGTACGCCTCGACGAAGGGCCACAGGTACTGGACCCGGGCGTAATAGCCGACCTGATCGCAGCTTCCGTCACCCTGGGAGGTGATGCCGACCAGGCGCTTCGAAGCGCCGCTCCCGGTGAAGGCGGGGCCGCCGCTGTCGCCGAAGCAGGTGCCGCCGTACTGCCCTTCATGGCTCTGCGGCGCCTCGATGGCGTTCAGGTAGAGGCCGGTACCGTCGCCGTCGGCGTCGTCCACGATGGAGAAGGAATGGTTGCGCCGGTTGCTCTCGGTGTTGTTGAAGCCGTTGGTCACGCCGTAGCCGCTGAACTCGAGGGCGGTGCCCTCGCTCAGCCCATCGCTCGCGCCGGCGGCCGGGGTGACGTCGGCGTCCGACGCGTTGGACAGCGTCAGCATCGAGATGTCGGCCGACGGGCTGCCGTCGTAGTCGGGGTGCACCGTGACGCTGGTGACGGTGTAGACCTTGCAACCTGCGCCGGGGCAGTCGCCGTAGTCGTCGGTGCAGATCACCGCGTCCGGCGTCTCCCCCTCGGCGATGCAGTGCGCGGCGCTGATCGCGTAGGCCGTCGAGCCGTTCTTGGCGATGATGGTCCCGGTGCAGAAGGGCGCGAAGCCGCCCTGGTACTCCACGACCAGCGCGCACACGGACTTGTTCTCGGTGTCGGCGGTCCCGTTGATGATCGCCTCGCCGCTCTCGACGGTCGGCTCGCTCGGCGCGGGCGTGTCTCCCTTCCCGGTCTCGCAGGCGGGTGCAGCGACGAGAAGAAAGGCCAACGAGGAGCCGAGGAAGAGAACGTGCGGCAAGGAACGACGCATGGAGCCTCCGGGGGGAGAGGAGCCGACGACGAGGGAAAGGATACGACGTCGGAGCCTCCGGTCGAACGGAGGGGCTGCGTCGTGCTCGCGCAGTGGACCATGACCGGCTGCTGCGGCGCGAGCACGACCGATCGTGACGCGTTCGATGGCTGACGGAGCGCTCGCACCTGGTGGGTTGCGCGGAGCGCTATCTGGTACCGTCCGCGTCATGCGCGTCCACCACGTGAACCTCGGGACGATGTGCCCGATCGCGCCGCGATCCTGGGTGGCGGAGCCGGGCGACGGCGGCGAGGGCCGCCTGGTGTGCCACGGCCTGGTGATCGAGACGAACGACGGATTGTTGCTCGTCGAGACAGGCTTCGGCACCGCTGACCTCGCCAACCCCGCCCGCACCCTGGGGCGCGGCTTCGTGATGATGTCGCGGCCGAAGCTCGACCCGGAGGAGACGGCGCTGCGCCAGGTCGAGCGCCTCGGCTTCCGCCGTGAGGACGTGCGCCACATCGTCTGCACGCACATGGACCTCGACCACGCCGGCGGTCTCCCCGATTTCCCCGACGCCAAGGTCCATGTCTACGCGCGGGAGCTGGAGGCGGTTCAGGCCCGCGCCACATTCATGGAGAAGGAGCGCTACCGGCCGCTCCATTTCCGACACGGCCCGCGCTGGGAGCCCTACGAGACCGACGGCGAGGCGTGGTTCGGCTTCGAGTGCGTCCGGCAGATGCGGGGGCTGCCGCCGGAGGTGCTGCTGGTGCCGCTGGTCGGCCACACCCGCGGCCACTGCGCGGTCGCGGTGGACCTCGGCGGCCGCTGGCTGGTGCACGCGGGGGACGCCTACTTCTTCCGCGGCGAGATGGATCCCGAGCGGCCGCACTGCCCGGTCGGGCTCCGCATCTTCCAGGAGCGGATGGGGATCGACCGCTGGGACATGGCGCGCAACAAGGAGCGCCTCCGCCTCCTGGCGCGCGATCATGCCGCCGAGGTCACCGTCATCTCCGCGCACGATCCGATCGAGCTGCAGCGCGCGCTGCAAGGCTGAGCGGCCAGGCCGCGGTCACGAGTCGGCGCCTCGGCGCCACAGGCTGTCAGGGCGCGGCCGGAAGAAAGAAGGACGACGACGATGCATGTTCATGCGGCGTGGCTGGGCCGGTGGTGGCGAGGGAGCGCGGCGGTGCTGGTGCTGGCGGCGGCGGCGTGCACGCAGGACGTGCCCCCGGCGCCGCCCCCGGCGCCCCCGCCCGACGCGGCCGTGAACGGCGGTCCGGCGCCTGTCGTGCCGCTCCAGGTCGCGGGCGACGATCCGGCCTGGGGCATCACCGGCAGCCCCGCTGTCCCCTACGCCGAGGTCATCCGCAAGGTGGAGGGGATGGTGGGCGACCCGCGCGTGCGCGAGGGCGCGCGCCGGCGAGGCCTCGACGTGGTCAACGTCACCTGGGAGGACACCGGGCGGGCCGAGGGATCGGCGGTCGGCCCCAACATCTCCGACCTGACGTTGCAGGTACGCCACCAGATGGACCGCGGCCAGTGGGCCAGCGCGCTCATGCCGGTCATCCGCTTCCCGAACTTCACCGACCGAACGGGCGACGTGAAGTCGGACAAGTTCCTCCTGCGCATCGGCAACCACAAGAAGGGCGGGGCGCTGGAGTCGGTGCGCCTGTCCGAGGTGCTGAAGAACCTCGAGCGCTGGACCACGGTGCCGGCCAGCCTCGCCGGTGGCGTCGATCTGACCGCGCCGCGCGACTCGCACTACCTGGTGAGCGCGCAGGCGGTGTTCCTGCCCATCCCCAAGCAAGGCAAGGCCGAGTTCAACCCGGTGGTCTTCAACTACCAGTCGGCCCCCGGGTCGCCGGCGGTGCTGGTGCTGCTGGTCACGCGCCAGGGCACGAGCATCAAGGTTGTCGACAACGCGCAGGACCGGTCGCCCGGTGGCGGCGGCCAGGAGCTCTACTTCAACGACGGCGGAGACAAGTCGGCCTTCACTGCCGAGCGGAAGACCGACGTGAAGACGCGCATCGAGGCCCAGGGCGGCCCGAAGACCGCCGACGAGCGCAGCGCCCTCGCCAAGGGGGCGGACGTGCTCTTCCTGGTGCAGGTCCCCCTGATTCACCAACAGCGAGGTCGTCTCGGCGGCTCGCTCGCCGACAACGTCTCCGGCGGCGGCCTCGCCGCGGCCGCGCCCGCCGGCCCCCCTCCGCCGCAGAAGCCGTCGACCAAGGGCGGCGAGAAGAGGAGGGCGGAGCAGAGCGATGTCGAGGAGGCGGTCCTCGGGCACGGCCCCTCGCTGGGCCCCTACCGCGAGGGGAACGGCCGCCGGCTGGTCCGAGATCCGAAATTTCCCGTCCGCGTCACGGTCCAGTTCTACAAGGCGACCAGCAACGGTGTGGTCGACGAGAAGGACCTCGATCTCGTCGCGAAGAACATCGGCAGCGTCCATGAGCACGCGGATTTCGTCGGCTCGCTGGTGATCCCCGAGGGCGATCCGCGCCGGCCGACCGAGTGGCAGACGATGCCGAACGAGTGGTTCCCCTGGTGAAGCCTCAGGCGGGCTGCGCCTTCTGCGCCATCGCGCGCGAGGAGGCGTCGGCGGCGGTCGTCGGCGCGACGGAGGAAGCGATCGCGTTCCTCGATCGCAGCCCGGTGTTCCTCGGTCACGTGCTGGTGGTGCCGCGCATTCACGCGGAGACATTGGTCGATCTCGCGCCGCGCCTGGTCGAGCCGCTGTTCACCTTCGTGCAGCGGCTGGCGGGGGCAGTGCGCGACGGCCTGGGGGCGGAGGGCACCTTCGTCGCGATGAACAACAAGGTCAGCCAGTCGGTACCGCACCTCCACGTGCACGTGGTGCCGCGCACCAAGGGCGACGGCCTCAAGGGCTTCTTCTGGCCGCGCACCAGGTACGCGACCGAGGAGGACATGGAGTCCGTCCGGGCGAGGATCGCCGAGGCGCTGGTGCGCGCCCCTTCCCCCCTGGGCTGATGGCGTCGCGCAGATGATGTCGGGCTCCAGCCGCGCCGCGTCGTGGTGGTGGCGGTGGATCGTCGCCTCGACGACCGCGGCGGCGCTGGCGCTCGTCGCGGCGCATACGCTCGCCCAGCCGGACGGTGGAGGTGGCCCCGGCGTCGCGGCTCCCGACGGCGGCGCCGTCGGCGACGATGCTGGTGATGCTGGTGGCGGCGGCGCGAAGGCCCCGCTGCCGCTCGACCAGGTGGAGAGCGCCGCCGTGCCTGCGCCAGCCGCCGTGCCCGCGAAGGAGCGACCGGAGGTCGTCATCCGGACGCTCCTCGGCCTGGTGGCGCTGCTCGGGCTCGCCTACCTCGGAGGCCATCCCAGCGTTCAGCGCTGGGAGCGGCGCGTCGGCATCTCGCAGGTCATCACGTCGGGATTTCCGTACGTTGCGCTCGGCGTGGTGGCGAGCCTCCCCGCCATCGACGTCCTGAACGATCAGGTCGTCTCGCAGCTTGGACCTTTCCTTCGCCTCGGCCTCGGCTGGATCGGGTTCATCGTCGGCTTCCGCTTCGACGCCCGGCGACTGCAGGAGCTGCCTGCCGGCGTCGCCGCGATCGCCGCTCCACGCGTCGCCATCGCCTTTTTCGCCGTCGCGAGCGCGGCGGCGGCGGTGCACCTCGTCGTCGACGGCTTCGGCCCGGCCAGCCTGTCGGAGCCGACCTTCCTGCGCGACGCCCTGGTGCTCGGCGCCGCCGGGGTCGTCAGCTCGCGCACGTCGCCCGCGATCCTCGGCGCGATGGGCGTCCGCCGCGACTCGTCGGAGGCGGTGTCGCTGGTGGTCCGCGTCGAGGAGCTCGCGGCGATGTTCGGGCTGTGCGTCGTCGCAGCCTACTTTCGCCCCGGCGGCGGCGACGCGAGCTGGCAGCTCCCGGGGACGGCGTGGCTCCTCCTGACGCTCGGGCTCGGTCTCACGCTGGGCATCGTCGTCTACGCGGTCATGCTCCTGCGCACCTCGACGAGCGCCGAATACCTGACGCTCACCCTGGGCTCGATCAGCTTCGGCGCGGGGATGGCGAGCAACCTGCGCCTGTCGCCCGTCGTCGTGTGCTTCATCGCGGGTGTCCTCGTCGCCAATTTTCCTGGTGCCTACAAGGACCGCCTGCGCCAGACCCTCGCCCGGCTGGAGCGGCCGATCTACTTCGCGTTCCTCATGGTCGTTGGCGCGCTGTGGAACGCCGGGGACCCGGTGGGCTGGGTCCTGATGGCGACCTTCGTCGCCGCGCGGTTGCTCGGTCGCTGGATCGCGACCCGCATCGCGACCACCTCCGCCCTCGACATCGACCCGCGTGCGCAGCGCGCGCTGGTGTTCGGTCCCATGGGCGGGCTCTCCGTGGCCATCGTCGTCAACGCCGGCATCCTGTACCCGGGCCGCTCCGTGAACTGGATCGTGACCGCGGTCCTGGGTGCGGCGATCGTCAGCGAGGTGCTCTTCCAGCGGGTCGGGCGCGTCGATCCAGGTGCTCCGCTGCTGCCGCTGCCCGCTCCGAACGAACCGCCGCCCGCTGGCGCACCGGCCGATGACGCACCCGCCGCGCGCGCGGCCCGCGACGAGGAGGCATCGTGACCACGGCGGTGCTGGTCCTGGTCCTCGGTGGCCTCATGCATGCCGCGCGATCCTTCCGGGTCGAGGAGCTTCCGAGCAGCGCCGGCACGCTCCTCTCTTTCGGGTACCTGCTCCTCACCGGGTTCCTGGTCGGCGGGCTCTTCCACCGCATCGGTCTGCCGCGGCTCACCGGGTACATCGCGACCGGGCTGGCCGTCGGCCCTTCCGCCCTGGGCCTGGTCCCGTCGCGCGCCATCGAGAGCTTGCAGATCTTCTCCGGCGTCGCCGTCGCGCTCATCGCGCTCACCGCGGGGACGGAGCTCGAGCTCCGCGCGATGCGCCCGCTCCTCCGGGCGATCGCGTGGATCAGCGTGATCGCGGTGGGGGGCACGATCCTCGTGCTGGCGGCGACCGTGTACCTCGCGCGCGGGCTGCTCCCCTTCATGGCGAGCTTGTCGCCGGCACACGCGATCGCGATCTCGGTGGTCCTCGGCGTGGTCATGGTCGCTCAGTCCCCCGCGGTGGTCGTCGCGCTGCGCAAGGAGCTCGACGCCGACGGGCCGGTGGCGAGCACCGTCCTCGGCGTCGTGGTCATCGCAGATCTCGTCGTCATCCTGCTGTTCGCGGTGGCCTCGACGTTCGCCAAATCGACCTTTGGTCCGAGCGGCGAGGCGTCCGCCGTCGTGGGGCCGCTGGCGTGGGAGATCCTGGGCTCGCTCCTCGCCGGGGTGCTCATCGGGATGGTCCTCGCCGTGTTCCTGCGCCGCGTCCGCGGCGGGGCGGCGATCTTTGTCCTGGTGGTGTGCTTCGTGGTGGCCGAGGTCGGCCGGAGGCTGCGCCTCGACCCCCTGCTGGTCGCGCTGTCCGCAGGCGTCTTCATACGCAACGCGACCGATGTCGGCGACGACCTCCACGACGGGATCGAGGGATCGTCTCTCCCGGTCTACGTGGTCTTCTTCGCGGTGGCGGGGGCGACGATCCACCTCGACCTGCTGGCCACCGTGGGCGTCCCGGCCCTGCTCTTCGTGGCCGTGCGCGGGCTCGGGCTGCTCGCAGGGACGCACGTGGCCGCGAGGATCGCCGGTGCCCCAGGCATGGTCGGCCGCTGGGCGGGGTTCGGCCTCCTCCCCCAGGCGGGGCTCGCTCTCGCCCTCGCCAGCCTCTTCGCCAAGTCGTTCCCGGAGTTCGGCGCCGAGGCCGGCGCGCTGACCCTGACCGTCATCGCGATCAACGAGATCGTGGCGCCTGCGCTCTACCGCATGGCGCTGGTGCGCGCTGGCGAGGCCGGGGCGGCGGAGGCGCTGCGGCGGGTGGTCGAGCTCGAACCCCAGGTGGTCGAGAAAGCCTGACTGCCGGGGCTCCGGCGAGGAGCTGGACGTCGACGCAGGGCTACGTCCCGCGGCGCGGGCCGAGGAGGCGCGGGGCCCCGCCGCTCGAGCCCTCGCCCACGGGTCGATGGAGCACCAAGGACCGGCCTGCCTCGCGCCCCAGCTCGCGCGCATGGCTGGGCCCGTTCGAGGCGAAGCGCGCCGTGTGCACGCGGGGGTGACGGCGCCGGTAGAAGTCGTGGAGATCGGCGTCGCCCACCCAGACCAGGCCCTCCTGCTTCTGCTTCTTCCGCTCGTCGTTGAGCTTCGCGTAGAAGCCGGCCATCACCCCGGCGGTGAAGCTGCGCCGCTCGCGCCCGCTGACGTGCCTCTTCCTGTGCTCGGCGAACAGCCGCTCGCCCGCGGCGAGGAGGAAGCCGTGCACGTACTCGGCCAGGTCGAGGTTCGCCGGGGTACCGCAGGCCTCGAGCACCGTGGCGCGCCGCGCCTCGCCCGGGACGTAGACCGGCACCCAGATCACCTCCACGAAGAAGTGCTCCTGGAGGATGACGGCGAGCAGGCGCTCGGCCTCGAAGACCCTGCGACGCGGCTTGCCCATGTGGCGAAACGCGTAGTCGCGCCGCGCGCGCGAGGCGGCGAGCTCGAGGTTGTACTTCAGCATCAGGCGCTGGGCGGCGCTCGCCGCCGACTGCGCCTCGTGCTCGGAGTCGCTCTCCGCCAGGGCGAGCAGCTTGGCGATGCGGGCGAGGACCCGCTCCTCGTCGTCGGTGCGCGCGCCGGTGGTGGGGATGCCGCTCGCGCGCGCGTCGATGCCGAGCCGCCCGCACACCTCGCGGAAGGCGGGGCCGTGCGCGGTCTGGTCGTGGATGCCGAGCACCTCGTCCACCCACTGGTGCGCCATCTCGTGCTTGAGGACCTCGAGGACCACGCCCCACGGCTGCTCCACGCAGAACGAGCGTGACATCTCGATGGTGCGCTCCGCCGCGATCCAGCGGCCGAGCACGTGCACGTCGACCAGACGGAACGCCACCGGCCGAAGCCGCCGCTTGAAATGCGCCCACGACAGGTGCTCGTGCTCGCGCGCCAGCTCGCGGACCAGGCCCGCCTCGAGCTCGGTGTACAGGCGCTGGACGTCGGCGCCCTCGAGGGGCGTTCGGGGCGGCATCGGGGCCGGGGACCCTGGCCGCTCCGCTCGCGCGCGGCGAACGAAATTTTCGTCCGTGCCGGTGTACGATGCGCGCCCGAATCGCCCTGATGGAGCTCCCCGCGGCCGAAGCCCCCGAGGCGCGAGGCTCATCCCCCTCGCTGGCCTCCTCGCTGCCCTCCTCGCCGCCGGGTCGGTTGGCGGGCGCCGCGCGCGCGCGCCGGATGCGGACGCTGGCGCGCCTGCGGCCCAAGGTGGCGTGGGCGCTCC
>JBKJLX010000846.1:0-5290 GCA_046596645.1 Polyangiaceae bacterium
CCGGGGCGCGCTGCCGGTCCGGGCCCCTCCATGTAGCGAGCGACGCGCGCCTCGCGCGCTGCGTCGTCGTCGCACTCGAGCAGCTCGGCGACCAGCAGCTCCGTCTGGCGCACGGTCAGGCCACGGCGGACCACGAGCCCGGCTCCCGCGGGCTGGTTGCCACGTGGCAACTGCACGAGCGCCACCGCCGCGCGCGGAGCGAGCAAGCCCAGGCGCACGTCCACCTGGACCGCAGGATCCAGCGCTTCGACCAGCAGCAGCCGGCGACAGACCCAGCTCTTGTGGCGACCGAGGTGCTGCGCAATTGCGGGCTGCGTGAGGCCGTGCTCCCGGTAAAGGGAGCGAACGAGCCAGCCTTCCTCGAGCTCGGTGAGTCCGCGCGCTTCGTGCAGCGCCGCGATCATCAGCTTCGCGCCCACGGCGTCGATCGCGACCAGTCGCACGCGGAGCGTCCGCAGGTCGATGGCGCGCGCGGCCTTCACACGCTTGAAGCCATCGATCACCTCGACCTGCTCGCCGTCGACGAAGCCGACCGCCGCCGTCAGCTGGCCATGCCGCTCGAGCGAACGGCGCATCGCGTCCAGCGCGGCCGCGTCGCAGAGCCTCAGCCCGCCGAGGCGCTCGCCGAGCTCGGTGAGGGGGAGCTCCCGCTCGTTGGTCTCGCCAGCCATCGCGATCGACATCGCACCCGGCGGAGATCCACGTCAGTCCCGGTGCGTGACCACCGCCAGGCCCGCCGAGGAAGTCCTTCATGATGTCCAGTGTTTGCAGCCGAAAGCAGGTGCGTGACACCTACCCCGTGTCCGCCAGCCGTCCGCGCGGATCCGCTACGTTTTGCCACAGATCGCGCAGCAAGCTGGCGCGTGACAGCGCGAGCGCTCGATCCACGAGCCGCGCCATGTTCCCAATTCCTTTCGCGCCTTTGCGCGACTCAACCGGCTCGTGACAAGCGGGCTCCTTCGGCGCGTCACGGGCCTTCACGCGATGCACGCGCTGGCGCTCGCGCTCATCCTCGCGGTACCCGGCGACGTCCGCCTCGCGTCGCCGCCGCGCGAGCTTGCGCCGCCGTATCCGCCGGCAGCTCTCCCCGCAGACCCGCTGTCGGACCGACGCCGTCACCGACGGTGTGAAGGTCGCCCGGCACTCGCTACATCGGGGGCGTGTCGTCGCCATGCCGGACCGTCTCCGGCACGCGGCAGGTAGGCACCTTCTCAGCGTGCGTGGCGCCACCGTGGTGAGCGTGGCCTCGTGAGTTGAGGGCCGGGGAGCCCTTCCCGATCACGATGTTCGAGGGGAGACGGAAAAACCCCCTCGGAAAACTTGTTCAGTTTGTCCGAGGGGGCTCGCCTTGGGGTGTCTAGGCCAAAGGCGGGTGAATGTTCGATCAGGTCGGGCTCGATCGCGAGTTCTTCGCAGCGCTGGTGCGCGCGGACGGCCTCTGCGACGCACTGCCGGAGCGGCCGGTGCGACGGCAACGGCAACTGCGGCATCGCCTTCGGCGAGTGCACTGGCCTCTGCCTGCTCGTCCCCAACGCGCCGACCTTCTACGAGGGGACGTGCATGAGCGGCAGCTGCGACCACACGTCCATCGGCCAGATGTGCCCCTGCGGCGGCACCTGCGACGAGGAGGGCACTGCCTGCGAGTGACAGCGCCACGCCGCAGCCGCCGACGTCACATGTGGGCGATGATCGCGTCCGCGAACTCGCTGCACTTCACTTCCTTCGCGTCCTTGTTCAGGCGCGCGAAGTCGTAGGTGACGGTGCCGGCGCCGATCGCGCCATCCATCCCCTTGTTGATGAGCTGGGCCGCCTCGTTCCAGCCGAGGTGGCGCAACATCATCTCGCCCGAGAGGATCACCGAGCCGGGGTTCACCTTGTCCAGGTTCGCGTACTTAGGCGCCGTGCCGTGCGTCGCCTCGAAGATGGCGTGGCCGGTGACGTAGTTGATGTTGCCACCGGGGGCGATGCCGATGCCGCCGACCTGGCCCGCCAGCGCGTCCGACAGGTAGTCGCCGTTGAGGTTCAAGGTCGCGATGACGTCGAACTCCTTGGGGCGCGTCAGGACCTGCTGCAGCGTGATGTCGGCGATGGAATCCTTGATGCGGAGCATCTTCTTCCACTTGCCCTGGCCGTGCGTGTCCCAGAGCTTCAGCGCGGCCTCGACCTCGTCCGTGAACTCCTTCTGGTTCTCCGGCGGGGCCATGTCGTAGCCGGGCTCGACGGCCTTGGCGTTGTCAACGACCGAGAGGTCGGCGTTCGCCTCCTTGTTGCCGAGGATCCAGCTCTCGCGCTCGGTGACCACCTGGCCGCGGAACTCCGAAGCCGCGAGCTCGTAGCCCCACGTCTTGAAGGCACCCTCGGTGAACTTCATGATGTTGCCCTTGTGGACGAGGTTCACGCTCTTGCGGTTGAACTTGAGCGCGTACTCGATCGCCGCGCGAACCAGGCGCTGGCTGCCCTCGCGAGACACGGGCTTGATCCCGATGCCGCTGGTCAGCGGGAACCGGATCTTCTTCACCTTCATCTCGTTCTCGAGGAACGCGATCATCTTCTTCGCGTCGGCGCTCTCCGCCTCCCACTCGATGCCGGCATAGATGTCCTCGCAGTTCTCGCGGAAGATCACCATGTCGACCGCCGACGGGTCCTTCACCGGCGAGGGCACGCCCTCGTACCAGCGGACGGGGCGCAGGCAGACGTATAGATCGAGCATCTGCCTCAGGGCGACGTTCAGCGAGCGGATGCCCTTGCCGATCGGCGTCGTGAGCGGACCCTTGATGCCGACGAGGTACTTCTTGTACGCGTCGACCGTGCCCTGGGGCAGCCACTCGCCGAACTGACGGAACGCCTTCTCGCCGGCGTAGACCTCGTACCAGGCGATCTTCTTCTTGCCGGCATAGGCCTTGGCGACCGCGGCGTCGAAGACGCGCTGGCTCGCTCGCCAGATGTCGGGCCCGGTGCCGTCACCCTCGATGAAGGGGAGGATGGGCTGGTCGGGGACCGCGAGCTCGCCGGCGGCGCTCATCGTGATCGCTGCGCCGGCTGTGGGCTGGGGGAATGCCGCGGGCTTGTGGAATTCGGCCATGGGACCCGCACGGGTACGACGCCTGGGGCCCCGTTGCAAGGTTGCGATACCCTCGGATCGCGCCGTGGCCGACCGACCTCCGCACCGAACTGCAGCACACCCGGGTGCCCTCGTGGGGGTCCCCGAGCCCACCGACGCGCCCGCCTGGTTCGCCCAGCAGCTCGACGCGCTGCGCCGTCGCACCGAGACCGGTGAGGACGTGCCCGAGGGGCACCGGCGCGACGCCCTCGACCTCCTTCGGTCGGTGGTCGCCTACTCCCCCGACTCCATCGCCACCATCACCCGCGACGGTCGGTTCCTCTTCATGAACCGCGAGCGGGCCGAGTTCGAGCCGCTGCGTGAGGGCTCGTCGATCTGGGACTACCTCGCGGTGGAGGACCACGAGCGCGTGCGCGACACGCTCGAGCAGGTCGTCCGCACCCGGCTTCCGGCCGCCTTCGAGACGACAGTCCTTGCGCAGGACGGGTCGTTCGTCCACTTCGAGTCCCGCGTCGGTCCCATCATCGAGGCCGATCGCGTGGTCGCCCTCGCCATGGTCTCCAGCGACGTGACGGAGTGGCGCCGCCAGCAGCGCGACCTGCGCGACGGCGAGGAGCGCCTCCGCTTCTCCATCGAGGCCAGCGGCATGGGCGTGTGGACCTACGACGTCGCCACCGAGCGGGTGACGCTCGACGCGCGGCTGGCGACGCTGACGACCGCTCCCGCAGGCCCCATCCCCCTCGCCGACCTGGCGCCGCGCGTCCCCGCGGTCGACCGCCGCGCCATCGCCGAGGCGGTGCAGCGCTGCATCCAGACCGGGGTCTACCCCGATCTCGAGCACCGGGTCCTCTGCCCCGACGGCACGGTGCTGTGGCTCCACACCAAGGGGCGGGCGGTGCGCGACGCGAGCGGCGCCATCATCCAGATCAGCGGAGGCTCCTTCGACGTGACGCCCCAGGTAGAGGAGGCGGAGCGTCGCGAGCGCGCCGAGCGGCTGGAGGCGGTGGGTCAGCTGGCCGCAGGCATCGCCCACAACTTCAACAACGCGCTGGCCAGCATGCAGCTCAACCTCGAGGTGGCGCTGCGGCGCTCGCCGGAGGACGTGCAGCCGCTCCTGCGCGACGCGCTTGAGGCTGGGCAGCGCGGCGCGGCGCTGGTGCGAGAGCTGCTTCACTTCGCCGGCCGCGGTCGCCGCGGCGACGTGCGAGAGGTCGAGTCGCTGACGGGCATTGTCGAGCGCGTGGCTTCCCTTTGCCGCCACACCTTCCCGCGCGAGGTCCACGTCGAGGTGACCTCGGCGACCGATGTCCCGCGCCTCCCCCTCGCAGTCGCCCAGGTGGAGCAGCTGGTCCTCAACCTGTGCATCAACGCCCAGCACGCGGTGGAGGGCGTGAAGCGGCAGCAGCGCTGGGTTCGTCTCGCGGTCGACGTCGTCGCCGGCGACGCCGCGGAGCTGCAGTCTCAGGGCGTCGCCTCGCCTGCTCCCTCGTACGCGCGGCTGCGCGTGAGCGACAACGGGTGCGGCATGAGCGACGAGACCAAGGCGCGGATCTTCGAGCCCTTCTTCACCACCAAGGACCCCGGCCGCGGCACCGGGCTCGGCCTCGCGACCGTCTACTCCACCGCGCGCGATCACGGCGGCTGGGTCACCTGCGAGACGCGCATCGGCGAGGGGACCACCTTCTCCGTCTACCTGCCGAACCGCGGTCGCATCGTCGAGGCCGTTCCCCATCCGACGCCGTCGACCAGCGGCGCCGGCGGGGGCCGGGAGGTCATCCTGGTAGCCTGCGGCGACGACCTGGAGCGCTCCGCGGTGGCGCGCACGCTGAGGGACGTCGGCTACCAGGTGGAGGTGGCGCCCAGTCCCGGCGCCGCGATGGAGCGGTGCGAGGCGGGCTTCCACGGTCGCGCGGCGGCAGTCGACATGCTCCTGCTCGACCGCGCCGCAGACGTCGGCGCCGACGGGGCGTTCGTCGAGCGACTGCGCGCGCTGGCGACGCCCTCACCCTACCCCGCGGTCGCCCTGGTCGAGCCGGACGAGGCGGCTCCCCTGGGAAGGACGCTGCCCCAGGATGCTGCGCGCCTCGTGCGACCGCTGCACCGCGAGGCGCTCCTGGCGGCGGTCCGCGCCGCGCTGGACGCGCGCTCCGACCGTGGTGTGGATGGCGATCGTGCCCCGTGGTAGGAGCCGCGCCGTGCGCGTGCCGTCTCTCGTCCGCCTGGTGTCCC
>JBKJLX010000076.1:0-8628 GCA_046596645.1 Polyangiaceae bacterium
CGCGAGTGGCGCGACGCGCTCAAGCAGAAGCGCATCAAGTACACCCACGCGCACGAGAGGAACGGCAGGCACCTCGCCCGCGAGACGGTCAAGCGCGCCTTCTCGGTGCTCTCCTGCATCCTCGCCGCCGCCGTCGAAGACAACGTCATCAAGGAGAGCCCCGCGCGTGACGTTCGGCCGTACCCGGAGAAGGCGCGGATGGGACGCGTCGACGACGTGTGGACCTTCCTCACGCTCAAGGAGCAGCAGAAGATCGCAGCGTGCAAGGCCATCCCCGAGGCCGACCGCCTCTTGATGGAAGTCGCCTGGACGACCGGCCTCCGCAGCAGCGAGCTTGCCTGGCTCAGACTCGAAGACGTCCATCTTGACGACCGCGATCCGCACTTCGACGTGCGCCGGTCACGTGACGACGGTCCGACCAAGTCCGGCAAGAAGCGCGACGTGCCGATCCTGCCCCGCCTTCGCCCGCTGATGCGCCGCTGGCTCCAGCTCCTGCCGTCGTACTGCCCGAACAACGAGCGGGGCCTGGCCTTCCCCACACCTTCGGGCGCCGTTCGACAGGCGGGGAAGATGCTCGGCAGCGCCTACGACGACCCGAAGAAGGGCCAGAAGCGGCGCAAGCTCGACAAGTTCGCGCTGTACCTCCGCGCCGCCGGCATCGCGCGGCACGTCCGCTTCCACGACCTGAGGCACACCGCGGCGACGTCGCTGGTCAGCGGGTTCTGGGGTCCGGTGTGGCGGATGGAGGACGTCCGGGACTTCCTCGGCCACGGCAGCCTCAAGCAGTGCGAGCAGTACGCGCACCTCGCCGAGACGTCGGTGAAGGCCGCCGCGCGGGCCACGATCGCGCGCTCATCGAAGGCCCCCGCGAAGGCCCCCGCCCACTTCGCTCCCGGGTCGCAAACACCAGGAATTGTTGGGAGCCACTTTGGAGATTTGAACTCCAGACCTACGGTTTACGAAACCGTTGCTCTACCGCTGAGCTAAAGTGGCCGAACGGCCCGGGCTTCTGCCACAGGGCTGGTTGCAGCGCAACCGTCGCGTCGTACGCTCGGCGGTCATGAGCACGGCGCACCGCCCGTTCCGCGTCCTCGGCCTCCAGCAGATCGCGGTCGGGGCTCCCGACAAATCGAGCCTTCGCCGGCTGTGGGTCGACCTCCTCGGCCTCGAGATCCACGGCACATTCCGCAGCGAGCGCGAGAATGTCGACGAGGACATCGCGCGGGCCGGCGCCGGCCCGTTCGCCGTGGAGGTCGACCTCATGCAGCCGATCGACGCCGACAAGAAGCCGCGCGTCCACGAGCCCGCGCTGAACCACGTCGGCCTGTGGGTCGACGATCTGGCAGCGGCCGTCGCATGGCTGTCCTCCCAGGGCATGCGCTTCACGCCCGGCGGCGTGCGCCGAGGCGCCGCCGGTCACGACGTCTGCTTCATCCACCCCAGGGGGGACGCGACGTCGCCGCTCGGCGGTGAAGGCGTCCTCATCGAGCTCGTCCAGGCGCCCCTCGACGTCATCGCCGCCGCGGAGAACGCGCGCGCCGGGGAAGGGGCGGTCGGCCCCCGCCCCTGAGGCGTCAATCGGTGCAAGGGACGTCGAAGTACTTGTCTTCGGACTTGGGCTGGGTCGCGCGCGGGCCCTCGCGTAGCAGGCGCTCCGCGCGCTGTGCCTCGACCTGGGCGCGGCTCTTCGCCGCCTGAGGACGTGACGGGGGGGCGTCGGCCTTCACAGTGGCCGTGGATTGCGGGGTCATGTCCCCCTGTTCAGCAAGCGTCGTACCCACAGGCTCCGACGCGCAGCATCAACGCGTGATGCCGGCAGGAAGGCTCCGATTGACGCGACTTCCGGCCGCATCGCGTCAGCGGGTCATCTGCGCACGGGGCTACGCGGTCACCGCTCCGGTGCGTCCAGACGTACGCAGCTCAGGGCACCGGGCGGGGCGTCGGCGTGATCGCCGGCTCCACCTTCCGAAGGACCCCACCGGTCAGCTCCTTGATGCCTTGACCGATCATGTGTTGCCCGAGCGCGCGGAGGTCGTCGACCGTCCCCTCCTGCACCAGGAGCTCGACCGAGAGGCTCGGCGCGGTGCCGGCGGTACCGTCGGCGAACGTGAGCACCGGCGTCGTGCCCTGGTTCGGCATCGCGGTGATGGCGCGGAGGAGGACGTCGCGCTGATCGCCGTCCGCCAGATCGGGCGTCGACGTCATGTCGAGGGCGAGGTCGAGCCAGGTCCGCATGGTGAAGAACCCGCCGCCAGTCCCCGGGCGCTCGAGGCGCTTCAGGTCGGGGCGGGCGGCCAGCGTCCCCGCGGCGGGCGCGCCCTGCAGCGCCGAGCGGACGTGCGCGCGCAGCGCAGCGTCGTCGAGCGACCAGCCGAGCAGGGTGCGATCGCCGTCGGGCACCACCACCATGCGCAGCGTGACGCTCCCCTTCGCGCGGGGGCCCTCGGGGTGCGTCGGCGTCACCCCGTCCTCACCCCGTGCAAGCCTCGGCGAGAGCGACCAGGCCAGATCGCTGTCGATGCGCGTGACGGCGTCGAGCGCGACCGTGGCGGGGGGATAGCCCACCGGGGCCCGCACGATGCGGAGCTCGGGGGCGTCGGCCATGGGGTCGTCAGGCGAGGCGCGCCGTAGGCCCACGATCGCCTTCTTCCATCCGCTCTCCACGTCCGAGGCCCAGCTCACCCACGGCGCCGGCGGCGCGTCGACGACGGCGACGCCCCAGCCGAGGAGCGCGCGCATCCGGTCCTTGAGGTCGGCGACCGCGTTCTGCGGGGTGACGCCGCCCCGCCGCGGCGCCTTCCACGCGAGCCGTCCCTGGGCCGACGCCCATGAGCCCTCCGATGACGGGAAACCGTCGATCACGCCGACCAGCGCCGCCGTCTCGTCGGGGGTAGCACCGGTGCGCGACATGCCGAGCGACACGGCCTTGGCGAGCACGCGGCGCATGCCCGCGAAATGCCGTGGGTTGGCGGAGAGGGCCCAGCTGGCGGCGTCCGCGTCCCGGGGCAAGCGCCAGTAGATCGGCGGCGGCGGTCCGCGCCGCTCCGCGGGGTCGGCGAGGACCCGCGTCGTCCACGCCGAGGCGCCACGAAAGCGAGCCGTCGCCCGGACGGTGGCCGTGCGCTTGGCAGCGTCGACGTCCAGGGCGACGTCGAGGCGATCGGCGTCCTCCGCCAGCGCCTCGACCTCGTCGAGGAGGACGCCGGGGACCGCGAGCAGCTCGGGGTCGGCGACGCCGATCTGCTGCAGCTCCTGCCGCGCCGACGCCGCCTCGTCGCGCAGCTCGCGCGCGACGAGCTGGCGGATGGCGTCGCGCGCAGGCTCGGCCAGGAGCGTCAGCTGGGCGTCGACGGCGGGGAGCGGCTCGCGCGCCAGGGTCCCCATCATCCACGGCTGCAGCCTGGCGATGGCCTCCGACGAAGAGCCGCAGATCACGCGGGCCGGACCGCGGGTGGTGGGCACCGCGCACACGACGCCATCGTGGGCAATCTGCATCACGCCGTCGCGCCGCGGCCGCGCCACGGCGCCCGCCGGGAAGGCGGACGTGAAGCGCTCCGTGCTGCCGACGCCGAAGGTGACCGCGGCGGGCGGCTCGGGCCCCGGCTCGTCCCCGCTGCTCGTGCCCACGCCCTGCGGCAGGAGGACGGCGGCATCGAGCGGCGCTCGCATGTCGATCGCGCCCACCATGCGCAGATCCTCGGCGTGGGTGGCCAGCGAGAGGAGCAGGGACAGCGGCGTGCCGGTGACGAAGCTCGCCGCGTCCACGCTGTCCTCGGGGTCACGCACGCGGAGCACGAGGGCGAGGTCGCGCGGCTGCGTCCCGTCGCCGACGCCCTCGGCGGCCACCGCGCCCCGCGGGGGCGCGACCGGGCGCGCGATCTCGGGGACGGACTCGGGATCATGCGCAGAGCCGCCACACCCTCCACCCAGGACCGAGGCCCAGAGGGCGGAGGCGACCACGCCTGCCTTGCGCGAGCGAACCATCGGAACACGATACCAGAGCGTCCTCGGGGGCCTGTCGCCTGCCGCCGTCGCCTCCCGCATGAGCCCGTTCCGCGACAGCGCCCGCGATCCTCCGCGGTGTGGATGCGGCCACGACCGCAGTCATCCCATGGTGTCGCCCAACCCCGAGTACACCGCGATCGGCTGGTTCTTCATCTTGCTCGGGGTGTCGTGGGACGCTCGCGCGGTCGCCTTCGTGTGCCGGCGGTGCAGCGCCACGATCGATCGCATCGACGACCCGAAGGTGGCGCGAGCGGTGCGCGTCGACGGGTGACACGGCCGCGCGGCCCCCTCGGCTACCCTCTCCAGCGGGAGTGTGCGATGCTCCGCCCCCGTGATGGCCGGACTTTCCCTGTTCCCCGGGCTCTTCTCGCGAGCTTCGCGCGCCGGTCGTCGGGCCGAGGGCTCGCGCGCGATGGCGCTCCTCTGGTGGGCCCCGCTGACCCTCTCGCTGGTCGGCTGCACGCCGACGATGCCGAAGTACGACTACACCCAGGAGTACGACCCGCGGAAGCACGAGTACGTGATCGGCCCGGCGGACGGGCTCACCATCAACGTGTGGCGGAACGGCGACCTCAGCTTCCAGGCGACCGTTCGCCCCGATGGCACCATCACGATGCCGCTCATCGGCGACCTCCAGGTCGCAGGGAAGACGCCGAGCCAGGTGCGCGACGAGATCTCGAAGCGCATGCAGGCCTTCGTGAAGGACGAGAGCGCCGTGGTGACCGTCGCCGTCACCGAGGTCCAGAGCTATCGCTTCACCGTCGCCGGCAGCGTTCAGCAGGCGGGCATCTTTCAGTCCGACTATTACGTGACCGTGGCCGAGGCCATCGCCATGGCGGGCGGGCCCACACGCTTCGCGGACTCCGGTGACGTGAAGCTCATCCGCACCGGGCCCGACGGGGCGGTTCGCGAGATCCCCATCAATTACGACCTCATCAAGGAGCGCAAGGCTCCGCAGATGAACCTGGTCCTGGTGAGCGGCGACACCGTCTTCGTGCCCTAGCCGCCTCGCCTTCCGACCACGCCGACTCCATCGGGACGTCGCGCGACGCCCCACCGTCACCCCGGCGTTCAGCCGCAGCGTCACGGTCGCTCGGAAATGCACGCGATGGTGGGTCCTCTGCGTTGGCACGTACGTTGCGGTCACCAGCCGCGTGAATCCCAGAGGAAATCGAATCCTTCAGGCGCTCTCCCAGAACGAACGGCAACGACTGGAGCCTCATCTGGAGCGGGTCGCTCTGCCTCTGAGGCAGCACGTGATCGTGGCCCACCAGCCGATCACGCACGTCCACTTCATCGAGGCGGGCATGGTTTCCATGTTGGCCGACGTGGACGCGGACACCGCGGTCGAGATCGCGGTCGTCGGCCGCGAAGGCTTCATCGGCGTTCCGGTGTTCCTCGGCATCGACACCACCGCCATCCGCGCGTTCTCGCAGATCGCAGGCGAGGCATTGCGCCTCCCCTCCGACGTGTTCGTAGAGCAAGTGACGGCGAGCCCTACGCTCCGCCACCTGGTCGAGGCCTACACCCAGTCGCTCTTCGAGCAGACCGCGCAGACCGCCGCCTGCAACCGGAGCCACTCCATCGAGAAGAGGTGCGCGCGCTGGCTGCTGATGACGCACGACCGCGTCGACGGCGATCGGTTCCAGCTCACCCAGGAGTTCCTGGCGCAAATGCTGGGCGTGCGGCGGGCATCGGTCACCGAAGCGGCGGGCGCGCTGCAGCAGGCCGGGTGCATCCGCTACTCACGCGGCGTCATCGAGGTGGTCGACCGTTCGCGCCTCGAGCACGCGGCGTGTGGCTGCTACGCGAACATCCGGCGCGAGCAGGAGCGACTCTCGGCCTGATGAGGGTCCGGCGGAGGAACGTGGAGCAGCCGCGAAGGCTGCTCCGTCTTTCCGCACCGCCCGCCTGCGCGGCCCCGCGAAGGGCGTCGGCGAGAGCTACTCGACGGTGACGGTCTTCGCCAGGTTGCGCGGCTGGTCCACGTCGGTGCCCTTGAAATCGGCCACATAGTACGAGAGCAGCTGCAGCGGCAGCACCGTGACGAAGGGCGTCAGCAGCGGGTCCACCTTGGGCACGTAGACGGTGTGGTCGGCGATGCCGCCGACCTCGGCGTTGCCGCGTGTGGCGATGGCGAAGATGCGCCCTTCGCGCGCCTTGGCCTCCTGCATGTTGCTGGCGATCTTCTCGTAGACCTTGTCGTCCGGCAGGACGCAGATGATCGGCATGTCCGAGTCGATGAGGGCGATGGGGCCGTGCTTCATCTCGCCCGCGGCGTAGCCCTCGGCGTGGATGTAGGAGATCTCCTTCAGCTTCAGCGCGCCCTCGAGCGCGATGGGGTGGCTGATGCCGCGGCCGAGGAAGAGCGCGCTCTTGGCCTGGACCAGCTGTCGACCGAGATCGCGGAGGATGTCCTCCAGCGCGAGCACCTCGCGCATGCGGTGGGGGACCTCGACCAGGCCCTGCAGGATCTCCTGCGCACGCTCCTTGTCCAGGCTGCCGCGCCGGCGGCCGATGCCCACCGCGAGCAGCACCATGGCCGCGAGCTGCGTCGAGAAGCACTTGGTGCTGGCGACACCGATCTCGGGCCCGGCGTGGGTGTAGCAGGCGCCGTGCGACGCCCGCGGGATCGCCGAGTCGAGCACGTTGACCACCGAGATGACGTGCGCGCCCTTCTCCTTCGCGGCCTTGAGCGCGGTCAGGGTGTCGATGGTCTCTCCCGACTGCGAGACGGCGATGATGAGATCGTCGCTGCTCACCACCGGGTCGCGACCGACGAACTCGCTGGCGAGCTCCGCCGTGGCCGGCAGCCTGGCCACGGACTCCATCAGGTAGCGGCCGTAGAGCGCGGCGTGGTTGCTGGTGCCACAGGCAAGGAAGATGACGCGCTTGACGCTCTTCACCACGGCGGCGTCGATGCCGACCTCGGTGTCGATGACGTCGCCGGCGGCGAGATCGACGCGCCCGCGCAGCGTGTCCTCCATCGCGCGCGGCTGCTCGTGGATCTCCTTGAGCATGAAGTGCTTGTAGCCACCCTTCTCCGCCTGGGACGCGTTCCAGGTGATGGTCTTCGGCGCGCGATCGACCTTCTTGCCGTCGAGCGTCTGGATGGAGGCGCCCTCCACCGTGAGGACGGCGATCTCGCCGTCCTCCAGGAAGACCATCTTCTTGGTCCAGGGGAGGATGGCGGGGATGTCGCTGGCCGCGAACGTCTCCCCCTCGCCGAGGCCGATGACCAGCGGCGACGCGTTCTTCGCGACGATCAGGCGATCGGGCGCCTTCTGATCGATGACCGCGACCGCGTAGGCGCCGTGCACCTGACCGAGCGCGCGACGCGTCGACTCGAGCAGATCGTGGCCGGACTTGCGCTCGCGATCGATGAGGTGGGCGACGATCTCGGTGTCGGTGTCGGATGAGAATTTCACCCCCTGCTCCATCAGCGCACGCTTCAGCTCGAGGTGGTTCTCGATGATGCCGTTGTGGACGATGGCGACGTCACCGGCGACGTGCGGGTGCGCGTTCACCTCGGTCGGCCGGCCGTGGGTGGCCCACCGCGTGTGGCCGATGCCCAGCGTCCCTTCGAGCGGCGTGTCCCGCAGCGCCTTGACCAGGTTGGCGAGCTTGCCCACCGACCGCAGTACGTTGACCTTCTTGCCGTCGTAGACGGCGAGGCCTGCCGAGTCGTAGCCGCGGTACTCCAGCCTCCGGAGACCATCGACGAGCATGTCTGCGCAAGACTGAGGACCGACGTAGCCAACGATGCCGCACATGGGCGAGGACGATAACACGCCGTTGTCGGCGAGCTATCCCACACCAGGCAATGTTCACGTTCCCTGTGGGCGCTGGCGGTCGGCCCGGCGCCGGCGAGCGAGGCGCCATGCCGCGATCGCAGAACCACCGAGGCAGGATGCCACGACCGCGGCGGCCACCAGCTGTCGCCGCGAGGGGCGCGTTCCGCGCGAGGCACGGCCGGGTGGCGCGAGAAGGGCGCGGGTTGCGAGGGTCGCGCGCAGCCCGAGCAGCCCGCTCGACGCGCGTCGCTTGGCTTCGGCCAGTGCGGCCGCGCCCCCCGACGCGGCCGCGTCCCGCGCAGGCTGGCGCTCGATGACGTCGAGCAGCAGGGACCGCGCCCGCGCGATCGCGCGGCCGTCCCCGAACGGCGTCGCCTCGTCGTCGCCGACGTCACCCAGAGCGCGAGGGACGACGAGCTCGAGGGCCTCGCGCGCAGCGCGGGGATCGATCGTGGCGGCGAGCCCGAGGAGCGTCGCGTCCTCGATCCCGCGCAGCAGCCGGGCGAGGCGCGCCGTGAGCTCCACGCCATCCCCGTGAGGCCTTGGGGGGAGCAAGAGGATGCCGTCGTAGAGCACCGCGTCGCCGTCCGCGTTGTGGAACGTCTCCGGGTCGGCGTAGGGGTCGCGCGGTCCGTGCCCCCCTCGGTTCCGGTCGCTCCAGTGGTTCACGTTCCAGAGGAACCAGCGGCGCACGTCGTAGCGCGCGGCGATCCAGCCCAGCCAGATGAGGCTCTCCGGCGGTGCGTCGAGGGCCATCGGCCCGGCCTGCGGGAGGCGCCCGTTGTAGACCCAGACCTCCTTGCCCGCGGCGCGGGCCGCGTTCACTTCG
>JBKJLX010000120.1:0-12190 GCA_046596645.1 Polyangiaceae bacterium
GTTCGCCCGCTTCGAGACGGCGCAGCCCGCGCTCTCGGCCCGCATCTCGGGCATCCTCGCCGAGCCACTCGACGACACCGCGCTCGCCCTCGGCTACTTCCTCACCCTCGCCATCTGGCTCGCCTTCGAGGACTCGTTCCGCGGTGAGGTGCTGGAGGTGGACACCGTCGGACTCGATGCGGCCTTCGAGATGCTGACCCTCGACGAGCAGATCCGCCTCTCCGACCCCGCCGAGGTCGTCGACAGCGACGACGTGGTCGCCATGGAGCAGCCGCAGCTGCTCGAGTTCGTCCACGAGCACCTCGACGCCGCGCTGGAGGCGAACGCCGACGAGGTCGACGTCGACGACGTGCACGAGGTCTACCGGGCGATGCTCATCCTGGTGCTCGCGCTGTCCTACGCGGTGCGGTCCCCGTCGAACGTGACGGTCGCGACGACCACCGAGTTCACGGCGTAGGCAGCGATCGACCTGGTCTCGGCGCCGGTGGTGCGGCCATCGCGCCCTGGGGCGCTCAGCGAAGCAACGCGAAGAGCAGGGCGGCGAGCACCACGACGGCGGCGACCACCAACGGCACCAGCCGTCGGCCGGAGTGGCCGCTGGATGCGCCCACCGTCGCTGCGGGGGCGCGCTTCTCGGGTGCGGCGGCCACGCCAAGGGGCGTCAGGATCCTGCTTCCATCGTCAGCTCCGGACGCCGCGGACGGCCGCAGATCGAGGGGCACGATCGGGGGATCGTCGTCGTCGCTGGATTCCTCGCTCGGGACGAAGCCGAGATCCGCGGCCGTGGCCTTGTATTCGTTGAGGACCTGGAACGTGCGGGTCAGCGAGGCATCGGAGTCGGGGAGGTCGAGGCCGCTGCCCGAGACATCGGCCACCACGACGGTGATGTTGTCGTCGCCGCCGCGCCCCTTCGCCAGCTCCACCAGCTCCCAGCACGCCGCTGGCAGCGTCGGAGCGTGCTCGAGGATGTTCTGCATGTCCTCCGGTGTGACCAGGTTCGAGAGCCCGTCGGAGCAGAGCAGCAGTCGATCGCCGCGACGCAGCGCAAGGCGCCCCAGCGCCACCGCGACGTCTTCTTTCTGGCCCATCGCCTGGAGGACGATGTTCTTCATCGCGAACGTGTCGCGCTGGTCGTCGGAGATGGCGCCCGAGTCGACCAGGTACTGCACGAAGCTCTGGTCGCGTGTCATCTGGCGGATGCGTCCGCCTCGGAGCAGGTAGGCGCGGGAGTCGCCGACCGCGGCCACGTGCGCGTGCGGGCCGTGGAGGCACAGGGCCGTGAGAGTTGCCCCCATTCCCCGTTGATCCGGCAGTGCGGCGGCCGTGAACACCTCGGAGTTCGCGCTCTCGACGGCGCGCCGTGTCACCTCGTCCCAGTTGCCGTCGGCGCTCCGCATCGCGCGGCGGAGGGCGTCGATCGCCAGGGCGCTCGCCACCTCGCCCGCGTTGGCGCCTCCCATCCCGTCCGAGACCGCCAGCAGGACAGCCTTGGTGGTAGCGTCAAAGGCGAGCTCGCGGTCCCTGATCGGGTCGTCGGCCACCTGTGCGAGGTCGGCGATGATGAACGCGTCCTCGTTGGTCTTGCGCTTGTGGCCCGGGTCGGAGAGGCCGTACGCCCGAACTACGACGCGCTCGGCGTCTCGATCCGCGGCGGTCATTGCCCTAACGTACCTGGCCCATAGTCATTTGGGGTCATTTGGCGCTCAGATGCAGACGGCTCGGCGAGGGCCACGAAGAACACCGCCCCTTCGCCGGGTCTGTCCTCGACGCCCACGCTGCCTCGGTGGAGCTCGGCGACGGCGCGCACGAAGCGAAGCCCGAGCCCGGTCCCGCCGGGGCGAGCCGAGGCGAGTGGCTCGAAGAGGAGCGACCGCACCGCGGGGTCGATGCCGGGGCCGTCGTCCTCCACGCGCACCACCACGCCGCCGGTCGCCGCGCGAGCCTCGACGCGGATCGCGACGCGCTCCCGGCCCGCACCTCGCGCGACGTCCCGCGCGTTGTCGACCAGAGCTGCGATCGCGCGGGCCAGCAGGACCGCGTCGCCGTGCACCACGAGGCCGGCGGCGACGTCGACCGTCAGCTGCACGGCGGCGTCGCTGGCTGCCTCGCGCGTCGCGGTGGCCACCACGTCCCCCACCTCGACGGCCTCGGTGCGGAGTGCGTCGCCGCGGGTCGCGCTCACGACGCGCGTCACCAGGTCCTGCGCCATCTGGACGTGCGCCCGCGCGTCGGCCTCGCGCGCCGCGCGGGCGGCAACGTCCTTCGCGCACTCCGCGAGGAAGAGCGAGGTGTCGGCGCTGGCCAGCACGTTGCGCAGCTCGTGGGCGAGGCCCGCGACCAGCGCCGCGCCAGCGAGCATGCGGGCGTCGGCTCCGGGGTCGCTCACGGCTGCATCGTCACCCGCGAAGGCCACCCGGAAAAGGGTCGAGGGCCGGACGGTGCGGACTCTGCCGGGTCGCGTCGAAGACTCGCGATCGGGTTCGTCGGCACCAGCCGGCCCTCGAAGGGAGGGAGAGCGGGTGGTAGGGGCTCCGGGCCGGGCGGGCCGCCGAACCGCTGGAGCGCATGTCAACAAGGAAAGAGGAGCGAAGAGAAGCGCGAAGGAAGGGGAAGTGCCGAAGAAGGGACTAAGCGAAGCGATACTGCGAGAAGCGAAGCGGCGTGTCCCGGGATAGAGCAAGGCGGATGCCGCGCGGCTCCTCCCCCGGCGAACGGGCAATTCCTGCGAATTTGGCGCCGCGAAGCCTCCTGCGCAGCGCTGCCGGCTCTGACAGTCGTGTCGCGGGGCGACATCGGGATCAGGGGGTCACGGCTGGTACGCGCCGAGATCGGCCGACATGACGTAGCGCGCCCCGAGGCCCTCGGAGAGGGAGAGGATGCGATGTTCGACGGTGTCGATCACCACGTCCTCCGGAGTGTCGATCCAGTCGACGGCGGTGCGACCGGCGACCGTCACCCGGTACATCACGCCTCCACTCCCGGCGGGCTCGCTCGACGACAGGTAGAACGCTTCGCCGTTCGACACGCCGCCCTGGACCTGGCGCTCGCCCATGAGGTGCGCGTCGGCGGACCACGTCCGAGCGCCCCCGGCCAGCAGGTGGGTCCGCGGGTCGAGTGGCCAGCGGAACACGCGGCCGGCGAGCGACGCGGTGCACGCCGTTCCCGAGCAGTACTCGCCGGAGACGAGCTGGATCGGGTCGGACGAGCGATCGAGGCCGACGAAGGAGAACCGCGGCGCCTCGACGCAGGGTGATGAGCGTGTGTACGCCCCGATCTGCGGGATCACGTACTTGTAGAGCCCTGCGCGGCACAAGCCGCCGTCGCAGCCGATGACGTCCTCCGAGGTGTCCACCTGGAGCAGGCGCGACACGTCGAACACGCGCAGACCCTTCGAGGTGTCGGCGACGTACAGGAGATCGCCGACCCACGCGATGCCGCCGGCGTGGATCTTCACCGGCACGAAGTCGGGCCCCGCGGTCGGCTCCACCAGGAGGAGGAACCGGTACTTCGGCGCGGTGGTGTCGGTGACGTCGACCAGGGCGATGCGCACGCCCTTGGGGTCGGCGGTGGGGGCCTCCTCCTCGTCGAAGTAGAAGCTCACCATCAGCAGCCTGCGACCCAGCACCAGTCCCGTGGGGTCGGCGTCGGCCGACCCGGTCAGGCCCTGGGGCACCCAGGTCGGCTTGTCGTTCTCCTCGTCCTCCCAGCGGAACGCATACTCGACCCCCGGCGGATCGCCAGGCACCGCGGTGGGGGTGACGGGGACGGGCTCCCGGTTCAGGTCGTCGAGGACGGCCGAGAGGTCGACCGGCGTGGCCACCGTCTCCAGCGCGTCGACCAGGGTGGGCAGCGTGTCCCAGGCGGCCCCGCGCTCGAGCGCGAAGCCGCAGCGATCGAGCGCGACCAGCCCCTGACCCGAGTCCCGGGGCGCGACGTCGGTGCACACCGCGACCCGCGTCTCGCACTCGTCGACCTCGGGAGTGTCGCCGCCCGAGCCGCCGCTGCCGGCAGCGCCGCCGGCCCCGCCGCCGGCGCCGGTGGAGCCGCTGGTCGGAGAGCCGGTCGCGGCGCCGGCGGAAGAGCCGGTCGTCGTCGTCACGGCCCCGCCGGTGACCGGCTCGCCCCCACCCCCTCCCGACGACGTCGCCCCGATGGAGTCACCTCCGCCCGACGCTGCGCCCGTCGTCGCGTCGTCTCCGCAGGCCGCGGAGGCCATGCCCATCACGATCGGCGCGACGAGGGCGAGGAGGATGGACCGCGAGGTGTCGGCGAAGCGAAGCACGACCCCGAAGTTACCACGCGGTCAGCGGAGAGCTGGCCAGGGGTGCGTGCCAGCGGACGACGACGCTCATGACGGCACCCCCGCAAGCAAGGGGCCCGCGTGCGCCTGGCCCCGTCGGCTTCCGGACGGTGTCACCCGCTCGAGACCGCCGCCCGTGGTCGTCAGGCCGTGGGCGCGACGGCCTCGACCACCGGCTCTGCGGTCGCCGCGGTGGGTATCTCGATGCGCAGGGCGACGCGCAGCGCCTGATGCGGCGGAGCCTCCAGCGTGCCGTCCTCGGCCGGGGGGCCGGCGAGCAGCGCCGCGATCTCCGCCGGGCGGATGCCGCCCGAGCCGGGCATCTCCACGTCGGCGATGGCGCCCACCAGGTCCCCGAAGAACCCGGCCCGCCCGATCGCCGTCCGCGCCTCGTCGTCGAGCGGGCGCAGCGCGGTGAGGAAGGGCCGCACGTCGAGCATCCTCGCGATGCCCGAGTGATCGCGCTTCAGGCGCACCTCGGTGGCCGAGGAAATCTCCGCGATCCGCGCCGCCAGGTAGTCCTCCGCCCGCACGCCCCTGGAGATGTCGGCCTCCAGCGCGCGGCGGCCGAAGACGATCGCGTAGCGCGCGCCGCGGACCATCTTCGAGATCGAGGGCTCGCCCTCGCGCAGGGCCCGCGCCTCGACGAAGCGCAGCCCGAGCGGCGCCCGCTCGTTCATCGCGGCGCAGAGCGCGTCCAGCCCCTCGGGGGGCAGCGCCTCGAGCAGGCGCACGTCGAGCAGCTCGTCGAGGCTCGACACGCCGAGGCCGAGCGCGGGCGCGAACACCATGTCGGGCTTGGCGTGGAAGCCTTTGGTGTAGTCGACGCGAAGGTCCACGCGCCGGAAGATGCGCGGGATCTCGCGCACCAGGTCGAGGTGACCGAGCAGCGCGGTGCCGCCCAGCTTCTCGAAGCGGAAGCGCACGCGCTGACCCTTGGCCATGGTGCGCTCGCGCTGGGTGGGGGGCTTCGGCGCCTCCTCCCCCTCGCGCAGGATCGGCAGGAGCCGCTTGGGCGAGAAGTCCTCCGGCCCCTTGGCGCCCAGGCGATCCAGCATCGCGATGCGATCCTCGCGCATCTGCGTCATGTCGCAGGCGACGCCGCAGTCGTAGCAGACGAGCCGGCGCGACTCGGCCGCGGCCGCCTCGACGTGCTCGTGGTGGACGAACTGCCCCGCCACCTTGCCGCACGGCGGGCTGAGCCGGCTCTGCAGCGACTTCTTGTACTCGCGGGCGAGGAAGCCGTCCTCCAGCCCCACGTCGATGTGGTTCCAGGGGAGGAACGCGGTGATGGGCATGGTGCCGAGGTAGCTGGTGGTCTCGACCTCGAAGTGCGCGAGCGCCTCCTTCCACACGTCCAGCTTCAGCTGGTCCTCCCACGAGTCGAAGCGGGCGCCGTTGCGCCACGCGCGCTCCAGCACGTCGGCGAGCGGGCGATCGCCGCGCGCGAAGATCGCCTCGATGACGCTGGAGGCGGCGTCGTGCGTCTTCAGCTTCATGCCGCGCAGACCGCGCGCCGCGTCGCGCATCATCCGCTGCTTGCGGTCGACGGTCGTGAGGTCGTCCATCGCGCACCACTGGAAGGGCGTGTGCGGCTTGGGCACGTGCACCGAGACGCTGACCGTCACCTCCGCCGGTCTCCCCTTGGCGGCTCGCTTCCCGAGCTGGAGAGCGCGCGCCCCGGTCTGCACGATGCCCATGACGTCCTCGTCCGTCTCGGTGGGCAGGCCGCAGATGAAGTAGAGCTTCATCTTCCCCCAGCCGCGGGAGAAGACGCGCTCGGCGGTCTCCATCATCTGCTCCTCGGTGACGTTCTTGTTGATGACGTCCCGCATGCGCTGGGTGCCCGCCTCCGGCGCGAAGGTGAGGCCGGTCGCGCGCACCCGGCGCAGCTCGTCGAGCAGGTCCGGCGCCAGGCCGTAGGCGCGCAGGCTGGCGACGCCGAGGGACACCTTCTCCCCCACCAGGCGGTCATTCACCTTCTTCACCAGGGGCGCGATGCAGGAGACGTCGGCGGTCGAGAGAGCGGTGAGGCTGACCTCCTCGTGGCCGCCCTTCTTCACCGCGCGCATCACCGTCTCCACGATCTCGTCGGGGTCGCGCTCGCGGACCGGGCGGTAGATCATCCCGGCCTGGCAGAAGCGGCAGCCCTCGGTGCAGCCGCGCGCGATCTCGATCGACATGCGATCGAAGATCGCCTCCGGCCCTCCGGTCGGCCCGTCGTCGGGGAAGGGGAACTTCGCGAGGTCGACCAGCGCGCGGGAGACCGGGAAGGGCAGGGTGGTGTCGGTCGGCGGAGCGACCACCTGGAGACCGATGCTCTCCTCCAGGCGCGTCGCGTAGAGCGAGGGCACGTAGACGGCGCCCAGGCGGGCGATGGCGAGCAAGCGCTCGGCGCGCTTCACGCCCGCCTTCTTCAGGTCGGTCCATGTGAGCGCGACGCGGGTCGCCATCTCCTCGCCGTCACCGATGACGATGGCGTCGAGGAATGGCGCGATGGGCTCGGGGTGGGTCGCCACCGGCCCCCCGGCGATGACCAGCGGGTCGTCCTCCCCCCGGTCGACCGCGCGCAGCGGTATCCCGCCGAGGTCGAGCATGGTGAGGATGTTCGAGAACGTCAGCTCGAACTGGAGCGAGAAGCCGACCACATCGAACTCGCGCAGCGGCCGCCGCGACTCCAGCGAGATCAGCGGGAGGCCGCGCTCGCGCAGCTCCGCCTCCATGTCGATCCAGGGTGCGTAGCAGCGCTCGGCGAGCGTGCGCGGGTCGTCGTTCAGCACCTTGTAGAGGATGCGGAAGCCGAGGTGGCTCATCCCGATGTCGTAGACGTCGGGGAACGCGAGGCAGACCTTGGCCACCTCGGGCGTCCACGCCTTGACGACGCTGCCGACCTCGCCGCCGGTGTACCTGGCGGGCTTGTTCACCCGGTGCAGGAACTCGGCGTAAGGGTGCGGCGTGACGGCGGCAATCATGATCCCGCCGGTGTAGCACGGGGGCCGCGCGAGGGCCGCGCCGGTCGCGCTCAGACTCGACCAGGACCTCGTCGAGCGACGGCCCGTCGAGGCGGTGATCCGTCCGGGCGACAGGCGCTGATCCACATCTGCCGTCGCAGGGCGTGAGGTTGAGAAAGAAAGGTGACGCACGGGTGTCGGGTTCGAGCCCGTCGGGCCCCGGCCGCGGGTGCTACCGTGCCCGTTTCCCATGAGTCTTCGTTCATGAGCAGCAGCAGCAGCGCCGACTTCACCTTCGTCTCGACCTACGAGCCGCAGGGCGACCAGCCGACCGCGATCCGCGAGCTCATGGAGGGGTTGGGCCGGGGGGATCAGCACCAGACGCTCCTCGGTGTCACTGGCAGCGGCAAGACCTTCAGCTGCGCGAAGGTCATCGCCGCCCACGCCAAGCCGACGCTGGTGCTGGCGCCCAACAAGACGCTCGCGGCCCAGCTCTACGGCGAGCTCCGCGACCTCTTCCCCAGCAACGCCGTCCATTACTTCGTCAGCTACTACGACTACTACCAGCCGGAGGCGTACGTCCCCTCGTCGGACACGTTCATCGAGAAGGACGCGATCATCAACGACGCGATCGACCGCATGCGGCACGCGGCGACGCACGCGCTCCTCTCCCGCAGCGACGTGATCATCGTGGCCTCGGTGAGCTGCATCTACGGCATCGGCTCCGCCGAGAGCTATCAGGGCCTCACGGTGCGCCTGGAGAAGGGCGTCGAGCTGCGGCGCGACGAGCTGCTGCGGCGCCTGGTCGACATCCAGTACGAGCGCAACGACGTGGACTTCCACCGCGGCACGTTCCGCGTACGCGGCGACGTGGTCGAGATCTTCCCCGCCTACGAGGAGGGGCTGGCCATCCGCGTCGAGTACTTCGGCGACGAGGTCGAGTCGATCAAGGAGGTCGACCCGCTGCGCGGCAAGGTGGTGGGTAACCTGGACCGCGTCGCCATCTTCCCAGGCTCGCACTACGTCACCGAGCAGCAGCAGATGCGCAAGGCCATCGAGGCCATCCGGCTGGAGCTGCGCGAGCGGCTGGAGTTCTACGATCGCGAGGGGCGCTTCCTGGAGAAGCAGCGCATCGAGCAGCGCACGCTCTACGATCTCGAGATGATGGAGCAGATGGGGTTCTGCAACGGCATCGAGAACTACTCGCGCCACCTCTCCGGCCGGGAACCGGGCGCGCCGCCGCCGACGCTCATCGACTACTTCCCCAAGGACTTCCTCATGATCGTCGACGAGTCGCACCAGACCGTGCCCCAGATCGGCGCCATGTACCGCGGCGACCGCGCCCGGAAGGAGACGCTGGTCGAGCATGGCTTCCGCCTGCCCAGCGCGCTCGACAATCGCCCCCTCAAGTTCGAGGAGTGGCAGGAGTTCTGCCGCAAGGTGATCTTCGTCAGCGCCACGCCCGGCGAGTACGAGCTGGAGAAGTCGGGCGGCGTGGTGGTGGAGCAGATCATCCGCCCCACCGGCCTGGTCGACCCGCAGATCAACATCCGCCCCGTCACTGGTCAGGTCGACGACCTGCTGGGGCGCATCCGCCAGCGCGTCTCCGAGGGAGATCGCATCCTGGTCACCACGCTCACCAAGCGCATGGCCGAGGATCTGACCGAGTATTACACCGAGCTCGGGGTCCGCGTTCGCTACCTGCACAGCGACGTCGACACGCTGGAGCGCATCGAGATCCTGCGAGATCTACGGCGAGGCGAGTTCGATGTCCTGGTCGGCATCAACCTGCTGCGCGAGGGGCTGGATCTCCCCGAGGTGTCGCTGGTCGCCATCCTCGACGCCGACAAGGAGGGGTTCCTCCGCAGCCCGCGCTCGCTCATCCAGACCATCGGTCGCGCCGCCCGCAACGTGAAGGGCGAGGTGATCATGTACGCCGACCGCATCACCGCGGCGATGAAGCACGCCATCGACGAGACCGATCGTCGCCGCGCCATCCAGGTCGCCTACAATCTCCAGCACGGCATCACGCCCACCACGATCGTCAAGGCGATCTTCGACATGTCGCCGGCGTCGGGCGCGCGCGACTACTTTGCCGTCCCCAAGGGCACCGCGAAGGAGGCGGCGGAGGCCGCCGCCGCGTCGGGGCTCGACCTCGCCGAGCAGATCGAGGTGCTGCGGCAGGAGATGTTCGTCGCCGCCGAGGCGCTGGACTTCGAGCGCGCCGCGCGACTCCGGGATCAGATCCGGAGGCTGCGCGGGGAGGAGTCGTCCAGCGAGTTGGCGCTCGCCTCGGCTGCGCGCGGGCGCGGCGCGGAGAAGGGCCCAACCAGCGGGGCGCGCGCACGCGGCGGTCGCGGCGGGCGCGCGGCGGGAGGCCCGCCCACGCGCTCCACGCCGCGTCGTCGATCCTGACCTTGCTTCTGATATTCAGCCGCGCCGACGGCGGCGCGCCGCGGCCATCGCAGCGCCAGCGATCGCGAGCCAGCCCGCGGCGCCGGAGGGGGCGCCTGCCGCGCCGACCGCGCAGCCGCCGTCGTCGGTGACCCTGTCGCCGGAGCTGCCGCCCGCGCCGTCGTCGTCGTCGTCGTCATCGTCATCGTCATCGTCGTCGTCGCTGCCGGCGTCCGCGCCGCCGGAACCGCCTCCCGTGCCGGTCGCCGTGGTGACGGTCTCCCCGCTGCCGGTGCCGACGGTGGCCGCGGTCACCGAGCCGGTGCTGGGGCCGACGCTGGTGGTGGGACCAGGGCCGGCCGACGAGGTGGGGTCGTCGCAGAACGCGTTCTCGCCGTCGCACTCGCCGACGCACTCGTCGCAGTAGAGACAGTCGACGACCGCGTTGTAGGCGGAGATGCCGCCCGAGTTGGCGGCCGCGCAGTCGTCGTAGCAGGCGTCGGTGCTGCAGCCGTTGAAGCACTCGAGGAGGTCGCCGCACGCCGTGCCCTGGCCGCAGGCAGCGGCCTGGGAGGCGCAGCTGCTCGACGGGTCTCCGAAGCCGTTGTTGACGCACTGGTTGCAGGTGAGGGGAGGCGGCTCCTCCCCGATGAAGGGCGCGATGAAGTCGGCGTAGATGCCGGTGACGCGGCCGCTGACAGCGAAGCCCACGCAACTGTCGCTCTCGACCGCCTGGTTGACGCCGATGGTGTACATCTGGCCGCCGATCACCTTCCCGGTGAAGCCGCCGCTGTCGCCGAAGCAGACGCCGCCGTTGCCCGAGGTCGTCGTCTGGTCCCAGAAGATGGAGATGAAGTCCCCACCGTCGACGGTGTTGGTGGCGGAGCGGCGCTCTTCCGACGCGCCGCCCGACTCGGTCTGCCCCCAGCCGGAGAGGACGATCTCGTCGCCGTCGGTGAGCTGATCGTCGGTCGCCGCAGGGTAGAAGGGCGCGTTGGCGCCCACGCCGATGACTCGCAGCATCTGGAAGTCGAAGCGCTGATCCGAGCCGTACGAGGGGTGGATCTGGGAGTCGACGACCTGGTAGAAGCGGCATCCATCGCCGGCCGCGTCGCAGGCCGCGTACGAGTCCTCCTGCAGAACGGCGTCGATGCTTCCGCAGTGGGCGGCGGTGAGCACGTACCCGGAGGAACCGTTGACCGCGATCATGGTGCCGCTGCACACGGTGCCGTAGCCGCCGTCTCCGGCGACCATCATGGCCAACACGGGGTCGAGCGTGGTGTTCGCCGATCCGCCGATGATCGGCTCCGAGGTCCTGCCGATGGGCGCCACGTGCCGGACCACCTCGGGCGGTGCCTCGCAGCCGCCGGAGACGACGGCGACGGGGGCGGCGACGAGCGCCAGGAGCGGGAGAACACGGACGTGCTTGCGCATGAGAACTCCTCCGCGAGCGGCCGTCGGCATGGCACGGGGGCACCAGGCCGGAAGGACCCTCGACGAATACCGCGTGTACGTCGGGGCTACCAGAGAGCCCCCCTCCTGCGCGCACGATCGCGGCGCGTGGCGTCAGAGGTGGGACTGGCCGCGACCCAGGGGCCTGGAAGTGCGCGGGGCTTTTAGAAGTGAGGGGGCTTCTCGTCGGGGATCGGGCCGCCGGCGTCCTCCCCCGAGCGCTGGCGATCCTCGAGCTGGGCGAGGCGCGCCTCGAGGCGCGCGATGACCCGTGACTGCTCCCAGACCACGTCCGACAGCTCGCGCAGCGCGTGCTCGGTCGCCGTGTACCTCTCCTCGAGGGTGACGATACGTCTCTCCACCGCTGGCTCGCTCCTTCGGCCCGATCGGATCCGCTCGGCGACAACCCGTCGCCGACCCTCGGGCGAGGGGGGATCCGACGCGGACTCGTGCACGGGGCGTAGGATAACCGCCATGGTCGAACGGCGCTCTCGCCGACGCGTCTCCATGGAGCTGGTCCGCGATCGTGCTCACTACGACGTCGTGGTCGCCGGCGCGGTCGCGAACGCCCGGACGAGCGTCTGGATCTCCACGGCCACCCTGAAGGACGTCCATGTGGAGGCGCCCGTCGGGACGAGGGCGCGCGCCCGGGGCCGCTACATGAGCGCGCTGGAGATGTTCGGCGATCTGGCGCGGCGCGGCGTCGAGGTGCGCATCCTCCACGGCGGCGAGCCCTCCCGCCCGTTCCAGGCCAGCCTGGCGCGCGGGGGCGGCGCGGCCCGCATCGGCCTCGCCCTGCGCCGGTGCCCGCGGGTGCACCTGAAGATGATCGCGGTCGACGGCGCCTTTCTCTACCTGGGCTCGGCGAACTTCACCGGCGCCGGGCTGGGCGCCAAGAGCGAGGTCCGGCGGAACTTCGAGGCGGGCGTGGCGACGGACGACGAGCTGCTCCTCGACGAGATGCAGGGGACCTTCGACCGGATCTGGAGCGGGAAGGAGTGCGCCGGCTGCTCGGTGCGCCGCCTGTGCCCTGGCCCCCTGGATCAGGTCGGAGTCAAGGGCCGGGCCTACCGCGAACGTGACGCGACGCGAG
>JBKJLX010000197.1:0-14894 GCA_046596645.1 Polyangiaceae bacterium
CGGCGACCTGCTCCTCGATCTGCCACCAGCCGGGGAGCTCGGTGTCGGCCTCGGCGAGGCGCTCCAGCGCCACGCGGTACTTGCCACGGTCCATCGCCACGCGAGCGAGCTGGAGGCCCAGCCAGGCGCGCCGCCGTGGGTCCTTCACCGTGCCCTCCAGCGCCTCCTCCAGGAGCACCTCGGCCTGCGCGGCCTCGCCGGTCTTCGCGTGATACAGCGCAAGGTCCGGCGTGCCGATCGCCGGTACCCTGACCGCGACGTCGCTGAACCCCTCGAAGGCCGCCGAGTAGTCGCCCCGCTGCATGGCGATCTGCGCGCGCAGGTGTGCGACCTCGGTCCTCTCCTCTCGCTGGCTCAGCTTCCGGGCGTCCATGCGGTCGAGGAGGGCCTCCGCGGCGTCCAGGCGGTGCACCGCGAAGTGGAAGCGCGCTGCGATGTCGAGGGGCCCCGTCTTTCTCGAGGCAACCGCCAGCGCCTCGTCCAGCACCTTCTGCACCCTCTCGAAATCGTCGATCTGACCCGTCAACGTGGCGCGCTCGAGCAGCGTGGCGGCCAGGTACGAGCGGTTGAGCCAGTCATCGTCCCGGGCGGTGGCGCGGACCTGCTGGCCCTTGATCCGCCGGTCGATGCTGGCGACCAGATCCGTATAGGTGGTGGTCTCGACCGCGCGCGACGCCTTGACCGCGCGCGCCTTGCTGGTGGGTTCGGCGCTCTTCGCCGTGTCGGTCTTCGTCCCGTCTCGCGCGGCACGTGAGGCGATCACCACCACAGGAACCAGGAGCGCGACACCCACCGCGGCCACGGTCTGCTTGAGTCGCATGCTGTTCGCCGAGCTTACCAGCCGCCACCAGCCATCGGGGCGACGCGCATCGTCGATGGAAGACGCCGCGCGGCAAGCGCTCCTGACCTCCCCCGGCGAGATTGTCGCCGAGGATGGCCGCGGAGCGCAGCCGCGCGAGGTGGTGTCAGTGCGGGGCCGCGAGGTACGGGAACTCGGCGTCGAACTCGACGTCGTTCGCCGGGGGGTTCAGTGAGTCCCCGAGCGCGGGATTCTCCGAGAACGCCGTGATCGGGTGCGTTCCCAGGTCGAGGAGCACCGCAGCCAGCGAGATGTCGACCACCTGGTCCTCGAGGTTGCGGCCGTTCGGGTACCCCGTCGGCGCCGACGGATCGTACTTGATGGTGTCGGGGATGAGCACCGGCCCAGCCTGGGTCACCGTCTGCGTGTTGGTCGCAGGGTCGAGACCGAGGCTGATCAGATCCGCGTCCAGGAGCGAGTGCAGCAAGCCCACGTTCGCCGAGATCTCCGGGATGAAGTCACCCGCGATGTCGTCCTCCGGGGTCGCTGCGTTGTAGGTGTCGCGGAGGGTGATGTCCTCGCCGTTGAGGCCGAGGCCCTTCTCCGTCTCGATGCCGACGGTGCCGGCCTCGACCGCGCCGTGACGATCGATCTGCGCGTACTCGTCGAACGCGTTGTCGGCGAAGCTGAAGACCAGCGGGTCCCCGCCGGAGCCGCCCTCGCCCGTGCCGCCGCCGCCGCCGTCGCCGCCGGTGGAGGTGGTGGTGGTGACGCTCGTCGCGGTGGTGGTGCTGGTCGTCGGGCCGGTGGTGGTGGTCGACGTCGTCGCGGCCTCACCGCCGATGCCGCCGCCGCCGCTGCCGTCAGCAGAGTCGTCACCGCAGCCGGTGACCGCGCCGACGAGGATGAAAGCTCCGAGGATCGCCTTGATTGAATTCATGTTCTTCATGGCAGTCCTCCTCACAGCGTTCCCGAGGTGATCCAGACCTGGATGGGTCCGGGAGCATCCGCGTCTTGGAGGAGCTCGGTGTCGATCTCGATGGCCGCAGCCTTGACGTTGTAGCCCTCGAGGAAGTCCCGCGTGTTGTCGAACTGCAGGTCGCCGTTCTCGTCGAACAGGCTGCCGTCCTGAAGGATGTTCAGGTAGCCCGCGACGTCGAAGAAGAACGGATCGTCGGCCATGCCCGTCCACACGCTGGTGCCGTCGCCCGCCTCGAACGTCTCCTCGATCGCGCCGATGACTGCCGCGTCGGCGCCGGGAATGCCTTCCCACTTGATGCCGACGTTGCCCTCCTGGTCGGTGCCGTAGCGCCAGTAGATCTCGATGTCGGCGACGCCGTCGAGCTCCCCGTCGGGTCCGGAGTTGTCGATGTGGAACGTGTAGAGCGCGTCCTCGTTGTAGGGGCCCTGAGCGAACGGCGCCTCGCCGTCCACGTCGAAGCCGTCCCAGCAGGCGATGAGGGTGGTCTTCCCCTCGGCGCTGCCGAAGACGTAGAGGTCCGTGAGGTCCATCGTGACGTCGGCCTGCACGGCAGGCGCCTCACTGTGGTCGGACGCGATGGCGGTGGGCGTATCCAGCCAGACGGCGCCTCCGCTGATGGCGGCGACGGCGAAGGCCGCCAGGCCCATGGTCGAAACGATTTGCTTACGCATTCTTCCTCCTAAGGACAGCTATTGCCCGAGCTCCCCGAAGCCCGATCGCCGGAAGGTACCAGGCGAACAGCTGAAGGACGAGAGGATGCTCTCGCCCGCTTCGATTGTCACGGCGGGGTGCCCATGAGGCCCCGGGTCATCGGTCCTACGTGCCACCCGCGGCGGTGGTTGCGCAGGGGAGGGTTCCATGCGCCGGTGCGAGATGCGGCCGTTTTCGCGCTCCTGGAGCGAGGCGCCGCTGCCACCACCGTGTCGTTTCGCCTCGACGACACCGGTGAGTCGGCGCGCCGAGGGAAACGTGCGCGGTGTCCCGGCATCAGCCGAGGAGGATCTTCGATCCCTTCACCGTGACGTTGCCCGACGACGCGTGGACCTCGACAGCCTTGCCGGTCGCGACGATCTCGTTGTCGTCGAAGATCATGTTGCTGCTCTCGAATTTCAGCTCGAGCTTCTCGCCGGAGATGCTGAGCGAGTGCGCCTTCTTCGGCGCCGGGTCGGACCAGTCGTTGGCCTTCGTGAACATGCCGACGTGCATGCCGACGCTGTCGGCGACCATGCCGTGTCCGTCCCCTGGCCCGCCCAGGGCCACGACCTTGGTCTGGCCGTGGATCGCCGCGGGCCCGTCCGAGCTGACCGCGACGTGCGTCTTTCCTTTCACCGTCGTCGCCCCGGCCTTGGACGCGATGGCGACGTCCTTCTTGGCGCTGACCTGGGCCTTGCCGTACTCGCTCTTGAGGTCGGCCTTGCCCCACAGCGTCTTCAGGCTGGCGCCCATGCCGGCCCAGACGCTCGTCCACGCGAGGCCCTTCACGCTCGCGGTGCCGCCGAGGAGGCTCGCGCTGACGGGGCTGGTCACGCTCGCGCTGAGCCCGCCGTACAGCGACCCGGCGACGCTTCCGCTCATGCCGGCGAACGTATCGGCGTAGATCTTCACCTGGCCTGCGGCACCCCCGCCCGCGTATCGGCCGATGGTCGAGATGAACTTGGCGATGTCGACCCAGAACTTCGCGGTGCTGTTGGGATCGTTGATCCAGCCGGACTTGAAGTTGTCGTTGCTGATCTCGTTCTGGGTGCCGATCGTCGAGAACAGCCCCTGCGCCGTCCCCGCGAGGTCGAGCAGCGTCATGACCTCCTTCACGCCCTTGCCGATGGTGGTCGCGGGCCACCCGTCGGTGACCTTTTCCTTCGGCGTGGGTGGGGTGATGACCGCCGCCGGATCGGCGACGACGTAGACGTTGTGCTTGCCGCCGACCATCACGTCGTTGGTGGCCATCACCTCGACGTTCGACTTGCCGCCGCCCTGGTCGGCGAGGATGCGGAGGACACCCTTCTGCGCGCGGAGCACCGCGTCCTCGCCGCGGGACACGATGTACATCTGCCCCTCGGCGTCGAGGAAGCTGTCGGCGTTCGTGGTCATCATGAAGCCGGTGTTGACGGCTTGCCAGTTCGTGCCGTCGAGGCCGGCGAACCCCTCGTTGGTGTGGATGCCGAGCGAGACGAGCGTCATCGTGGCCGCCTCGGTGGTGTGCCAGTGGACGTGTGACTTCGTCCGGCCGGTGATGCCGGTGTCGTTGATCCGGCTGGGGGCGGCCTGGCCGATGTTGACCACCGAGCTCTCGCCGTTGCCCCCGGCGTTGGGGACCACGATCGTGTAGCGGTGGGGCCCGCTGGTGGGGCTGGCGGCGGCAGGGCGGCTCGCGCTCCCGTGGGCGGCGGTCTCGATGTTGGGATCGGTCAGGGGGACCAGGGCAGCTGCGAGGGAGTCGATGTTGATCGACGTGATGCCGCGACGGTTGCCGACGGTGGTGCTCGCTTCGAAGGGATCCGTCATGGGTGCCTCCTCCTTGACTGCGTGCTCACGGCTCGCTCATCGAGCTGGCTCACTGCTGCAGGTCCTCGAGCTCGACGCGCATGCCCGATGCGGTCTGGAGCACCGACTGCGTCGCGTTGGCGTCCGCCACCGGCCCTGGCGTCACCGCGTTGGGGATGGCGCCCACCACGATGGGTCGGTCGGGGTCGCCGTCGACGTGCGCGATGAGCACCTCGGTGCCCTTGTGCAGGGGGAAGTGCATCCCGTAGCCGGCGCCGGCGTAGGACTGCGCCATCCGGATCCAGCGGGAGGAGGCCAGGCCGGCGCGGCTGCCCACGTCGAACGGCAGCTTCACCTTGTAGCGACCGGTGTCGTCGATCTGCGCGTAATCGCCCGCCGTGTCGGCCTCCACGTGGCCGGTGAGCAGGCCGGCGATGCGCGGCCAGGGGGTGATTCGCCGAGGCCGGAAGGCCACGCTCAGCGGGATGGCCTCGAACGCCGCGGTGTAGGCGGTGGGGCGCTCCTCCCCGTCGACGTTTCGCTCCTTGCGCAGCGACGGCGTCTCCAGCCCGACGCGGTGCTCGACCCTGGTGAGCAGGTACTTCTTGTCGTAGTCGCTGGTGTGGTGGTTCTCCAGCTCGAACACGTGGCCGACCCGGAAGCGCGTGCAGTCGGTGACGCCGCGCACCACCCGCTGGTCGGCGGCCAGCTCCTCGGCGCGGATGCGCGCCATGACGTCGCCGACGTCCTTGTCCTTCACGTGGTCGCCGTACTGATAGACGTGCCCGAAGCCGCCCTGGTCGACCTGGTGCGAGCTGATCAGCAGCTCGGTGGGGCGGCGGTAGTTGTAGTCGACCAGCGTCACCCGCGCCGGGATGCGGCGCTGCTGGACCCGGAAGTCCCAGATGGTGTGTTGGCCTCGGGTCGCCAGGTTGTTGCGCTCGCGGAAGGAGATCACCGACGGGTCGTCGATGATCGTCGCGTCGTCGTTGGCGTCGGCGATGACGAGCTTGGCTCCTCGCTTCGAGTGCTCGAACCAGTAGAAGTAGCCCTCGTGCTCGAGCCAGCGCTGGATGAACTGCCAGTCCGACTCCTGGTACTGCACCACGTACTCGCGCTTCGGGCTCTTGGCCTCCTCGGTGACGAGGATCTCGTAGGTCGAGCCGGCGCGGAGGCCGTGGGCCTTGAGCAGCTCGCCGACCACCTCCGGGATCGTCTTGTCCTGGAAGATCGCGGAGCGCTTGCCGAGGTCCATCAGCGCGACCTGGGGGACCATCCGCGCGACGTAGGAGGGGACCGCCTGCCGGGTGGAGTCCAGGTGCTCGATGCTCACCAGGATGCCGTGCACCAGGTCCGACGGATCGAAGCCCAGCGCCACCACGCACGGCTGGCGGACGAGCTCCGTCAGCTCCGCCTGGGTGAGCGGCTCGCCGTGCCGCAGCAGCAACAGCTCGAACTCGAAGGGCCGCGAGATCTCCTCGCGTCCGGACACGCCGACCAGCTGCAGCGCCGACGAGTCGCCGAGCGCCGCCGACAGGAAGCCAAGGTTGACGCCGACCTCTTTTTCATCCGCCACGTGAGCCTCCTCGCGGCTTCATAGGACCGCGCAGACGACCGTCTGCGAAGGCACCGAGAAAGCGCCCGCGGTGTTCGTCGAGTTGTGCTTGGTGGGCACGGTGAGCGTGATCACGCCCTTGCCCTCGAACTTCACCTTCGCGCTGTGCCTGGTGAACTCGACCTTCTCCGTGTTCTTCATGGAGCCGATGCCCCGCTTGCCGGGAGGGAGGATCTCCGAGCAACCCGGCTCGTCCCCCTTGCTGCGGGGGATGAGGGAGCCCTCGACGAGGCAGCTCTTGTTGCGGATGAGCACGATGCTCGTGACCTTGTCCGCGTCGGCCAGGAACCCGAGGTTGGGGAACGGCGTCGGGATGCCTCCGACGCCCGCGGGCGGCGGAGGCGGCGCGGGGATGTAACAGACGTCGGGTCCCATGCAGGCGCCCTGGCCTGCCTCCGTCGTTCCCACGGGTAGCATCGGTTCCCCCCTTCTCCGCAGCTGCGAGTTTACCCGGAATCGCGGCGCACGGCGCGCGGTCCGGCGACGAACTCCTCCGCCCTCTTGATCTCCGGGTCGGTCTGCAGCCAGTCCCTGGTGTTGGCGCCGTCGAGCCTGGCGCCCTGCAGGCTGGCCCGGTGCACGTTGGCCTGCTCCAGGTCGCAGTCGCGCATGTCCGCCTGCTCCAGGCGGGCCTGGTCGAGACGCGCGAAGGTGAGCTGCGCCCCGTGAAGGTCGGCGGCGCGCAGGTCGGCCTTCTTGAAGCTGCAGCGCTGCAGCTGGGCCGAACGGAGGTTGGCCTTGGTGAGGGTCGCGCCGTCGAGCGTCGACTGGGAGAGGATCGCGCCGGGCGCGTCGATCGCGTCGAGCTTGGCCTCGCTCCACTTCGAGCTCCTGGCGCGGATGCCCCCCAGCTTGGCGCCGGTCAGGTCGGCACCGATGAAGCTGGCCCGGAACGCCGATACGCCGGCGAGGTTGGCGCCGGGGAGGGATGCCCCGTCGAGCGTCGACTGATCGAGCACGCACTCGCGCAGATCCAGCGCACCCCCCTTCGCACCATCGAGCAGGCACTGGACGATCCGGGCGCCGGCGAGCTTGGCGCCGGTGAGATCGATCCCCGAGCAGACCTGCTTGAAGAGCATGACGTTGCGCAGGTCCGCGCCACGCACGATCGCGCCCTCCAGCTGGGCCTTCCGCAGGTCGCACCCGGCGAGGTGGGCGCCCTCGAGGTCGGCGCCGTCGAGGTTCGTTCCGTCGAGCCGAGCGCCCTCGAAGCGCGCTCCGTGCATCGAGGCATAGGCGAAGGAGGTGCCCACCAGCACGGAGCGCGAGAGGTCAATCGCGCCCAGCGTGGCTCGATCGAAGCGCGCCCCCGACAGATCGCTACCCTGGAGCTGCGGGCCGTCGAGGACGGTCTCGGTGAAGTCGGCGTCGAGCGCTGCCGCCTCGCCCAGCTGCACCCCCGTCAGGTCTGCTCCCTTGAAGCGCGCCCCCGAGAACCTGGCGGCCGTCACCACCGCGCCGCGGAGGGTCGCCTCCTCGAAGCTCGCGTCGCGCGCGTCCACCTCCGCCAGGGTCGCGCGCGCCAGGCTGGCCGCGGTGAAGACTGCCTTCCGGCAGCGCGCGCCACGCAGGTCGGCGTCGTCCAGGGTGGCGCCCTCCAGCTGCGCGCCGGTCATGTCCGCCCCTCGGAGGACCGTGCCCACCAGGGAAGCCCCCTCCAGGTGGGCTCCCAGCAGCAGCACACCGGAGAGGTCGAGGCCGTCGAGCACGGCGCCGGGTAGCTCCGCCCCGGTCATGTCGTGCGGCGCGCCCAGCCTGGAGAGGTCGATGCGGGGAGCGCGTGCGCGGACCAGGCTCGTGCGCGACAGCTTGGCGCCGACGAGGGACGTCTCGGCGAGATCCACGTCGTCGAACGAGGCCTCGACGAGGTTCGCGCCATCGAGCTTCGCGCCGTGGAGTGCGCTCCGATCGAAGCTGGCTCCTGGAGCGTTCGCTCCCGTCACATCGGCGTCGGCCAGGTAGGACCCGTCGAAGACGGCGCCATCCAGCCGCGCACCGGCGAGCAGCGCACCCTTCAGCATGGCCTCGCGGACGCTCGCGCGCTCCAGGTCGGCCCCGCGCAGATCGATGCTTTCGCCGATCACGTCGTCGAGGATGGCGGAGCGGAGGTTCACCTCGGCCCCGGCCCGGACGCGGATCATGACGCTGCCGCGGAAGGAAGCGCCCTCGAAGTCGGAGGCTTCGAGCACCACGCCGGTCAGGTCGCAACCGATCAGCTGCGCCTTTCGCGCGCTGACGCCCCGGAACACCGTGCCGCGCAGGACCACGGCGTCGAGGACGAGCCCGTCCATGTCGACACCCTCGACGACCTCGTCGGCGCAGGTCGAGGTGACCGCGAGTCGGTGCTCGAGCTCCGCGCGCGTGGAGATCACGGCTGCTTTCTAGAGAGCGCGGTGTAGCTGGTGATCGCGTGGTCGAGCTTGGCGTGCTTCAGCTTGGCCTTGGTCATCGTCGCGCCATGCAGGTTCGAGCCGCGCAGGTCGGCGAGCTCGAAGTCGGCGCCCTCCATGCTGGCCTCCATGAGGTTCGCCTTCACGAAGGTGGCGCCGTTCATGTGCGACTTGCGCAGGCGCGCCGTCGACAGGTCGGCCTCGTTGAAGTTGGTCTTCCAGCAGCGGGCGCGGACGAAGCTGCACGAGACCAGCGACGCGCCCTGGAAGGTGCAGGTGGTGACGTCGGCGCGCTCCCAGACCGAGTCGTCCGCGACGACGCCACGAAAGGTCGCGTGCTCGAACACCGCGCCTTCGCAGCGGGCGTTGGGCATGTCGCACCTGGCGAAGGAGGTGTTGTGTCCGCGTGCCTTGTAGAGGCGCACCTTGGCCATCTGTGCCCCGTCGAAGACGGCATCGTCGAGCTCCGCCTCGGTGAAGTCGGCTCCGGTGAGGATCGAACCCTCGAGGTGAGCCCGCGGGAGCTTGGCGCCGACGAAGCCGGCGCCCACGGCGCTGGCCTCACGCAGGCTGACCTTGCTGCCGCGCACCCTGGCCAGGGTCGCCTCGTCGAGGCACGCGCCATCGAAGCGCGCCCCGTCGATCACCGCGCGCGTCAGGTCGGCGCCGACCAGCCTCGCCCCCTCGCAGCGGACGTCCTCCAGGTCGGCGCGCATCAGGATCGCGCCCGACAGGTCGGCGCGCGCGAGGTTGGCTCGTGAGAGCAGCGCATCGCTCAGGTCAGAGGCCCTCAGATCCTGGGCGCTCAGATCGAGGTCCCGCAGGTCCGCCTTGCGCAGATCGAGGTCGGCCAGGGGCTCGCCACGCGCCATCCGCTCCTCGACCAGCCGGCGCTTGTCCACCGGGGGCGCAGCGACCGTGTCGACGTCCTCGGGGGGAGGGGCGAGCGCGGCCATGACGTCCGCCACGTCCTCCTCCCCGGCGCCGGCGGCGCGCAGCGAGTCGGCGAGCTTCCTCGGATCGGGCGGCTGCTGCTGGGCTCCGGGCTCGATGGCGATACCGCGAGCCTGGAGCTCCGCGAGGAGCTCCTTCTCCATGGCCGCCATCTCCCCCTCGACGTCGCGCGCGGGCGGCTCGTCGTCCTGCTGCTGCTGCTCCTCCTCCGCTGCCGGTGGGGGCGGAGGATGGGCGATCGGCTCCTCCTCCTCGGGTGGGTTCAGCGCTGCCTGGTAGCGCTGCTCGATCTCGGCGGCGGTCATCGCCGGTCCGGCCGTCGGCTCGGCTGTGGCGAAGAGCCGCTCCAGCTCCGGCGCATCATCGTCGGAGACGTCGACCCACCCACGCCACACCAGGTCGACGCGCGAGTCCTCGGTGAAGAAGGTGATGGTGTCGAGCTTCACCGGGACCTCGACCAGGGTGCCGCCGGCCTCCGCAGTCTTGCGCGCGAACACGCGCATCTTCACGCCCGCTAGACGGCCCTTCAGCTTCGGCTTGCCAGGGACCAGGCCGACGAGCTCGTACTCCTCGTCGCCGACCGCCTTCTCGAGCCGCTGGCCCTGCGGCGCCGCCTGGAAGAAGTGGTAGTCGAAGTCCCTCGGGAAGTAGGGCCAGCGCTCGTGGAACCAGGCGCGGTCGTAGGTCCCGAGAAGGCTCCAGCGCGCCTTCCACTGCGGATGCACAGGGGCGTAGGAGGCCGGTGGCGGCACGTCGTCGGGTGACCTGATGTGCTGCCCCGGCGTCTCGAAGTTCGGAAGGCGCAGGACGCCGTCCGCCCCCGCCCGCGCGCGGTACCCGACGCCGTGCGGGTTGGCCGCGAAGTCGAGCCCGCCGAACGCGCGGTCCCACCCGATGGGGATGCTGGCGAAGGGCGCGGGATCGCTCGGCGCGACGGCCACCAGCGCGCGCTGCCACGTGCGATCGCCGAAGACGGTCAGCTGGCGCTCGACGCGGCCATGGGCGCCCTTCACCCGGACGAGGAGCTGCATCGCCTTGGCCGCGCCGCCCGGCGCGTGCGCGCTCCCCACCACCAGCACGTCGCACTGCGGCTTCATCACCGCGAAGTCCGACGCGTGGAGCAGCTGCTTCTCCGGCTCGTCCTCCGCGAAGACGTCGCCCATCGGCAGCGCCGCCTCCGGAAGAGCGACGGCGGGGCCGTCGTCGACCAGCCGGAACGAGCCCTTCACGATGACGGTCAGGCTGTCCTTGGGCGGCTGGATCTGCCACGGCACCGTCACCAGGTGGACCGGCGCGTCGGTCAGCGTCGGCACCGTGTCGCCACGAGGCTCGGGCACCACGGGAGCAGCGTCCCCGAAGTCGACCGAGGGCGGCGCCGGCAGGGGACCCACATGGGGAGCATCGGCGAAGGGGAGCCCGCCGGTCGCCGCGGCGGTGGGCGGGCCCGGCGCGCGGGCCACCGCGGGTGCGAAGGGCAGCGCCTCCGCGGGGTGGCGGGTGGACTCCTCGAACGCCGTCTCCTCGGTGAAGATCTCTCCGCCCACCATCGCTGGCGGCGCGACGAGCGCGGGTGGCGCGATGAACGGGGTCGGGGCGATGAACGGGGGCGGCGCCAGGTTCGGCAGCGGCAGCGTGGCGGGCTCGCGCGAGGGCGGCGCATCCGTTGGTGGTGCAACGAATGGCGTCCCCTGCACCCCGGAGGGCTTGCCCAGCGCCGCCGCAACGTCGATCACCGCCGTCCCGGCGGTGTCCTCGTCGTCGATGACGGGCCGCGCGACCGCCGGGGCCGCCGGCTGCGGCGCACCCGCGAAGGAGAGCGCCCGGGCCGCGGAGAGCTTGCCCGCCACGTCCGCGACCAGGGTGCCTCCGCTGGCGGTGTCGTCGTCGTCCGTCGCGTCGGGGCCGTACGCGACCGGCACAACCGCGCCCGTCGTGGCGGCCGGCGGCTGCTGCGGCGGCGCGTCGAGGGGCGTCGCCATTCGCGGGAGGCGCACCGCGTCCAGGGTGGCGGTGGTCTCGTCGAGCGGAGGTGCCAGCGACGGCGCGGGGCTGCGGCCGAAGACGTGGGGGCGCCAGGTCGACGCGTCGCTCGCGTCGGGCCAGGCCACCGGCGAGCCCGGCGCGGCGAAGCCGACGAAGATGCGCGTGGTGGCCAGATCGGCCGGGTCCACCGCCTGCGATCCGCGGTAGGTGAGCGTCGCGCGCTGGCGATCGGTGTCGATGAGCAGGCGGTCCGGTCGGAGCTCGAGCGTGCGCCCCCCGCGCGGCCCCTCGATGCGGGCGCCCACCCGCAGGCCCGGCAGCTTCGTCTGCACGCGAGGCAGGGAGGGGTGCAGCCCGTCGAGCGACACCCACTCGTCGCCGACCAGGCCGGGCAGCCACTGGTCGGGCGGCGCGGCCTGGAACCAGCTCCCGTCGAAGCCGGCGGGGAGCGTCATCGGCTCCGCCTCCAGATCGCTGCGGCGGGCGATCCCGAGGAGCGCGCGGCGAGAGGGCCACCCCGCGCCGAGGGGCCCGCAGCCCGCGGCCACCGTCGCGTCGATCGGATCCACCAGGTTGGGCTGCTGGCTCGCGGGATCGACGCCGACCGGGTTCACATCGCTGCGAACGGACCGCTCCCAGGAGAGCGGCATGCGGCGAAACGGGGTAGGCACCGCGCCCGGCCCGTCGCGGTCGCCGTACACGTGGATCATCTTCCGGAAGGTCACCGCGTCGCGGCCTAGCGCGACGTGAACGGCGAGAGAGGGCGTGGATCGACCCGCCGGCCCGTAGGCGTGCCCGACGATCAGGATCTCGGGTGTCGCGAGGAAGGGCGCCGCGTCGCTGGGGACCTCGACCTCGCGCAGTGGCGAGCGCTCGCGATGGCGATCGTTCGTGGTGAGATCGACCGGCGGTAGCAGCGCGCAGACGTCGCCCGGCGCGAAGCCCAGCGCGATCTTCGCGACCACGGCGACGAACGTCCCGCGCGCTGGGTCCTGCCACGTGATCCAGTCCGCCGCCGCCGCCTCCGCGACCGCGTGGAGCGTGGGGCCGGAACGCGTCATCCGAGGAGGACGCGGCGGCCGTCGATCGCCGTGTCTTCCTTCGACTTCAGCTCAGTGCGTCGCGCGCGGAGGGAGTAGACGTCCTTCACCACCGCGCGGACGCGGCCGAGGCGGCTGGTGAGCACCCCCGAGACCTCCTGCACGACGTCCCGCGCACGTTCCACGACGTGGCCGGCGGTCACCTCCAGCTCCTCCACCGTGGTCGCGATCTGGGTCGCGGTGGTGCGGATGCGACGGGCCAGCACCGTGGCGTCACCGGCCGCGACATGCGCGGTGCGCGCGCGCACGTCGAGGGTGGCCGTGGCGAGCACCACCCGCCGCGGGTCGAGGGCGAGGCGGCTGCCTCGGATCTGCGGCGCCGCGTCTGCGTCACCCGCCTCTGCTGCTGGCGTCGTGGCGCCAGCCGACGCCTCCAGGCCGCGCTGCGCGCTGAGGCACAGGTCGCGCGCCGCCTCGACGACGACGTCGGTCGCGGCGGCGATGCGAACGCGGCCGGTCGCCGACGCGAGGACCAGATCGCCCTGAGCCGGGGAGACCTCGAGCGCGCCGTCGCGGTAGCGGATCATCAGACGCCCCGCCGGATCGAACACCTCGATCGCCTCGCCGGCGAGCTCCACCCTCGCCCCGTCGGGGGCGTGCAGCGCCGTGGTCGCCCGGGGGGCGGAGGCGCGGAGGCGCGGCGACGACGACGGTCCCGGGAGCGCGTCGCCAGGAGGCGGCGCGGCGCGAAGCGGAGTGGCTTGGGAGCTGCGACGGGCCATGCGCCGAGGGTACACGCACCTCCCGGGCGTCGGGCCCGCCGAAGGTGCTCCCATTTGCTGTACAAACGACGTGCCACCGATGGGGACCGACGACGAGGCGGCGACGCGCGAGCTGCCACCGCGCGCCGATCGGTCGAGCGACGCGGGAGTGGCGCCTCCTCCTCCAGCGCCTCCAGCGCCTCCGGCGCCTCCGGCGCCGCGCCGATCGCCGTGGCGCTGGGTCCGGCGCATCGCGGTCGCGCTGCTCTTCCTCGCGGTCGCCGGTGGCGTCGCCCTCGCCCTCGCGTTCGACCCCATCGCGCGCTGGTACGTGCTGGCCGAGGCGGAGCGTCGCGGCATGCATCTCTCGCCGCGCGACATGGCGGTGGAGTGGGGGCGCGCGACGTTCGTGGATGTTCGCATCGCGGCGGACGGCGTGCCCGACCTCGAGCTCCAGGTGGAGTGGCTCGAGGTGCGCGCCGAGGGTCTGGTGCCGCGGGAGGTTCGAGCGCGGGGCGTCGTCGCCCGGCTCCGCAGCGTCGAAGCCGTCCGCCAGGTGCTCGCCTTTGGGCGAGCGCACGAGCACGAGCGCCTCCCGGTGCGCGCAACCGACGTGCGGGTGGCGCTGGCCGGGGGCGCCCAGGGCACAGCGACGATCGCCGAGGCGAGCGTCGCCGAGGCCGAGCTGGTGCCCGGGTCGCCGGCGCGCGTGCGGAAGGCGACCATCGACGTGCCCCATCCTCGGGCGCGGGTGGGGCCTGTCGATCTGTCCGTCTGGGCCAGCGGCAACCTGCTGGAGGTCGCTCTGGGCGAGGTCCCCGATGCTGCCCCGCTGCGCGCGACGGCCGACCTCGACGCGCGCGTCGTCGCGGTCGAGCTGCGCGAGACGCCGGCGCCCGTCCTCGCCGCGTGGATGGGGCGGCCCGCGCAGCCGGGGGCGCCGCCCTGGCCGGGCGACTTCGCGGTGCGCGCCGCGGTCGAGGCGAGGTGGTCCGCCGACCCACGCGGGGACCTGAGCGGGCGCGGCCGGGCGACCCTCATCGGCCTCACGCCTCCGGTCCCGGCGGAGATCGCGGGGATCGCGTACGGCAAGAACACCCAGATCGATCTCGACTTCCGCGCGCGCGCCGCCGAGAGCGCGGTGTCCGCGGAGCGGCTCGAGGTGACGGTGGGGTCTCTGCGCCTCCGCGGTACCGGCTCGCTGGTGCCCCGTGGCGACACCTTCACCGCAAGCGCGTCCCTCCGGGGATCCATCCCCTGCACCGATCTCGTCGGCTCCGTCGCGACGTCCCGCCTGGGCCCGCTGCTCGGCTCCGGGCTGGGCATGCTGGCCCAGCAGGGCATCGCGGGGACGGTGGAGGTGCGCGTCGACGTCTCGGTGGACGCCGAGCGCATCAGCCGGCCCGACGTCCGCCCCTCGGCCTCGGTCCACTGCCACCTCCGCCTCCTCGGGCCGTGAGCGGCGGGTCTCGTGCCGTGGCCTCGCAAAACGGCCAAAGCCGGAGCCGACTTCGGCCGTGCGAGGCGATCGTCTACGCTCCACGGGTTCGCATGAGGGCTCCGCGCCGCGCTCCGCAGGTCCGACGTTGACCGACGTTCGTTCGGACTGGCCGGTCCCGGTCCAGGCGCTCGGACCGTCGAGCGTCGCCACCGTCGTGTTCCGGCACCGCGCGGCGTTCCACCTCGCGCTCGTGGTGAAGGGCTCCTTCCAGTGGGTGCAGGGCGGCCGCGCGCAGCCGATGGAGGCCTCTCCCATCGAGCGCGTCGACCGCAGCTGGGACGGCGACCCTGCGCGCAGCGTCGAGCGCCCGATGGAGATCGCGCCGTTCCTGCCCCGCGCCGAGGTGCTGGTCGCCGGCCACGCCTATGCCCCGCCGGGAGCGACGGTT
>JBKJLX010000284.1:0-6679 GCA_046596645.1 Polyangiaceae bacterium
GCAGCGCGCGGACGGGCCTGGGCGCCCGCTTGTGGGCGCGAGACGTCGAGCTCGGCGATCCCGCGTTCGACGCCGCGTTCGACGTGAGCGTCGCGCCCGACGACCTGGCGCTCGCCACCGCGCTGCTCCATCCCGCGGCGCGCGCCGAGCTGGTGTCGCTGGGCGCCGGTCGCGAGCTGCTGCTCGAGCACGGCACCCTCTTCCTGCGGGACGACGCTCGGGACTTCGACGCCGCCTCCGCGGTGGCGACCATCGGTCGCTTGGTCGACCTCGCCCTGCGCCTCGGCCCGTCCGGGTCGGTCGGTCCCTACCGCTGAGCCACGCAGAGCGGGTCGCGATCAGGTCGCCGTGGTCGCGACCGCCTGGAACTCCTCCCAGGAGATCGCCTTGTCGGCGTCGGTGTCGAGCTTCTCGATGATGCCCTTCACCCACGCGCCTCGGGTGAACGAGTTGCCGATGTCGACGTCCTTGAGGAGCTTCGACAGCTCGTCCTTGTCGATCTTGCCGTCCTTGTTGGCATCGTAGGAGTCGAAGAACTTCCTCATCGAGGCCGACGAGCTGTCGCCGTACTTGCTCTGCAGCGCCGCCTCGATGCTCGCCACCAGCTCCTCCTGCTCACCTGCCATGTCGTCGCTCCTCGCCTGGGTTGGCGGCAGAGCGTAGCTGCACTCAAGGCACTCCGCTGCTCGAGCCGCGCCCGTGGACCGGCGTCGGGGCCAGGCCGAGGTCGGGGCCGACGACGGCCAGCAGCCACAGCGACGCCTCGCCGTCCTGCAGCGGCGCCGGCAGGCGCAGCAGAGGGCGGAGTTGCGCCGGGTGCGCGTCGATCGTCGCCCCGCGATCGATGGACGCGAGCATCACGCCCCGCAGCTGCAGCGCGCTCTCCGCGGGGCCACGCTGGTACGCGCCGATGAGCCCGCGGCCAGGGTCGTCGATGCGGCCGGAGGCCGGCTCAATCGAGCCCAGCGGTCGACCCTGGGCGGTCACGAGCCACTGGCCCTGGTGGAGCGCGAGCTCGACCTTCACCCCGCCCGCCAGCACCTCGATGCGGCCCTGGCCCTGGCTCGGCGACAGCTCGGTCCGGATCGCCGCGAGCGTCGCCGTCCCGCCGGCCAGGGCGTCCATCTCGCTCTTCGTGCCCAGCGCTCTCATCGCCACCACCCCGAAGACGATCACGAGGAAGAAGAGCCCGACCACGAAAAAGACGGCGATGGCCTCCTCCTCGCCGTACGCGCGTCGCCCCGGCGCAGGAAGTCGCGCCTGCCTCGCCGAGGGCCGGCGAGGGGCGCGCTGCCGCGGAGGCCCGGCCGGGTCGGGGAGACCCGGAGCAGGTTCAGCCGCCGAGAACCACGCTCACGCCGCCGGCGCGGGGACCCGGCTGGCCAGGAAGTCGATGAGATCGATCTTCGTGACCAGGCCTAGGATCTTGTCGCCGTCCATCACCAGGACGACCTTGGCGTCGTTGAAGACGCCCTTCAACAGCTCGAGCTTGGTCGACGCGGTGACGGTCGCGTAGTCGCTCTCCACCAGCTCGGCCACCGCCGAGTCCTGCGACTTTCCGTCGATCAGGTGGCGGAGGAGAGCGCTCTCGTGGACCAGCCCGCGGAGCTTGCCGCCGTCCAGGACCGGGAGCTGGCTGATGCCGAACTTCTTCAGCTTGCCGACCACGTCGCGGATGGTGTCGTTCGAGGTGGCGGTCTCGATCTTCTGGGCGCCGCCCTTGGTGGCGAGGAGGTCCTTCACGGTGCCGATGCCGCGCTCCTCCTCGAGGAAGCCGTTCTCGCGCATCCAGTCGTCGTTGAAGATCTTGGAGATGTACTTGCTCGCGCCGTCCGGCATCAGCACCAGGATGTTCTCCTTGGTGTTGCGGGCGCGCGCGTACTTGATGGCGCCGGCGACCGCGGCTCCGCCTGAGCCGCCGACGAAGAGCCCCTCCATGCGCACCAGATCGCGCGTCATGAGGAAGCACTCCTTGTCGTCGACGCGCACCACGTCGTCGATGATCGCCATGTTGATCGTCGAGGGGAAGAAGTCCTCCCCGATGCCCTCGACCTTGTAGGAGAAGGGCTTGGTGAGGCGCTTGTCCTTGATGTAGTCGAAATACATCGAGCCCACGGGGTCGATGCCGACCAGCTTCACCTCGGGTTTCTTCGCCTTGAGGTAGCGGCCGACGCCGCTGATCGTGCCGCCGGTGCCGAGGCCGGTGACGAACACGTCGAGCTCGTGGCCGCACTGCTCCCAGATCTCGGGGCCCGTCGACTTGAAGTGCGCGTCGGGGTTCGCCTGGTTGTGGTACTGGTTCGCATAATAGACGTTGGTCGTCTCCGCCGCGATGCGCTTCGCCACCTGGTAGTAGCTGCGCGGGTCGTCGGCCTCGACCGCGGTGGGGCAGACCACGACACGCGCACCGAAGGCGCGCAGGGTGCTGATCTTCTCCTGCGACATCTTGTCCGGCATGACGAAGATGCACTTGTAGCCGCGCACCGCGGCCGCCATCGCCAGGGCGGCGCCGGTGTTGCCGCTGGTCGCCTCGACGATGGTGCCGCCCGGCTTGAGGCCGTTCGCCTCCGCCTCGCGGATCATGTTGAGCCCCACCCGGTCCTTGTGGGACCCGCCCGGGTTGAGGAACTCGCATTTCACGTAGATGTCGGCGGCGAGGCCGTCGGTCACCTTGTTGAGCTTGACGATCGGAGTGTTGCCGACCGCCTCGGTGATGTTTGCCTTTGCGCCGCGCATCATGGTGCGAGGGTTCTAGCGGGGCCCAGCGGGCGCGCCAAGCGGCGACGCCTGCTGCATCCCTCCCGGCGGCATTCCCGGGCTCGGCAGCGCGGCCCGGCCCCCGCCGCGCGCCCGTCGCGGTAGAGCTGCTTCGATGACCAAGACGCTCGCCGGCGAGGAGATGGAGCTGGGTGATGCCCCGGCGCACGGCCGCGATCTCCTGGTCGTCGACGGCAACAACCTCGCGCACCGCGCGTTCCACGCCCTCCCCGAGGGGATCGCCACGTCGTGGGGGCTGCCCTCCAACGCGCTGCTCGGGTTCGCGAACCTCTTCTTCAAGCTGCTGTGCGACTACCGACCGCGCGGGGCCATGGTGGCGTGGGACCGAAAGCCCACCGAGCGGCTCGCCGCCGCCACCGACTACAAGGCGGGCCGCAAGCCGATGGCGGACACGCTGGCGAAGCAGTTTCCCCACTTCCCCGAGGTGGTCACCGCCTTCGGCTACCCCAGCGTCGCCCTCGACGGGTGGGAGGCTGACGACGTGATCGCGACGGTGGCGGCGCGCGCCGAGGAGTCGAACCTCACCACGTGCCTCCTCTCCACCGACCGCGACGCGTTCCAGCTGGTGACGGAGCGGACGTGCCTCATGATGACCCCGCGAGGCGTGGGCGCGCCGCAGGTCTACACGCCGGAGCGTGTGGTGAAGCGCTACGGGCTCGAGCCCCGGCTCATTCCCGACTTCATCGCGCTGAAGGGCGACTCGGCCGACAACATCGCGCCGGTGCCCGGCATCGGCGAGAAGACGGCGGCGCAGCTCCTGGTGAAGTACGGCTCGCTGGAGGGCGTGATCGCCCACGCGGCCGAGCTGTCGCCGGGGCGGCGCAAGGCGATCGAGGAGAACGCCGACCGCGCGCGCGCGGCGCGCGCGCTCGCCACGCTCAAGCGCGACCTGCCGCTGCCGTCGGAGGCGGTGCCGCGCGCGCTGGTCGCCCAGCGGCCGGATCGATCGCGCATGCAGGAGATCTTCGAGAAGTTCGAGATGAAGCGGCTGCTGACCCGCCTCGACGTGCTGGAGGCGGCGATCCCCGCGGCCGGCGGGCCGGCGCCGCTTCAGCTCTTCCCGCAGTGACTCAGGGGTCTTCGACGAAGGGGAAGACCTCGACACCGGTCGTCACCAGCGGCGCCCCCGTCGCGCCGCCGGCAGCGTCCAGCGCGGCGAGGGCTGCCGCGGTCTGGCAGATGAGGATGGTCATCGCCTTGCCGGTCGCCGGGTCCCTCACCAGGTAGCTGGCCTTGACCCCGGGCTGCTGGCGCTGCCATGCGCGGTGGACGCGCGCCTCGGCCAGGGTGGCGTCGGTGGGCGCCTCGTGGGTGGACACTCGGCACACGCCGCGGGTGGTGAGCGCGGTGGGCGCCTCCTGCTGGCCGAGGTGCACCGCGCCCCAGAGCTTCGCGATCATCGCGACCGGGTGGGCCCCGGTGACGCCCCAGTCGTCGGCGATCACGCGACGGCCCTCGACCCGCAGGTAGCCGAGGTGGCCGCCGAACTCGTCGTACACGCCGAAGCGCGCCGCGCCGGCCGGCTTCATCTCGTATGTGGCATCGTCGATGGTGACTCGGTTGCCCTCGACCTTGGTCTTCGCGGCCATGGTTGCCAGCGGTATCATCCTCCGCGGCGCGCGTGGTCAGCGGCGGACGGCCCCGTGCGGCGTGCCCTCGCCGTAGCCCGACGCCGTCTGCACCCCGACCACCGCCATCCGGTGGAGCTCGTCGAGGGTGGTGGCGCCGACGTAGCTCATGGCGGACTGCACGCCGGTGATCGTCTCCACCAGGACGGCGCCGACGCTCTGCCGGCCCTCGCGCATGTAGATGCGGGAGGTGGAGATGCCCTCGCGGAAGAAGCCCTTCTTGGCCTGCTCGAAGGCGTCGAGGTCGGCGGCGCGATCGCTGACCGCGCGTGCGCTCGCCATGCCGTAGTTCTCCTTGTAGAGGAGGCCGTCCTTGTCCTCCTTCACGTCGCCCGGGCTCTCGTAGGTCCCCGCGAGGCCGGTGCCGACCATGACCCGCGCCGCGCCGGCCGCCAGGTAGAGCGCGACGTCGCGCGGCTCGCGCACCCCACCGTCCGCCCAGACGTGCTTGCCCAGTCGGCGCGCCTCCTCCGCGCACGCGCGCACCGAGGAGAACGTCGGCCGGCCGGCGCCGGTCTGCATGCGCGTGGTGCACATGGCGCCGGGCCCGACGTTGACCTTGATCACGTCGGCGCCGGCCTCCACCAGGGCGCGGGTGCCCTCGGCGGTGCAGACGTTGCCGGCGACGATGGGGACCGAGGTTCCGATGGCCTTTCGCACCGCGGCGAGCGCCTCCAGCATGCGCCGCTGGTGGCCGTGGGCGGTGTCGACCACGATCGCCGAGACGCCGATGTCCCTCAGCGCGGCGGCGGTGCGCGGCGCGCCTTCGGAGATGCCGATGGCGGCCGCGACCATGAGGTGGCCCGCCCCGTCGAGGCTCGGCTCCAGGATCTCCAGCCTGACCGCGTCCTCGCGGGTGAGCACGCCGGCGAGGCGCCGCTCGCCGTCGAGCACTGGCACCGCCTTCACGCGCGCCTCTTCCATGATCGCGAACGCCTCGCGGTTCGGCATGCCCGCGGGGATGGTCACCACGCGGGTCGACATCAAGCTGCCGGCCGGCGTGTACTGGTCGCGGTCGCGCAGGTCGGCGCCGGTGATGATGCCGAGCGGCCGTCGCTCCTCGTCGACCACCACCACCAGATCGTGCGACCGCTTGCGGATGATGCCGAGCACGTCGCGCAGCGTCGCCCTGGGGCTCACCGACAGAGGCGTGTCGTAGCGGGGGTCGGCCTCCTTGATGTGGCGGACGATGCGCTCCACCGTCGCCAGGTCCATGTCCTGGGGGAGGACGCCCAGCCCGCCGAAGCGGGCCATCGTCTCCGCCATGCGCTTGCCGGTGACCGCGTTCATGTTGGCGGAGACCAGCGGGTGCGAGCCGCCCGGGAAGTCGTGGGGGCGGAGATCGGCGGCCGAGCGCGACGTACCCGCGAAGTAGCCGGGGGTGAGGAAGACGTCCTCGAGCGACAGCTCGAGTTGCTCGTCGTGCTCGGGGTGGAGGAAGCGCATGGGAGGGACCCTACCGCGCGTGCGTGCTAGCGTCCGCCCCCTCCGCGGCCGACCTTCGCCGCGGCCGAGGGAGCCGGCCGGTGCACTTCCAAGACATCATCCTGACGCTGCAGAAGTTCTGGGCCGACCGCGGCTGCCTCATCGTGCAGCCCTACAACTCCGAGGTCGGCGCCGGCACCTACAACCCGGCCACCTTCCTGCGGGCGCTCGGCCCCGAGCCGTGGAACGTCGCGTTCGTCGAGCCCTCGCGCCGCCCATCGGACGGGCGCTACGGGGAGAACCCGAACCGCACCCAGCAGTTCCACCAGTTCCAGGTGATCCTGAAGCCGAGCCCCATCGACATCCAGGATCTCTACCTGGAGTCGCTGCGCGCCCTGGGGACCGAGCCGCTCCAGCACGACGTCCGCTTCATCGAGGACGACTGGGAGTCGCCGACCCTCGGCGCCTGGGGCCTCGGCTGGCAGGTCTGGCTGGACGGGCTGGAGATCTCGCAGTTCACGTACTTCCAGCAGGCGGGCGGCATCGACTGCAAGCCGGTGAGCGGTGAGCTCACCTACGGCCTCGAGCGCATCGCGATGTACCTGCAGGACAAGGACAGCATGTTCGACCTGTCCTTCGACGGTCGCGTCACCTACGGCGAGATCTTCCAGCGCGCCGAGTGGGAGTGGTCGACGTACAACTTCGAAGAGGCCGACGTGGCCGATCACTTCGCGGCGTTCGATCAGTGCGAGGCCGAGGTGAAGCGGCTGCTGTTCCACGGCGTCTCGGCGACGGCGAAGGACGCGAAGATCGATCCGAAGAAGGCCCTGGTGCTGCCGGCGTACGAC
>JBKJLX010000334.1:0-7683 GCA_046596645.1 Polyangiaceae bacterium
TCCATGCTCAGCCGCTTGCCGGCGAGCTCGAAGGACGTCCGCGTGCGCGTCGAGTTCTCGAAGAAGACGTTGAGCAGCGTCTTGCCGCGCAGGGTCGGCACCTTGCGCACGCTGCGGCGCGAGATCTCGAAGAAAGTCTCCGCCGCGTCGAGGAGCGCAATGGCATCCTCCCGCGAGAGGTCGCCGGCCTCGAGGAGGTGGCGATGCACGAAACGTCGCCCCGACGGCGGAGGCGCGTCGGAGGACCCGAACGACGTCTCGCTCATGGCTTCGCCTCCGGCGCGGCAGACACGACCAGGGCCCACGGCTCCTCGGCGTCGGGGCCAGGACCCTTGCGCTTGAGCACCACCTCCACCCGTTGCCCCGACGCCACCTGGGCGACCAGGCCCACGTAGTCGGGCTGGATGGGCAGCTCGCGGCCGCCTCGATCGACGAGCACCGCGAGCTCGATGCGCAGCGGGCGTCCGTAGTCGAGGATGGCGTCGATCGCAGCGCGCACGGTACGACCGCTGGAGACGACGTCGTCGACCAGGACCACGCGCGCGCCGTCGACCGAGAAGGGCAGGTGGCTCGGCCCCACGCGGAGGTTGGGCAGCGCGGTGGCGGCGTCGTCGCGGTAGAGGGTGATGTCGACGGCGCCTAGCTTCGGCTCCTCCCCCATGACCTCGGCCAGGTTCCGCGCGAGGACCCGCGCCGGGTGCTCTCCGCCGCGGCGGATGGCGACCAGGCGCAGCGGCGCCGGAGGCGCACCCGCCGTCGCCGCGCGGGCCGGCGCCGGGCGGGCCGCGATCTCGGTCGCCATGCGGCGCAGCGAGAGCGCGATCGCGGCCGGGTCGAGGAGCACCTCGCTCATGCGGATGGCGGGGGTACAGGCCGCGGTTTGGCGCGTCAACGCGCGAGCGAGGTGAGGCTGCCGAGACCGCTCAATCGGGCTCGAAGATCGCATCGGACGCCCGCGGCGGCGCGTAGAAGCGCTCCCAGCCCTTCCGCTGGAACGAGATGGCACCGAAGCCGTTGACCAGGACCGCGGCCAGCGCCGCGACGGCGAGCACCGGGCCCAGGCGCGGCCGCACCGCGGCGATGAGGAGGAACAGCAGCGGCGCGACGTCGCTGGAGAAGCGCCAGCCGAACTGGATCCAGCCGGTGTTCTGGTAGAGGAGGCTGGGCAGCACCACCAGCGCCGCGGTGGCGGCGAGCGCGATGCAGGTGGCGCGCGCAGCGGGGGTGGGCCGCGGCGCGAGGAGGGCCAGGTAGAAGGGCGAGGTGATCCACAGCGCGAGGCCGTGGCCGCCGATGCGCGGCGGCTCGCCCGGTGCGCCCCAGAAGGGCGTCGCCGCGAGGGCCACGCCCAGGTTCTTTCCCAGGTAGTGCGGCGAGAAGAGCCCCCAGCGCTGGATGCGGTCTTGCCAGACGACGGCCAGGTGCCGATGCCCGAACTCGAACGGGTCGTCGAAGCGCTCGGCGTTGTGCCAGGCCAGGATCGCGAGCACCACCGCGACCGGCGCGAGGAAGGCCGCGAGCCGTCGTGCCAGGGGCCCGAGGGGGGCGCCGATCAGCGCGGCGCCGCGCCAGCCCTCCGCGCCTGCAACCTCGCGCCGGCCGCGCAGCACCGCCTCGAGCACGAAGAACGGCGCCGCGAAGAGCAGCGGCGTGCGCGTCGCGATGCCGAGGGCGAGGGCCACGCCAGCGAGGACCGGGCGACCGGCGTCGAGCGCGAGCCCCAGGTACGCCGCGCAGCACAGCGCGCCGACCACGTGCGCCGCGAACCACACCGTGCCCTGCACCGCGGTCGACCAGTAGACGGTGCCCAGCGCGAACAGCACGGCGAGCGCGACGTCCTCCCGCTCCGTCCGCTGCGACCGGCCGAGGTCGCGCAGGCGCTCCAGCGCGAGGAAGAGCGCGGCGGGGGCGAGCCCGGCGAGCAGCAGGAACACCAGTCCGTCGCGGACGGCCTCCGCCGAGCCCGCGAGCGCGACGAAGGGGACGAGCAGGACGGCGGGGAAGGGGGGAAAGCTGACGAAGACCCGCTCGCCGCGGATGACGTTGCCGTACACGGCGAAGTCGTTCCCGCCCGTGTACGCCGGCGGAGGGCCGCCGAGGTCGAGCCGCCCATCGAGCCAAGCCTCGGCGAGCAGGGCGAAGTGGTTGTACGGCGTGTGCTCGCGGAAGGTCGCGGCGGGGGCGGCCAGCGCAAAGGCGAGCGTCGTCACGATCGCGATGGCGGCGGCCAGGGCGAGACGTCGCCTCGCCGCGGTCACGCCTTCCGACGGGCCGAGCGCGCCGCGGTCAGCGCCGCGGCGAGGGCGAAGATCGCGGTGGCGACGGCGGCGCCGGAAGAACGGCCGCCCTGGCGTACGCCACAACCGCCCTCGTCGGGATCGCAGAAGACGCGGCCGACGGCCGCCTCCTCGCCGCCGCCATAGCCGCCGTACTCGTCGCTGCAGGCCTCCACGAGGCCGCGGGCCTCTGCGTCCTCGACGCAGGCCGCGTAGTCGGGGGCGCTCGTCTCGCAGAGGACGCCCGTGTCGGGGCACTCGTCCCGGACCGAGCAGCTGTCGCCGCTGTTGCACTCGTCCTCGCAAGAGTCGGCGGACGCCGGGACGGCCGAGAAGGTCAGGCCGACGGCGAGGAGTGACGGCAGCAGGAAGCGATTCACGCGCGCAGGGTACGCGGGTTGCGCGGGCCGGGTCATGCCATTAGGGTTGGCGCCTCCATCTCCCATGGATCCCCTCCTCGTCTACGCCGCCTCCGACCTCGACACCGGGGGCAAGGCCCTCGAGCGCGACCTTCCGCCGGCGTGGATCGCCGAGCACCTGGCCGACGTGGGGGCTTCGGCGACCGTGCCAGGCCGGGTCGAGGGGCGCCTCTCCCGCTCGGGGCTCGACGACGTGGTCGTCCGCGCGGCCGTGCGCGCCGACGTGACGGTGCCCTGCGCCCGCTGCCTGGGCCCGGCGCCCATCGATCTGCGCGGCGAGATCTCGCTCCTGCTCCGCCCCGGCAAGGCGTTGCCACCCCCCGCGCGCACCGTGAAGGCGGAGGACGCGGCCGGCGCGGTCGCATCCAATGGTAACGGCAAGAAGAAGAAGTCGGGCGAGGGCCCTGGGGGCAAGGCCATCGAGGCCGCGCGCCTGGCGCGTTCGGGCAAGGCGGCAGCGGCCACCAAGCCTGACCGGCGGGTCAAGGCAGCGGCGCAGGGCGCCACGGGCAAGCTCCCGGAATACGAGTTCTCTTCCGGCGAGGCCGAGTACGACCTCTACGACGGGGAGAGCGTCGTGCTGGACGACTTCGTCCGCGAGGCCCTCCTCCTGGAATTGCCCAATTTCCCCTTGTGCTCGGAGGATTGCCCGGGTATCGCACCCGTCCCCGTCGAGGCGGGGAGCGCACCCGGCGAGGCCGGCGGCGAGGGTCGGTCGGCTCCCCAGGCGGGCGCCGGCGAGCCTGGCGGCCGACCACGTCTCTCGGAATTGGCCGAGGCGGAGCGCGCGCCGGGGACCAAGAGCCTCGGCGACGTGTTGCGAGCTGCCCTGGCAGAGCGCGACGCGAAGGGGAAAGCGAAGAAGCGCTGACCCTCCCTCGGCCCCGGCTGGCGGGGTCGGGTCTGTTCGGATCGAAGGAGAAATCGACGTGGCTGTCCCCAAGCGAAAGACGACCCCGGGCAAGCGCAACGCGCGCCGCGCGAACCACGACAAGGTGACGCCGGTGCAGCTCGTGTCCTGCTCCAACTGCGGCGAGCCGAGCCGTCCGCACCGCGCCTGCGGCGCGTGTGGCTTCTACGCGGGCCGCAAGGCCGTGGCGACGAAGATCACGGCCGGCTGACAGGCCCCCGGCGGCAACCCCGTCGACGGTCGTCCGATGAACCGTGGGCCCGGCTCGAGGATCCTCGGGCTGGGCTCGTACGTGCCTGCGCGGGTCGTCGAGAACGCGGAGCTGGAGCGGACGCTCGACACGACCGACGCCTGGATCCGCGATCGCACCGGCATCGCGCGGCGCCACGTCGCCGCGGCGGACGAGGCGACCAGCGATCTGGCCGCGCACGCCGCGCGCCGCGCGATGGCCAGCGCCGGCGTCGCGGCGGCGGAGATCGATCTGTTGATCGTGGCGACCGTGACCGCCGACAGCCCGCTCCCGTCGTGTGCCGTCCACGTGCAGCGCGAGATCGGCGCCAGCCGTGCCGCGGCGTTCGATGTGGCCGCGGCCTGCGCCGGCTTCCTGTTCGCCCTGTCGATCGCCGACCGCTTCGTGGCGACCGGCGCCGCGTCGCGCGTCCTGGTGATCGGCGCCGAGATCCTCTCGCGCATCGTCGACTGGAGCGACCGCTCGACCGCCATCCTCTTCGGGGACGCCGCGGGCGCCGCCGTGGTCGGCCCCGCGGAGCCGGGGCCGACGGCGCCCCGCCTGCTCTCGTTGCGAATGGGCTCCGACGGGCGGGGCGCGGCGAACCTCCACGTCCCCGCGGGCGGCTCCCGGGCGCCCCTGACGGCGGAGGCGCTGGTCGCGCGCCAGCACACCGTGCGCATGAATGGGCCCGTCGTCTTCCACGCGGCGGTGCGACACATGGTGGCCGCCGCACGCGACGCGCTCCGCGACGCGGGCATCGCGCCCTCCGCCGTCGACGTGGTGGTCGCCCATCAGGCGAACGTCCGGATCGTCGACGCGGTCGCCGAGCGCCTCGGCGTCGCCCGCGAGCGCTTCGTGGTGAACCTCGACCAGTACGGCAACACCTCGAGCGCCTCGATCCCCCTCGCGCTGGACGAGGCGGTGGCGCGCGGTGCGGTCAAGCGGGGCGACCTCGTCCTCGTCTGCGCGCTGGGCGCCGGCTACGCCTGGGCCGCTGCCGTGCTGCGCTGGTAGGACGCAAGTCCCGTCTCCTCGCCGCGCGCGCGGTCTGCTAAGCGCGCTCCCGTGACCCAGGCGATCGCATGGTGGTTCCCGGGGCAGGGCTCGCAGGAGGTCGGCATGGGCAAGGCCCTCGCCGAGTCGTCGGCCGCCGCCCGTGACGTGTTCCGTCGCGCCGACGAGGCGCTGGGCGAGCCGCTGTCCCGGCTCTGCTTCGAGGGCCCTATCGATGAGCTGACGCTCACCCGGAACACGCAGCCGGCCCTGGTGGCGACGAGCTGTGCCCTGGTGGCGGCGATCCGCGAGGCGTACCCGGACCTGCCGCCGCCGGTGCTGGCGATGGGCCACTCGCTGGGCGAGTACGCGGCGCTCGTCGCGGCCGGCGCCATCACCCTGGAGGACGCGGTGCGCGTCTGCCGCGCCCGCGGCGAGGCCATGCAGGCCGCCGTCCCCGCCGGGACCGGCGGCATGGCCGCGATCGTCGCCCTGGCCGACGAGATCGTATGCGCAATCTGCGAGGAGGCGCGCGCCCACGGCGCGGTGGAGCCCGCGAACTTCAACGCGCCGGGCCAGGTGGTCATCGCCGGCTCCCGCGCTGCCGTCGATGAGGCCTGCCGCCTCGCCGACGCCCGCGGCGGCAAGGCCATCCCGCTCAACGTGAGCGCGCCCTTCCACTCCAGCCTGATGCGCCCAGCCGCCGAGCGGGTCGCGGCCGAATTGGCCCGGATCGAGATGCGGCCGCTGGCCTTCCCGGTGATCGCCAACGTCGACGGCGCCCCCAACCGCGACCCCGACCGCGCGCGCGAGCTCCTGGTGCGGCAGGTCGACGCCCCGGTGCAGTGGGTGCGCTCCGCGCGTCGCGCGGCGGAGGAGGGGGTCACGCTCGCGCTCGAGATCGGCCCGGGCAAGGTGCTCGCCAACCTGCAGAAGCGCATCGACAAGAAGCTGAAGGTCGTCGGGGTGAGCGACCTCGCCGGCGTGGCCGGGCTCGCCGCGATCCTGGGGGCTCCGGGGGTTCCAGGAGAGTGAGGGAAGTGGGCATGTTCCGACTCGACGGCAAGGTGGCGGTGGTCACGGGCGGCTCGCGCGGCATCGGCCGGGCGACGGCGATGGCGCTCGCGGAGCAGGGGGCGACGGTGGTCGTCACCTACGTGCGCGGCGAGGCCGAGGCGCGCGCCGTGGTGACTGCCATCGAGGAGAAGGGCGGCAAGGCGGAGGCGAGCGGCTTCGACGTCGCTGACATGGCGGCGGCCGAGGCTGCGGTGGCCGAGGTGGCCAAGCGCCACGGGCGGCTGGACATCGTGGTCGCCAACGCCGGCATCGCCATCGACGGGCTGGTGCTGCGGGTGAAGGAGGAGGACTTCGACCGCCTCTTCGCGGTCAACGTGAAGGGCGCCATCGCCTGCGCCCGCGCTGCTATCAAGCCGATGATGAAGGCGCGGACCGGCCGAATCGTCTTTCTCTCCAGCATCGTGGGGGAGATGGGCAACGCCGGGCAGACCGCCTACGCCGCGACCAAGGCCGCCATCCTCGGCGTCACCAAGACACTGGCGCGCGAGTACGCGTCGCGGAACATCACCGTCAATGCCGTCGCCCCGGGCTTCATCGACACCGAGATGACGACCGCCATCCCCGACGAGGCGCGGAAGCACATGCTCGGGGCCATCCCGCTGGGGCGCACTGGCCGCGCCGAGGAGATCGCGGCGGCGGTGGCGTTTCTCGCCAGCGATGAGGCCAGCTACATCACCGGCGAGACGCTCCGCGTCAACGGCGGCATGCTGATGTGACGGCTGCGATGTGAAGCAGTGATCGAAGAGGGGTGCACACGCATCCCGACTTGGGCTAGAGGACACGCGCCCGGGGGGTGGAAGCACGGCATCGCCGTGCTGCATCGCCGCGAGGGCCTCGGAAAGGTACCGGAGGAGACAATGGCGGAAGGTCGGGACATCACGGCCGAGGTCAAGCGCATCATCAAGGAGCAGCTCGACGTCGACGAGAAGGACATCAAGCCTGAAGCGACGTTCATCGAGGACCTCGGTGCGGATTCGCTGGGTCTCGTCGAGCTGGTCCTAGCGTTCGAAGAGGCGTTCGAGATCGACATCCCGGACGAGGACACCGAGAAGATCAAGACCGTCCAGGACGCGATCGACTACGTCCAGGCGCACGCCAAGAAGTAGTGGTTCTGACGCAGCACCTGGAACGGTGCTGCGGTCCCATCGAGGAGACGGGCCCCGGTTTCGGAGGACAGAAGTGCAGCGCGTCGTCGTCACCGGGATCGGTCTCGTCACACCGTGTGGCGTGGGGACCGAGCCCTCGTTCCGCGCCGTCGTGCAGGGTGAGAGCGGGATCGCCCCGATCACCCTGTTCGACACCACCGGGTTCGGAACCACCTTCGCCGGCGAGGTGAAGGGGTTCGACCCCACTGTCTTCTTCCCCCGGAAGAAGCTGAAGGAGATGGCGCGCTTCGCCCATCTCGCGATCGCGGCCGCGCGTCTCTCCCTGGAGGATGCGGGCTTCGCCTCGCCCGGCGGCGAGGTGGCGATGTCGGAGGAGGACCGCGAGCTGTGCGGGACCTTCGTCGGCGTCGGCCTGGGCGGGCTGGAGCGCCTCTTCGAGGACTCGCTGACCCTCGCCAACAAGGGGCCGGGCCGGCTCTCGCCGTACTTCATCCCGGCGGTCATCGCGAACCTGGCAGGCGGCCAGATCGCGATGCAGTTCGGCCTGGAAGGTCCGAGCTACTCCAACACCAGCGCCTGCGCCTCCAGCGCCCACGCCCTGGGCGAGGCGTTCGAGTGGGTCCGCCGCGGGCGGACGCCCATCATGATGGCAGGCGGCGCCGAGGCGACC
>JBKJLX010000562.1:0-3635 GCA_046596645.1 Polyangiaceae bacterium
CAGCACTACCTGCAGACCGAGTAGCCCTCAGGGGGTGCGGACGCTGCAGGCGCCCCTGGTGTCGCCGGCCGCGGGCGCTCAAGGCTGGCCGCGCGCGCGGCCGGAGGAGCCGCTGCGTCTCAGAAGCCGCCGGTCGCCGGCACCGGCTCGGGGGCGCTGGCGTTCGTCTCCGGACAGCGGATGGTCGTCGTCGCGCCGGGGGCGCTCGCCCGCCCGCCACCCGCCACCAGGCCCCCGAGGATGGTTCGGGCCCCGGCGTCGACCTCCTGCTGGCCGCGGGCGGGCACCGCGTTGCCACTCTGCTCGAAGGCGGCCTGGGTCGTGACCTGACCCTTGGCGACCTCGCGATCGGGGAACGCGGCGCTCACCGTCACCCGCACCATCGCGGTGTTGCCGGCCGTGATCCCGAAGGACCAAGGCTTCTTCGCGAACGTTGCACAAAAACCTGGGGACCCCTGGGCATTTGGGGGGCCATAGTTCGTGTAAACCCACTGTTGCACGTCGACCCGCGCTTCATCATCCCCGCCCCCCTGGACGTAGGTCACACACTGACCCAGGGCAGCGTCCCAAGCAGCGCCCGTGGGGCAATTCGTCACCTTGACGCACGCGGATCCAGACCAAGATTCATCCCGCGCGCAAGACTGCGCTGCCGGCACGCAGGCGGCCTGTCCACCCTCCACCACGAGGCGCTCGCCGGGTTTGCAGCCGAGGGTCTGACCGGCGCCGACCCCCTTCGCGATCACATCCTTCGGGATGCACTGGCCCGTCGACTCGTCGAGGAAATCTCCGGATCCCGGGCGGCACGAGTTCTTCAGGCACCCCTGGCCGTCGACCCAGGTGTAGGCCGGTCCGCAATAGGCGCTCGCCGCCTTCTGCGAGAGGCACTGCCCACCGACCGAGTAAAACCCCTTCACGCAGCGGCACCGCTTCTGCTTGACGTCGTAGGCGGCGCCGTCCGTGCACGACGAGATCGAGCATTTGCAGTTGCCGTTCGTGCAGAGCGTGAGGAAGCAGCTGTTCGCCGGGCAAGCGGGCAGCGTCACGGCGGCGGCCCCCAGCGCGAGGGCAGCGGCTGCGAGCCGGGAGAAGGAGGACGCCATGCCGCCTTCTTATCCGAGGCTGCCGGGCTCGTCGCTACGACAGGCGGCCCCCCCAAGGCGATTCCATCAGGTCGGGGCCTGTGGTACCTGACAGGCGAGCGTCGCGCCGGTCTCCTACATCGTGTGCAGGTCGCGCCTGCCGACTCGCCCGACGCCCTCCTGACCCCCTCCCACAGGAGCGTGTGGTCAGACCCCTAACGCCAAGGCGCTAACGACACAGCCGAGGCGATCCGGACCGAGCGGCGTAACAAGCGAATATTGAAGCACTTCACTACTGGCACGCCCTTCGCTTATCGCCGCACCGGGCACTCGCGCGTCTCGCGCCTCGCCGCCTGCGGCTCATAGCCGGCAAGCAGCCCCGAACGTTTCTCTGGCCCGCTTCGCGGCGGGTCCCAAGCACTTCGCGGCCTCGGCCGCAGCGATCGCAGACCGATTCTTGGCAGCAGTCACAGGAGGACACCGATGAGACGATGGACACGAGCGATGCTGGTCGGGGCCGTAGGCCTCATCGCCGGCGGAGCTCTCGGCTGCGCCGAGGAGCGCGAGCCGATCAACAAGGTGCAGCCCAACGCGCTGGCGAAGTCCTTCTTCGTCGGCGCCGACCTGGAGGGTCCGCAGGACAATCCCGAGTTCTGGGCTCAGGGAACCCTCGTGGACGTCGGCTACGGCGCCGCTCAGGACGGCCTGTTCACGTCGACCTACGCGCAGCCGCTCTCGCGCATCAAGTGGCAGATCACGGAGGACCTCCTGATCGGCCGCCTTGCGTATGAGCGCATCTCGGACAGCGACGGCAAGGCCGGCGTCGGCAGCGCCGCCTCCGAGGGGCAGATCGCCTACATCTACCCCATCTCGAGCCACTTCGACATCCGCCGGGACTACAACCCGACCACCGGCGAGGAGAGCAACGTCGTCGTCGAGAACAGCTCCGACCGCCCGTGGGAGCAGCGCGAGTTCATGCGCGTCGACTGGTCGCGCAACCTGAACAGCGACGCGTTCGACTACGACACGCTCTCGCTGATCGGGATCTACGGCGGCGTCAGCTACGAGCCCGTCTCGTACTACGTCAACGACCCCGACCACGAGGACGCGCCCGTCTTCGACGTCGAGTCCGGCTACTTCGACGTCACCAACAAGGCGCTGGCGAGCCCGGGCATGATCGACCTCAGCCACCTCGGCTGGGGCATCGACAGCTTCCCCGCCTGCTACCTCGACAACGACATCTTCTCCGGCACCTACCCGTCGGGTAACTGCAACCCGGTCGAGCTCACCATCCGCCAGTCCTTCCGCAAGGTGGTGGAGGACGACTACGAGCCCCAGGACTGGGACGGCTACCGCTTCCAGGCCTTCGGCGCGTTCACCGCCGACCGCACCGGCTACGCCCGCAACTACGGCATGGTCGACGAGAAGTGGCACCGCTTCATCGCGCGTTACGACGTGTGGGAGCGTTCGCACTTCTACAAGGACCCGGAGAACATGACCGGGGCCGTCGCCTGCAACACCGAGGAGACGACCGGGTTCGCCGGCGATCCGCACCGCGATGCCGACCTCAACGGCACCGAGGACGAGTGCGAGGCCGTCACCAAGGCGCTCAAGGTCGGCGGCTCGCGCTGCGACGAGTTCAAGCAGAAGTGCACGCTGCCCTACCAGAAGCGCACCCCGAAGCCGGTGGTGTGGCACTACTCGAAGAACTCGAACCAGTCCGTCTACGACGGGACCCACTGGGCGACGAACGAGTGGGACGTCGCGATGCGCACCGCGGTCAACGCGGCGCAGTACACGGAGTGCACCAAGCTCAACGGGGTCAACGACGCCAACGCCGACGGCCTCGACGACGCTTGCGCCGCCGAGTACCCGCTCTACTCCGGTCAGCAGGAGGACAACGACGACGCGATCGCCCTGGCGATCGAGGTCGACGCCTGCCGCCACAGCGTGAACCCCGTCGCCCTGGGCGCCGAGGCGTACGCGGACCACGACAAGAAGTGCAGGAAGATCGCCGACACCATCGGCGCGCAGCGCGGCTACCAGCCGGGCGTCATCGCCGTCGCCAAGCAGGCGGAGATGGTCATCCTCTGCCACGGACCGGTCGAGGCGAACGACCCCGCGGCCTGCGGTGAGGCTCGCCTCCCCGAGGGCATCTCGGCCGCCGATTGCGACCGCGAGTGGAACACGGAGTCGCCGGATCAGGAGGTCGTGCAGCAGTGCAACGCGGCTCACTCCGTCCGCATCGGTGATCTGCGTTACCACCAGATCAACTCGATCAAGACCCCGCAGACCCCGTCCCCCTGGGGCATCATGGTCGACGCCGTCGACCCGCTCTGGGGTAACAAAGTCGCGGCCAGCATCAACATCTGGACGCACGTCAACGACCTGTTCGCGCAGGGCGTGATCGACACCGCGCGCTACATCCAGGGCGAGCTGCCGGTGGAGGAGATCACCGACGGCAAGTACATCGACGACTGGGCCGCAGCTGACGCTGCGGGGCGCCAGAAGGGCGCGGCCGGCATGTTCACCAAGGCCCAGGTCGAGGAGCGCATC
>JBKJLX010000750.1:0-4803 GCA_046596645.1 Polyangiaceae bacterium
GATCGCGCGGCGGAGACGCGGCTGGCACGGGCGGCGACACCGCCGGCACCGGCGGTGCGGCAGGCACCGGCGGCGCGGCAGGCACGGGCGGCGGCGACACGACCGCCGCCACCGGCACCGGCGGCGGCGGCGGCAGCGGTCCCCAGTTCGTCGAGAATTGCCCCGGTGAGTTCGAGTGCTTCGACGGCGAGTGCATTCCCTACGCCTGGTTCTGCGACGGGGACGACGACTGCGGCGACGCGCAGGACGAGGGCGCCGAAATCTGCACCGGTTTCATCGACGGCAGCGGTGTCTGCGACTCCGGCATCTCGTTCGTCAGCGGAGACGTCGGCGAGGAGGTCACCAACGAGGGCGCCAACTTCTGCGCCGGCGCCGAGTGCTGCGCCGAGTTCCAGGAGTGCGTCGGCACCGGCTCTGCGGCCGACGTCGGCGACTGCCTCGACTGCCTCGCGGACGGTTCCGGCGCGCTCTGCGACGACGCCGTCGACTGCATGGCGGCCAACTGCGGCGCGGGGGAGAGCTCTGGGATCTGCGACACCGGCCTGACGCTGGTGGACGTCGAGGCCGACGACTGCCGCGGCTTCTTCTGCTGCGAGGACTTCCAGGCGTGCGTGGGCGACGGGTCGGTCGCCGCGACCCAGGCGTGCATCGACTGCTTCGTCGACGGCGGCACCGGTGACCTGTGCGCAGATGCGGCCGCTTGCGAGGCCGATCTCTGCCCCGACCAGGTTCCGGCCGGCATCTGCGAGTCGGGCCTCACGAGCAACGACGAGAGCGACGACGCCTGTCTCACGGACGCCTGCTGCGAGGAGTTCACGGTCTGCACCGCCGACGGGCTCGACGTCGATGGCTGCATCGACTGCCTGCTCTCCGGCGGTGGCTTGCTCTGCGACGCCGCGATCGAGTGCGCGGACGCTTTCTGCCCCTGAGCTCGGCCCGGTGAGGGCTGCGCTCGCGTCGCTCGCCGCCGTCACCTCGGTGACGGCGGCCGCGGCGGCGAAGCCGCACCCGTTCGCCATAGACGTCGAGGTGGTGAGCGGCTGCGCCTTGGCGGCGTACCGGTCGAGTGACGTGCCCGTTCCCTTGCCGCCCCACGGCCTGGCGGCCTATCGTCGGCGCGTGAGATCCCGGCTCGCCCGCGCCCTGCCGGCCGCTCTCCTGGGCGTGCTCCTGGGTGTCGGCATCGCCTGCGACCGGACCGTCGGCAAGGCCGACTGCGACCGCGTCGGCGGCCACATGCGCAAGGTGTGGGACGCCGAGGCCCGCACCGCTGCGCCGGTGGGCGAGCCCGCCAACGAGAAGGCGGTCTCGGTCATCCGGTCCGAGGGCGAGCGGATGAGCCGGGAGTGGACCGATCAGTGTAAAAAGGAGCTGGAAGGCCAGCGGGTCGACGATCGCGAGGTAGACTGCCTGCTGGGCGCACCCACCATCGCCGCCATCCAGGAGTGTGGAACTGCCAGGTGAGGCGAGGGGCTCACGCGACACGATCCGCCCTCGGAGCGCATGATGCAGCAGCACCCCGTCCTCCTTCCGCGCCTGGCGCTCGCCTCCCTCGCCGCGGTCTGGCTCGGCACAATCGCCTGCACCTCCGCCGACGAGGTCGGCGGCTGCTGGACGGGCGAGTCCGGAAAGCGGTCGGTGTCGTTCTTCCTCGACTCCGACGACGCGAAGGTCGTCGGTCAGGAGATCGGCTCCGACCACTCGGTCATCGAGTTCTCGGGCACCTGGGAGCGGACTGACGCGTCACGCTACCGCATCGACGGCGGGTGCGACCGCGTCGAGGGCGGCGGATCGATCACCTGCAACGCCGTCCCATCGTGGTCGATGCAGTGCACGCTCGTCGACGACACCCAGCTCGACTGCGTGGGCGCCCCCTTCAGCGCGAAGACGACGCTCTCGCCCTGCGAGAACGAGGGCGCCGCGGTGCAGTGACCGACGCGCAGTGACGTCGCGCGCGGCGCTGGGATCAGTTTCGCGCGGAGCAGTTCTCGCCGCTGACCTCGGACACGAGCGAGGCGAGCTCCGCCGGCGCCTGGACGCCGACCTTGCGGAAGACCTCCTGGCCCTCGGAGTCGACGGCGATGAACGTGGGCAGCGCGCCGACGCCGTAGTGGCGGGCGAGCGCCTCCCCCTCCTCCTTGCCGACGTCGACCCGACGCACGACCTCGGAGGCCTTGGCGCACGAGCGGACGATCGAGGAGACGACAGGGGCCATGGTGGCGCAGGCCGAGCAGTACGCGGCCTCGAACTCGATCAGCTGCGGCGCGCCCGTGTGCGCGTCGAGCTGGCCGAGCCCGTGGTCGCCCTTCACGGCCGGCCCCTGAAGCGCCGGCATGGCGCAGGAGCTGCCGTCGGCGCGGTGAGAGGCATCGTCGCAGCCTGCCGGCTCGGCTGGAGCGGCCGGAGACACGCTCACCATCGGCGACGGGGCGGGCTCGCTGCAGGCGGTGGACGCCAGCCCGAGGAGCCAGGGCAGCGAGAGGCGGTGGGCGAGGCGGCGGACGGAAGGGGGCATCGGGAAGCGAGGCAGGATGGCCGAGAGACTACGCGACAATCTGCCACCGGTTTCAACCTTTGCCGCATCAGGCACGCTCGCGACGGTGTGACCAGCCTGGACCGAGCCATGATCGACGCGCGAGGGTGGTCACCAGTCGACGGCGAACACCCCTACCGCAAGGGTGGCGGCTCCCACCAGGCCGGTGGCGGCACCGAGGACGTAGCTCCGCGTCTCGGCAGCCTGTCCGTCCGCGGCACGCGCGGGGGTCGGGCCCGCCCCGCAAGATCAGCGTCTGACGGCCGCGGAGCGACGACCAGTGACGCGCCGGCGGCGACGGGCTTGCCGTCGACGGTCGCGGTGCAGCCCTCGCACGCGAGCGCGATGCGTCCCACCGCGACGCGTGACGCTCGGTCACCGCACCGAGCGCGCTCGTGATGGCGGCGGTGTGCGGACGGCGCAGCTCGGCACGATCGACCAAGCGCATGCCCAGCACCGGATCGTCGGCCGCCATCGCCGCGCCGAGCGCGGCCTCGAGCACGACGGGCTCTGGCGCCATGGCGTCGGCGCGGGCGAAGTGCTCGGCTGCAGCGCGCAGCTCGCCTCGCGCGTGGGCGGCGAGACCACGGTCGTACTCCTCGGCCGCTGCCGCATCCCCGCCGGAGGGCGCGACAGAAGCCGCCGCGGACGGAGGCGCGGCGCGCGCCGCCGACGGCGAGGCGAGCGCGAGGCGGCAGCGGTCGGCGTCGAGCGGACCGAGATCGCGCGGTGGCGGCGTCGCCCTACGCCGAGGGGATCGGTCGTCTCCGTCACCGCCTCGTCGCGGTCGGCGCCGCCCCCGTCGCCGAGCGCCGCCACCTCGCGAGGCCGAATTCTGCGAAGCGGGTCACGCCGTCGCGCCCCACCAGGAGGTTCTACGGCGAGATGTCGCGGTGGAGGAGGCCCGAGGGGCGACCGTGCTCGTCCACCAGCGCGTGCACGCCGGCCAGCCCCGGCGCATGCGTCGAGGACGATGCGCAGCGCCACCGGCCCCGGGAGCGGCTCGGCACCCGGCCGCGCCCCGGCGGTGAGGAGCTCGGCGAGCGAGGCGCCGTCCACCCCACTCCATGACCAGGCCCAGCGCGCCCTCGGTATCGTCGAGTGAACACGTGATCGAACGAGTGGCTATCCGGATGCCGGAACCGGATGGCCGGAACCGGATGCCGGCGCGCCGCGCCTCCTAGTTGAGGTCTTCCTTGCGCGGCCGCTTGCCGGCGCCTCCCTCGATGACGCGGAGGCCGGGGTCGGCCTTGCCGAGGCGCATGCCCTTGAGGGCGGCCGACTGCTTCTGGAGGCTCTTCAGGCGGCGCTGCAGGTACCAGCCGCGAAAGGGCGACCCATCGCCGAGGAGCCAGCCCACCGCCATGCCGCCGAAGTGCGAGGCCGCGGAGACGCCGGAGAGGCTGACCGCGTTGAGCAGCTCGAGCGCGAGCAGGATGTAGACGAGGTGGATGCCCTTCATGGGCACGAAGAAGAAGTTGATCGGCCGGTCCTTGTTGGCGAGGCCCCAGGACAGCGTGAGCGCGCTGGTGACCGCGCTGGCGCCGACCACCGACGCGTTGGACAGGCCTAGCGCGTACGCGGCCACCGGAAAGAGGCCACCGACGAGCGCGGCCGCCCCGCAGAAGAGGGCGAAGCGACCCTTGCCCCAGCGCGTCTCGTGGTCGGGCCCGAACCAGTACAAGGCCAGGCAGTTGAAGACGAGGTGGAAGGGGCTCCCCAGATCGTGGAGCAGCGCGTAGGTGACGACCGACCACAGCTGCTGCCCGCGCGCGACCAGAGCCGGCACCAGGGCCAGACTGCCGTAGAGCGCCTCGAGGGAGTCCGATATGCGCGACCCGAGACCGAAGACGGCAAACGTCGCGACCAGCACGACGATGGACGCCAGCACGAGCGGGGTGGGCTTCTTCCACATGCGAGCGCCTCGTAGCGTAGCCGGAACCGAGGGCCGGCGCTGCGCTCACGGCGCCGGGCCTCGGCACGCAAGAACGACGAAGCCCGAGCGCTCCCGACGGAACGCCCGGCTCGACGCGATGCCTGCCTAGACGTCAGAGAAGGCGGATGTACGCGAGGATGTCCTGCTTCTCCTGGTCGGTCAGGGTCAGGCCCAGGAAGGCCTGGAAGAGCGCATCGTAGTGCGCGATCACATCCTCGAGGGTCTTCGAGGAGTTGTCGTGGAAGTACGGCGCGGTGTCGTTCACGCCCCAGAGGGTGGAGATCTTGAAGAACACCGTGTGGTCGGGGTTGCCGGTGATCAGCACCATGCCCGG
>JBKJLX010000790.1:0-6336 GCA_046596645.1 Polyangiaceae bacterium
GTCGTCCACCCCGGACTCACCTGGCTGCGCTGGGGGAAGGGGCGGCAGGGGCGGCCGTGGGGGCTGGGGAGGCGGGGGCCTCGGGGGCCACTCCGTCGCCGTGGCCAAGGGCGGGTCCACGATCGTTGGAGCACCTCTTGTCACAACGGGCGTCGCCGGCGATGGCGGCAGAACGGTACCGGAGGATCCCGTGGCCGACTCCGGGCTCGTGGCCGTGTCGTATGTTTTCGATCTCGCCGAGTGATGGCCCTCGTCGTCTAGCTTCCTGCTGGGTTCGTCCTCACTCCCCCCAGGGCATCGCCCAAGCGCGGTGCGCCTGGGACGCGCCGCTCGTCGACAGCTCCTCCCGCACACCGTCCGGCAGCTCGCTCCACGAGACCGTGCGGGTCGCCCGCTGCGAAGTCCCGTCCTCGAAGCAGACCTCGGCGCGCAGCTCGAGCTGCCCGACGGCCAGCTTCTCGTAGGTCACGTCGACCTTCGCCACCACGCGCTCGACCGAGCTCACCACATCGGCGTCGGGATCCCCGCCCATGCTGCGCGAGATCTCGTCCTTCGACAGCGCGAGCTTCTTGGCGACGATCCCGGCGACCTCGCCGGCGATCCACGCCTCGACGCCGTTCTTCACCTTCACCGTGATCTTCCGCCCCTTGCGCCTCTGGAGGAGCCGGCGGGTGAGGAGGTAGACGACGCTGCAGAGGGCGAAGATGGTGAGCAGCTCGAGCATGCGCGGATCGTGACCCCGCCAACCCGCCCTGGCAACCCGCAGCGACTAGCATCCGCGGCGTGCCCCAATCTGCCGTGCCCCCTCCCGACGGGCGATCGGAGACCTCGCCCCTCGCCGCCCCAGCGACCCTCGGTGGGCCCCCGCCGCGCTTCGGGACGACCGCGCGCCGCATCACGGTGGCGATCGTGGTCACCGCGCTCCTGCCGTTCCTGGCGGCGCTGGCCGTGGGCAAGCTGACCATCGATCGACTCGGCGCCCTCGCGGTGCAGCCGGAGCTGGGTGTCGCGCTCGACCGCGCCCTCGGCGTGTACGCGGACCTGGCGACCTCCCTCAAGGAGAGCATGCGCCACGAGGCCGCCTCGATCGCCGCGCACCCTGACCTCGTGCTGTGGGCCTCGTCGGCCGGCACCCCGACCCTCGGTCCCGACGGCACGCCCGGGCGCGCGCCGCGCCCGCCGGCCGAGATCCTGCGCGATCTCGCCGCCGAGCACCCACGCGCCGCCTCCCTCGCCATCGAGTCCGAACAGGGGACCCCGATGAGCACCCACGTCGCCCGCACCACCAGCTCCGCCGATCTCAAGCGCCTCACCGTGCGCAGCCCGATCCCCGGCACCACCGCGCAGCTCGTCGCCGTGCTGGAGACGCCGGGCGCCCGCTTCGCCGAGCAGGAGCAGCTCGCGGGCTTCGAGCGCGCCTATCGCGAGCTGGAGAGCGCGCGCCGGTCTGCCTACGTCGAGCGCCCCTATCTGGTCGCGCTGACGCTGGTCATGCTCCTCACCATCGCCCTCGCCCTGGTCACCGGCGCCCTGGTTGCGCGACCGGTCACGCGCGGCGTGCAGCGACTGACCGAGGCGCTGCGCGACGTCGCGGCGGGCGACCTCGAGCCCCGGGTCGTCTTTTCCTCGCGCGACGAGCTGGGCGCCCTGGGCCGCACCTTCAACGCGGCGATCCTCGAGCTGTCGCACAGCCGGGCCCGCGTCGAGTTCCTGCGTCACATGGGCGAGTGGCAGAAGGTCGCCCGACGCCTCGCCCACGAGATCCGCAACCCGCTCACGCCCATCCAGCTCGCGGTGCAGGAGTGCCATCGCCGCTACGACGGCTCCGACGAGGCCTTCGGCAAGCTGCTGGCGACCACCGCCGAGGTGGTGGAGGAGGAGGTCGGCTCGCTGCGCCGCCTCGTCGGTCGCTTCGCGCGCTTCGCTCGCCTCCCCGACGCCGAGCTCCTCCCCTGCGACCTCGCCGAGCTGCTCCGCGAGCAGGCCGATCGATTCGCCCTGGGCGAGGGCGGCTCCACCACCACCATCGACGAGGACGAGGGCGCCCTGCTCGGGCTCGATCTCGATTTCGAGGTGCCCGATCGCCGCATGCCGGCGCTCGTCGACCGGGAGATGTTCCACCGCGCGTTGCTCAACCTGGTGCGCAACGCCGCGCAGTCGATCCGCGATGGGCGCTCCGCCTCCGGTGCGCGACCGAGCGGTGGCCGCGTCCGCGTGCGGGCGGGAGAGGACATAGACGGCCTGTGGGTCGCGGTCGACGACGACGGCCCCGGCTTCGATCCCGAGGTGCGCACCACCATGTTCGATCCCTACGTGACGACCAGGCGCGACGGCACCGGGCTGGGCCTGTCAATCGTGAAGAAGATCGCCCTCGATCACGGAGGACGCGTCGAGGCGGGCAGCTCCCCGGAGGGTGGCGCCCGCCTCGTCATCCGCCTTCCGCGCGCCGTCGCCATCGCCGCCGACGCCCCGCTCGTCGCCCCGCTCGGGGCCCCGGTCAGCGGTACGGCGTCGTAGGCGGCAGCGAGGGCTGCCTGCGGCGGATGAGACCTGCGGCACGCGTCGTCACCATGGCGCCGTAGCCACCGAGCAGCATGGCCATCTGCAGCCAGATGCCGACCCACGGCAGGAGGCCGGCCACCAGATAGATCACGCAGCCCACCGCCAGGTGCCCGTAGGGAGACTTCATGCGGTGCCCGGCGATCGCCGCCCCCGCCGTCGTCGCCGCCGCCGCGGTGCCGGCGAACATCGCGAAGAGGAACAGCACCGCGCCCACCGCCGCGAACGGGATGCCGATGACCGTCACCGCGAGGACGATCAGGGCGACGATGGTGCCTAGCCCGCCCACCAGGCCCATGGCGATCGACTTCATCGGTCGCGCCGCGATCTCGCCGCGCAGGTGATCGAAGCGATCCCCGGCGAGCGCGATCAGCACCGCGCCGAACACGAAGAGCAGCGCCGCGCTGGAGATCGCGCTGGAGATGGCGCGGCCGGCACGGGCGAAGAGGCCGAGCTCCTTCTCGTCGCCCTCCCGGTCGCGGTCGCCCCCGGCGACGATCTTGACCCCGCGGCCGCGCGCGTGCTCGCCGCCGCGCACGATGCCGCCGATGACGCCGACCTCGCCGTCGACGTTGGCCCCCTCGTCGATGGTGATCGAGCCGCCGATGGCGTTGGCGTCGCCGTCGACCTGCGCCCCGGCGTGGATGCGCGCCGAGCCGCCGATCACCGCCAGATCGCCGGTGACATGTCCCTCGATGTCGGCCTCACCGCCCATCACCGTGACGTCGCGCACGGTGTCACCGGCCGCGATGCGCACCGACTCGCCCGTCACCGCGATGTCGCGCCCGCCCTCCTTCCGCACCGCGACCGCGGCCGCCGGCGGCGTGGGGGGAGTGGGAGGGGTCGGAGCCAGCCCGGGATCGGGCGGGGTCGGCGCCTGCGCGCCGGTCTCTCGCGGCGTGATGCGCACCAGCGAGCCCTCGCGGCGCGCCGTCCACTCGCCGGAGGCGAGGATGGCGTCGAGCGCCTGCGACGCGGGCACGTCGCGCAGGTCGATCACGATCATCGCCTCGAAAGCGGGCGTCTCCTCGAACACCAGGCTCCACTCGGCCTCGTCGGCGAGCTTTCGCAGCGCGTCGCCGCGCGTGGCGCGGCCCAGCTCCAGCGAGACCTCGGGGTCCTCGCCGGGCCACGCGCCCTCGCGCGTCACGCCGGCCTCGGCGGGCCCGCCGTACAGGCCCACCACCAGCGCCATCGCCGCCACGCTCACGAGCTTCCCGGTCTGCTTCGACACGTTCATCGCGCTTCCTCCTCCACCCGATCGACCCGCTCCGCCCTCGGCCCGCGCCGGGCGATCCACAACCCCACCGCGACCAGGGTCAGCGTCGCCAGCCACGACGCCCCCATGCGCACCGTCTCCATGCGCCCCGAGGCCATGCGCAGCGCCTGCTCCGTCTGCAGGCTCACGCTCACCAGCACCTCGAGCGCGTGCCGCACCTGGCCGACGGCCCCGGCCAGACCGCCCAGCGTGGGCGCCGACGCGGCCGCAACCACGGCCAGTCCTCCGCCGATCGCCCATGCCGCGCCGCGCGGCGAGTCGCCCGCGCTCGACGCAGACCGGGCCGCGCGTCGCGCTCCCGCGCCGCGCGCCTCGTCGCGCAGCTTCGCCGAAGCGGCCTCGGGGAGCGCCGCGAAGGCGGCGTGAACCTCGGCCGAGGCCAGCGCACCGTCCGCGACGCGACCCGCACACGCGTCGCAGCCGAGGGCGTGCTCGCGCGCCCGCGCCGGCACGACGCCGCTCACGCCGTCGGCGACGAGCGCCACCGCGGCGTCGCTCAGGTGCACGCCCTCGAAGCTCTCCGCATCGGACAGCGTCGCGTCGAGTCCCCGCGTCACGAGGGCCTCCCTTCCGCCAGGATGGCAGCGAGCCGCTTGCGCCCGCGCGCCACCCAGGTGGCGACGGTGCCCAGTGGCACTCCGAGACGGCGCGCGATGTCCTGGTAGGCCAGGCCTTCCACGTGAAAAGCGACCAGCGCGGCGCGCGTCCCCTCCGGCAGGTCCGACAGCGCCGCCTCCAGTCGCGCCGCGCGACGGCGCGCGTCGAGCGTCGACTCGAGACCCGGCGCCGGGTCGACGGCGACGTCGATCGCCTGCGCCCCGCGCTCGCCGCCTTCCTCGCGCCGCCGCCCGCGGGCGCGCCGCTGGTCGAGCGCGACGTGGCGCGCGATACCGACCACCCACGGGCCGACCGGCTCGCCGGGCCGCAGCCGGGCACGGCCCTCGAGCGCGCGTCGCAGCGCCTCGTGGGCCCCGTCCTCGACGTCGGCCTCCGACGCCGCTGCCCCGAGCACCCGCGCCACCACCGCCCGCACCAGGGGGCGCAGCTCCGCGATCGCCTCGTCGGCGCCGTCGACCCGGATCGCGCTCCGTGCGCCGGTCTCGGTCATCGTCGCGGCGAGCATCCTCACCCCCCTTTCGTCGAACCTCCCTCCCGAATTTCAAGGAACGCGCGAAAGTCGGCACGAGCGCAGGTCGCTCTAGCCCCATCCATCCGCCCCATCGCAGGGGCCTGTGCTTTGCCGCGCTGCGTTATTCGGCCTGCTCAGACGAAGCCTCGAGGCCGTCCAGCTGGATCTGCCGCGATTCCGAGGAGCAGCCGCCGACGTCCTGGGCCTGCCCCTCGGGCCGCGCATGGCGGCGCCCGCGACCCTGCGGTAACCGGAGCCATGCTCGACGACCGTCCCCGCGAGTGCCTCACCTTCGACGACGTCCTCCTCGAGCCCGCGTACAGCGAGGTGCTCCCGACCGAGGTCGACGTCCGCTCGCGGCTGACCGCCACCATTCCTCTGCGCGTCCCGCTCATCAGCGCCGCGATGGACTCGGTCACCGAGGCGCGCGCCGCGATCGCGATGGCTCGATGCGGCGGCATCGGCATCGTGCACAAGAACCTGTCGCCTGCCGATCAGGCGCGCGAGGTCGAGCGGGTGAAGCGCGCCGAGAGCGGCCTCATCACCGGCCCGGTGACGGCACGCCCTGAGCAGCCGCTGCGCGAGGTGCGCGCGCTGATGGACGAGCACGGGATCAGCGGCGTGCCGGTGGTCGACGCCGATCGGCGTCCGGTGGGGATCCTCACCGCGCGCGACATGCGCTTCGCGATGAACCTCGACCAGCCGGTGAGCGCGCTGATGACCGCAGCGCCCAAGCTGGTGACGGTGCCGCCGGGCGTCTCCGGCGATCGCGCCAAGGAGCTTCTCCACGAGCACCGCATCGAGAAGCTGCTGGTGGTCGGCGAGGACGGGCGGCTGGTCGGCCTGATGACGATCCGCGATCTCCTCCAGACCGACTCCCACCCCGACGCGAACAAGTCGGCCAAGGGGCGGCTGCGGGTCGGCGCCGCCATCGGCCCGGGCGCCGATCGCGACGAGCGCACCGACGCTCTGGTGCAGGCGGGCGTCGACGTGATCATCGTCGACACCGCCCATGGCCACTCGATGGGCGTGATCGAGGCGGTGCGCTCGCTGAAGCGGCGCCACCCCAAGCTGCAGATCGTCGCCGGCAACGTGGCGACCGCCGATGCGACCGAGGCGCTCATCGCCGTCGGCGCCGACGCGGTGAAGGTGGGCATCGGCCCCGGCAGCATCTGCACCACGCGCGTCATCGCCGGTGTGGGCGTGCCGCAGATCACCGCCATCGCCGACTGCGCCAAGGCGGCCGATCGCCACGACATCCCCATCATCGCCGACGGCGGCGTGAAGCTCTCCGGCGACGTCACCAAGGCGATCGCGGCCGGCGCCTCCTGCGTCATGATCGGGTCGCTCTTCGCCGGCACCGACGAGT